>CAVPMI010000058.1:0-82504 GCA_963705975.1 uncultured Pseudomonadota bacterium
ATGTCCCGCCTAAATTAAGGGAACCCGTACCACCCTATTTGAGGGTTAAAAGCACGGATTGACCCACGCTATCCCAGGCGGCATTCAGTCCTAAGATAGCGCGAGACAAAATGTAGGGCTTCAGCCTGTTTTTCTCCTATTCCAGGGTTGTCTGGGATCAAACAAGTCGAGCTGTTGTCCCTTGTAATATCGCTTCAGTTGGTGATAGTGTTTATTTTCCCACTGTATGGCGATCTCAAGGAGAACATCATTAATGGCGTTTATGGCTTCGTCGGAAAGTCCATCCGGGAAGAGTGTTTCTGTGTCGATATCAATGATCATCGCAATGCCTCAATCGCTTGTTGCAGTAAGTCATCGGGCAGATGGTTGAGTCCCTTGGGAACGGCCATCTGCATAGCGGTTTTCAGAATTCGTCCTGCCTGCCTGGGTAAGCCTTGGGACGCCATGCGTAACAACTCCATGCCGGAGTCGGCCAGCAAGGTATGCTGGCAACCGACGACTTTGAGCGCATGCGTTATCAAAGCGGTAAACCGTTCGCGTTCGGAGATGGGCATGAGTTGCAATCGCACCTGGATGCGTCCAGCCAGAGCGGCATACGGCGCCCGATTGAGAGTTTGAGCCAGACTTGGGTGACCGACTAGCCAGACGGCCATCAAGTCACGCGAGTCGAAGGCGAAATTCAGAAAGGCCGGGAAGTCCCGAAAGAACTCTGGCGGTAGATTTTGGGCTTCGTCAATGATCCATACCAGTAACAGTTGTTTACTGTCAGCCAATTCCTGAATACGGGTTTTGAGATCACGCCAGAGTTGAGCCCGCCGGTAAGCCGGTTCAATGCCGAGTTCTGCCGCCATGCTCCGGTAAAGATCGGTGCGGCCAAAATCCGTTTCAGCCAAATAAATGACCTGATAGCGATGAGGATTTAAGCCATGTGTCAGATGCCGTAATGCCGCCGTTTTACCGACGCCGGCCTCGCCGGTCAGAAGCCCCAGCCCTGGACTTTGCAATAGCCACTGGAAGCGTTCGTTCAAAGCAGCCAGTGTGCCATCATCCCAGAGTTCAATTTGCGCCTTACCCAAGGGTTCCGCTTTAATACCAAAGTGTTGACGATACATCAGTCCTTCTCCTCTGTCGTGTGAGCATAATGCTGTTCAAAGGCCAGTTCCACGAGATTAGGCCCTTTTTGGGGCATTGTGCTAGTGGATGGCGGCGTGACGGCTTCCGGTTTTCGCCGGCGGCGATGCGCATTTGCCAGGGCGTCAAGAGGTGTGGCTGCCCCCAAGCTTTTGCCCTCATCATTTTCAATACCCATGACCTGTCCGGCATGAGGATCGACCACCAAACGCACGTTTTTACCGGACAGTTCATAAGGCACCTCGAAATCACGGCCCTGGTAGGATACCGTGCCGTCTTTACGCACCCGGCGCAGCACCCGATAATAAAAAATGGCATCCAAATTCGCCGCCTTCTGACCCAGTTGCCGGATCTTGAGCAAATCCTGCTGATAGCGTTCCAGCGGCGTTTTATCATCAAGGCCACCGTGGGGTTTACGGTGATAGACCTGCTCTAGCCAAGCCCAGAGTCTGGCGTTAAGATCCTCTAGATCATGGATGCGCGAGAAATCCAGCTCACTCAGAAACTGATCACGGAAGGTGCGATGCCAGCGTTCCAGTTTACCCTTGCCTTCCGGCGCATAAGGTCGGCAATAAATCAGCCGGATATCCAGACGCGCACAAATACCTTGCAAGGTGGCGGCGCGATAGGCCGGGCCGTTATCCACTACCAGTTTTTTCGGCAGGCCGCGCTTGAGCACAGCTTGCTTTAAAACGCCTTCGATATCCAAAGCCGTTTCGCTGGTGCAAAAAGCGCTATGGGCGATTAAACGTAAGCGCCCAACCCCGCCATCTAGCAAAGCCCTCCGCAACCTGACATCCTGTGTTTTTTCTTTGATGAGGATGAGCAATGGCAGTCACAACCAAGTGGATCAATCATATTGAGGCGTGGCAGCGGAGCGGCCTTAGGCAGTCAGACTATTGCCGCCTGCATGATCTAAACGACAATACCTTTGGAGCGCGGTTAAGCGACTATCGAAAGCAGCAAAAAGGCGCGTTACCCGCGTTGATTCCGGTTGTGGTGAAGCCGTCGGCCACGGGAGCGATTGTCTTTAAACATGCCCAGGGCCATCTACTCGAATTGCCGTTGTCAATCTCGGCCCCCTGGCTGGCGGAGTTGTTGTCATGCCTGAATTAATTGCCAGCCCGCCTCAAATCTGGTTGGCGGTTGCACCGGTTGACATGCGGCGCGGCATTGACGGATTGTCGTCTATCGTCCAGCAAGCACTTGGGCAAGCGCCTTGCGCGGGATCGGCGTTTGTTTTTCGTAATCGCTCTGGTAATCGTTTGAAGTTATTGCTTTGGGACGGCAACGGCGTCTGGTGTTGCCAGCGCCGTTTGCATCGCGGCCATTTTGTTTGGCCCAAGGCGAAGGACGCGGGTTTTTCGATCAGCCAGGCGCAATGGCAGTGGCTGATCGCCGGTGTCGATTGGCAGCGTTTGTCCGCCACTCCCAAAGCGGAATGGCAAGTCGGATGACTTGATTTGCGATGGCTGAAATATCGAGAAAATACAACAAAAAACCCAGTAATAACAAGGCTTGCAGGGTATTTCATGGTATAATATTCACCATGAAATCACTCGCCGAACTGGACCATTTAGACCTTGATCCCGCCGCTAAAAAACAAGTGGCGGCACTGGTTCAATCACTACTGGATCAAGTAGAGTGCGATGCACAGTTGCTGCAGCTTAAAGAGTTGGAAATCCAAGCCAAAAACGCCGATATCTTGGCTAAAGATTCCGTCATCAAAGCCAAGGACTTCAAAATCGAAGCGCTGACGCATGAGTTGGCCCATATCCGCCGGATGCGTTATGGTGTGAAAAGCGAAATGTTGTCAAAACTCCAACAGGATCTGTTCGCCGAAACCTGGGCGAGCGATTTGGCGGCCATCGAAGCGGAAATCGAACAACTGGCCGACCCGCAACCGGGCGAGACCGTTGCCAAACCGAAACGCCCGCGCGCTGGCCGTCAACCGCTGCCGGATCACTTGCCGCGCATTGAAATTCGCCACGAGCCCGAACACTGCATTTGCGGAAAATGCGGTAACACCGCCTTGGTTAAAATCGGTGAAGACATCACCGAACAACTGCATGTCGAACCCGCCCAGTTTTCCGTCATCCGGCACATTCGCCCCCAATATGCCTGCCGCCCGTGCGAGACGGTCATCGCCGAACCGATTCCGGCTGCCGTGATTGATGGCGGCATGGCCACCGTGAGTTTGTTGACCTGGGTGGTGATCTGTAAGTATTTGGATCATCTGCCGCTCTATCGGTTGGAACAAATCGCGGCACGCGACAAAGTCACTCTGGCCCGTTCGACACTGGCCGAATGGGTGGGGCGCGTCGGCGTGGCCTTACAACCCTTGGTAGATCGATTGATTTGGCATCTGCAGCAAGGTAAGACCTTGTTGGCGGATGAGACGCCCGTGGCGCAACTCGACCCCGGGAAGGGAAAAACCCGAAAAGCCTATTTATGGGCTTATCGCAGCAACGACTTGGCGGGCGGGCAGACGCCACGCATCATTGTCTTCGACTACTGCAAGGGACGGGGCGGCGAACATGCTCGTCAGTTTTTGGGGGACTGGAAAGGCCATCTGATGGTGGACGATTATACCGGCTATAAAGCGCTGTTCGTCGACAATGGCCTCGGACAGCTCTGTACCGAGTTGGCTTGTTGGGCGCATGTGCGCCGTAAATTCTTCGACCTGCATCAGGCAAACCAAAGTCCTATGGCCTGGGAAGCCCTGCAGCGCATCGCCGTGCTCTATACCATTGAAACCGAGGGAGCAAAGATGAACATTGCAGGCCGAAAGCAACTCCGCGCGGAAAAGAGCCTACCGCACTTGAAAACGCTTCATCACTGGTTGATTCAAATACGGGTTACCACGGCGAATGGGGGTTCGACCGCCAAAGCCTTGGACTACACGCTGAGACGCTGGCCGGCGCTGATCCGCTATGCCGAAACCGGCCATCTACCCATTGATAATAATCCGACGGAGAATTGCATACGCCCAATAGCGATTGGCCGGCGTAATTGGTTGTTCGCCGGTTCCGAGCGCGCCGGACAACGGGCGGCGGCCATCCAAACCTTGCTGGGCACCGCCAAGCTCAACGGCTTGGACCCGGCCGCTTGGTTGAAAGACACGCTGGAAAAACTGCCGGTCTGGCCGAATAGCCGGATCGATGAATTGCTGCCGTTTTCGGCTGAGTATTTTGAATTTAAAAAAAATCAGAAACTGGTTTGAATAATCAACGTGTCGGCGTTGCGCGCTTACGATTAAACGCGAGGCGTCATCCATGAGGGAAACCAAAAGCACTTTACAGCGTCCGGTCTTTAACATCACCGTGGGGCCATGCATGACATCGCCATACCAGATGGAATTAGCCCACTCAGCGACAAACCGGCGATGTTCTTCCGGAACTGACGAGGAATCCGCCGGACGCGAAAGGTTTTGTTGCTTTAACAAACGATGGATGGCTGACCGTGATACAGTGCCGCGCGACACCATCCCTGAACTTTCCAGCAACTGTTTGAGTTGCCGAATAGAGCGGCGTGGATTTTCTCGCTTGGCGGCTATCAGCGCTACCTGAACCGCTGTCGACAATTTAGATGCGCCTCTATCTATACGCTGCTGGGGCACTAAGCCATCAATGCCTTTACGTCGCCAAGCATAATACCAAGACTCAATGGTTTTTTCGCCCAGAAAGCGCCGATGGGAGCCTGGGATGGCGTACTCCTTTTGGGCTAATTCCCGAATAATTTTTTGTAGATCGCCGCGCTCCAAATCGTCGCGGCTGACTAATGGTCCCAGTACCGAGAGCCGAAACAAGGCCATGGCATTGAACTCTTTCATGTCAAACTCCTGCAGGTTAAAAGGAGCCCTTATGAAAAACGACAATGCACACAGTTGGAACTGGGCAAAGTGTGTGGGGTCTTGAAAATGAAGCCAGCCGAATGTCCCAAGCCCGTTTAAATTCAATTCATCACGGGACGACTACACCTTCTCTATCCAGCCAATACATCGCCCGACTCAAGGGCATGGCTTGCAAACACTGTCGCCAAAAATCAGCAAAATCGATAGACCGCCCCAACTCTGGAAACCGAGCGCGTAAAAACAATTGGAATTCATGATGGCGCACTTGCAGTTCAGTCCACCAACGGCGAAGCGTACGACGATCCAAACCACATTGCCGCGAACATCCATGCAAAGAGCAGCCACTTAAAAACATCAGAATGATCGCCTGTTGAATCGCCCAGTCATACCAGCGGCGAGGCGCAATGCATTCGGGTAATCGGGAGCAGGTCTGACCGCAACCCCGGCATAAATAGCGAGGAATCGGAATCGGATTAAGCGACTCGGAATTTAATGATTGCTTATCCGCTTTCCTTTCATAACAGCCATGACACCACAGCTTGCCAAAAGAACAATTTGGACAAGCAATAGGTCGATAGAGAATGGGCTGATTGGATAAGGAATCAAGATGTTGTTGGAGAGTAAGAATTGATGCGACAATCCGCTTCATAGGCTGGTCTCTTTCTGCGTGACTAAGTGTGAGAAACTTCCCACGATAACAGAGGAGCACCAGCCTTTTTAATAACTGGAGTTGTCTCGCGCTAAAAAAGTGATTGGATCTTCAATATCCCTGAATGACATCGGGACTAAAACGGGGGTTAGGAATTAAATAGAGGCGGACGTAACAATCACCGTATTGGCCTATCAGTTTGTGCAACTCATTCGCCGGCGTCTAAAAGAATCTGACGTCAATTTCAGCAGCAGTTGGAGGACTCTACGGGAAATATTGAGTACTCAAAACCGCGTCACGGTCAGTTTCCGTCGAGCCGATGGTAAAGCTTTACATGTGCGTAAAGCCACCAAAGCGGAACCCGAGCAGATGGATATTTATAAGGCACTAAAAGTTAATCCGGCACCCGGAGGTATTAGCAAAACGATAGCCTAAAATACTGAGACAGGACTCAATTTTTCAGAATGTAGTGCCACACCGATTTTTTTTATACGCAACATATTGTTTTTAAATGCTTATTAATTTGACTTGTTAAAGATGGGTTAAGGCTTCAACGAAGAAATACCGTTGATTTGTATTCCCATAATCTGCTTACTATTTGCTTACTGTTCACTTTTGACAGGCAAAAAAAAGGACCTAGGCAATATACCTAAGCCCTTGATATTTTGGCTCCCCCGGACGGGCTCGAACCGCCGACCTAATGATTAACAGTCATCCGCTCTACCGACTGAGCTACAGGGGAATAACACTTTTTATATATGGCGCGCCTGGAGAGATTCGAACTCCCGACCGCTCGGTTCGTAGCCGAGTACTCTATCCAGCTGAGCTACAGGCGCTTATCTGAGCCGCTTATTATTATGTATTTTAGCCTCTATGTCAAATAATATTTTATTTTTATTTTAGTGGGTGGCGGAGAGAGAGGGATTCGAACCCTCGATGGGCTTTTGACCCATACTCCCTTAGCAGGGGAGCGCCTTCGGCCACTCGGCCATCTCTCCTAATTCAGTAGACTCTCAAACCCCGGAATTGCCGGACTCTGATTGTTCTTTTTTAATTCTTTCGTAAATTTCTTCTCTGTGAACAGACACGTCTTTCGGAGCGTTAACACCTATTCGAACCTGATTCCCTTTCACCCCCAGAACGGTAACAGTTACTTCGTCACCAATCATCAGAGTTTCCCCCACTCTTCGAGTCAAGATAAGCATAACATCTCCCTAATTTTTCTTAGCGCTTCATTCTGCGACAAACAGAACAGGAATTTTATTCTTTTTTTAGAGAAAAGGGAAGCTTAATTGTAATTTTTATTGCTAGCCCCCCTTTCCTTCCCCCGTTAACCTAATCATTTAGGTCATTTATTATCGCAGCTTTTACCGACAAACCACAACTCTAACATCATCAGAATCCAAATTAATTCGCCATAATACGCGGCATGTATGCTTTGATGCATCTCTATGGCGTGATCCAGAAATTCCGGTTTAAAATAATCGCGTTTTTTTAGACCAGCAATAGCATCATACGCCAAATCTTTCAGCGGCTGATGGTCCCGCAACCAAACCCCAAACGGTAAGCCGAAACCGTGTTTTGGCTTATTGATAATTCTTTCCGGCAAAAAATCCGCCATAGCCTGCTTGTAAAACCAGCGCAGTTTTTGGCCTTTTAGTTTTTCGGCGGATGGAATCCGGCAAGAGAGGTCCACAATCCGCTGATCCAGCAGCGGGTAACAGACCTCAATCCCAGCCAGTTCACACATGCGGTTTACCTTAACCAAGTCATTATCGTGCAAAGTTGTTTTCCAGTCCATAGCCATCATACGATTGAGCTGGCTGGCGTTTTCCGGCCTATGGTAACTGTCTTTCAAAAGTTGCAAAGGTGCATTGGTATCGATTAGCGTCAGAAATTCCGCATTGAAAATATCCGTCGCCGCGTGACGATGCAAAAAATTATATTCCTGCAAACGATCCGGCATGGGGGTCTTGGCTTGTTCGATATAGCGGCACAGTTTAAAAGGAATTTTCTGATTTGCCAGACCTGCGGGCAAAACATTTAGACCGGCCTCCAGCCCCCCGCTTATAAATCCAGGCAGGCGATGGTAATACTCAAACAACTTTTGCTTGGCGTAACGCTCATTGCCGGCAAATATTTCGTCGCCGCCGTCGCCGGCTAATAACCGCGACACCCCATGCTGCTTGGCCAATTTCGCACAGTAATAGGCAGCCAAAGCTGAGGAGTTTCCAAAAGGCTCATCATAAAACGCCGCGATAATCGGTACGGCGTTTACGGTGTCTTCCGGCGTAATTATGTATTCATGTTGCCGGGTGTTAAAGCGGGTAACGGCAATATTAGCGTATTCTGTCTCGTTATACTCGGCAACCGGAAAGCCCATAGTAAAGGTTTTCGCCTTGCCGGGAAACACTTTCGCTAAAGCCCCGGAGACACTGGAACTATCCAGACCGCCGCTCAGAAATGCGCCGGTATTATCTTCGGTATCGACCAAGCCGCTAACGGCAGAGAATAAAAACTCCTGCAATTCCTTTCCGGCCTGCTGCAAACTACCGCTCAGTTGCTCCGAGAAATGAGGCTGCCAGTATCGCTGCAAAGTGATGCGACCGTTTTCATAAACCAGCGCCTGCCCGCCTTCCAGCTTTTTGACCTGTTGATAAATCGTATTAGGGCTGGGGCAATGGTGATAATAAATGTAATCGTAAATGCTTTGCGGGGCAATTTCCTGACTGACCTGCGGATGCCGAACCACATAATCGGCGTTGGAGCCAAACACTAAGCCGTCCGCAGTTTGCGCATAATAAATGTTACTGAGACCTATCGGATCGGTCACCAACACGAGTTTTTGCCGCTCGGCGTCAATAATCAACAGCGAAAAGGGCTCAGTGAAACCAGCCAGAAACTGCTCGCCCCGCTCCCGATAGGCTTGCAAGGCGCTTTGTCCGCGCACTGCGGGGCAAACCGGCTGCGCAGCCACCAGCAACAAGGCGTCGCTTTGCTGTAGCGCAGACTCGGGTACAGCCAACCCATAAGCAGCGCCGGTAAAATTATTGAGAGTAAGGTCGGCTGCTGTGAGTTTCTGTAACAGACTCAGCGCCTGTGCGGCCTGTAGCTCAGGTCCTATCCATCCTGCAAATTTAGTCATGGTTACGTTTCTGGTTGATTAATTCGTATAAAAACCTGCATAGACTTACTCGCTTAATTATTTGCCATAGACAATAAATTGCTATAAACCGCTTGGTAATTGGCTACGCTAACCCGCCAATTCCGCTCATCTTCTACATAGCGTCTTCCCGCCTGGCGGATGGCTTCCCAATTTGCCTGATCGTCCAAGGCAGCTAAAATCGTTTCCGCCAGCGAATCCTGATCGCCTGCTTTAAACAAATAGCCGGTTCCCCGATCTCGGATTAATTCATGATGGCCGCCGACATCCGAGGCTACTAAAAGCCGGCCTTGGGCCATCGCTTCCAGGGGTTTTAACGGCGTGACCAGATCAGTTAAGCGCATCGCCATCCGTGGATAAACCAAAATATCGACCAAATTATAGTAGCGCTGTACCTGGTCATGCGGCACTCTGCCGGGCAGGATCACATAATCGCGCAAGTTCAGTGCTGCGACTTTTTCGCAGATTAATTGTTGTTGCGGCCCACCGCCAACCAATAACAACCGCACTTCCGGCCTGTGTCTGATGATGGATGGCAAGGCTTCAAGCAAAAGCAACAAGCCTTCATAGGCATAAAAAGAGCCTATAAAGCCCAGTACTGTCTTACCGTCCAACTGCAATTCTTTGAGCAAATCGGCTTCTGCAGCAACGCCGTAACTGAATTTTTCGATATCTACCGCATTCGGAATCACGGTGATTTTGTCGGCGGCTATGCCTCGACTAATAATATCCTTGCGCAAACCCTGACATATAGTGGTGACAGCGTTAGCATGTTTGAAGATATGGGTTTCCAGCATTTTTGTTAAACGATAGCGTACACTGCCTTCCTGGGTGGTGCCGTGATCGACCGCAGCATCTTCCCAAAAAGCCCGGCATTCGTAGACCAGCGGCAAATTATATTTTTTGGCCATCCTTAAGGCCGCCAAACCGTTTAGGGCCGGGGAATGGGCGTGCAGTATATCGGGTTTCAGTTGCGGGATTATTTCATCCAGCCGTTGCGCCAAGGTTTGCACTATCGCCCATTGATTCAATACTGGCAGTTTTGTGGGCCAGCCTTGTGGTTGCGGGGAACGGTAAAAAATTAGACCGTCGACAGTTTCGACATCGGCCTGGCTAGCGCCTTGCTTGGCGGAAGTGACATGCAAAGTCTCCCAGCCGAGTTTTCGCTGTTGTTCAAGAATCGCGCGGGTGCGGAAGGTATAGCCGCTATGCAAAGGTATTGAGTGGTCGAGAATATGTAAAATTTTCATGTCGTGAACGATTTTAGAGTCGCAAGGATAGACTATTCGATAGTGCTTTAACGTATTTTATTTTGTAAATCAAGAATTAAACAGCCTGTCCTAACCGTAGCCAAAGAGACATAAACACCTACGTCCGGAATTTGGCTCTGAATGATAGAGCAAAACGACCTTGATTAGGAGATTTATTTTTGCCTAGACTTTAGGCTTAAATTGATTGCCTGCCTAGCATTAAAGTTTCAAGATATTGATTTAAATTAAAATTTAACACATACAAATTATTAACCATGTAGGGCATGCATCTCATAGTTTTTTTGGCCTTGGCGTATTCAAAGCCCGAAAAAGTATGCGATGCATACTTCAAGAAAAGGTTGCAAAATTACTTAAATAAGAAATTTTTTTTGATGCTTTGTTATGCTTATAATAGATTCAACAAACAGCAAAAGCGCTTTCTGGAACTACCTTCTCCGGCATCATGAAAAAACCCAGCACCAAAGCCTCTGCCGACTTCCCCGCCAGCACCTTAGAGCAAAACGCCTTAACGCATATTGCCGCCAAGCGCTATAAAGAAGCGGCTGAAATCTATAAGGACTTGCTGAAACGCTGGGATACTGAATTTTATCGACAACAGTTAGCCGAGTGCTATCTGCAAAGAGCCTTGGGCATGGCAGCCAAAGCCATGCCGAAAGAAGCCGCAGTGTTATGGGAAAATTACGCGGAATGGACCAAACAACCACTGACCGCTGTAGATACCTATATTCTGCTGCTATTGGCGGCCAAAAGCACCCAAAAAGCCTATGCTAAGGTAAAGCAGTTATCTGCTAAAGATTTGGATGAAAGCTTCCCGGAACTAGCAACTTGGCTGGGTTTTCTGCTGGTTTCCGGCTCTGCGGATCTGGCACAGCATTTGCCGTCAGACTCTGCTTTGCTGACACATTGGGGCTTGATCAAGCAGGCGCTACAGGCCTATCAGAACCAGCAACCAGCGCAAATGGACGAAGCATTGAAACAACTGCCGTTCCGTTCGGCTTTTCGGGATTTACGCGCCTTGCTGAAAGCGCAACAAACCAGCGCAGAATCTATCGAACAAACCCAAACCTTACTATCGAAAATCCCCGCGCAATCGCCCTATCGGCCAGTTGCAGACGCCCTGCTGGCTTATAAGCAACAAGGCGCAAGCTTCGTAGCATCTGCACTCAATCTGGACCACACGCAAAGACGGATAATCGCCCGCGCCAAGGGACTGTCCAATAAGCAAACGGAACTGCTGGATACCTTACAAAAACTGCAAGGCAAGCAAACCGATAAAAGCCAATTTAATCTAGCCATTCAATTTCAGTCCTTGTTTGACGCCGAAACCGCCCAAGATTTTTGCCAAAGCAAACTCGCGGATTACCCGCCCGGCATCAAGGATTATCTAAAAAACTTTATCAGTTATAACGGCTTCGAAGAACACAGAATTCAAGCCTTGCTGATCGAGAAAACCGACAATAGCTACGACGCTATACATTATTGGCGGCAATGTATCAAGGCCTTACAAAACAACAAAAATTTGGAAAACGACCGGAAAACAGCGCTGATTTTGCGACATATTGCGGATAATGTTTCTAAAAGGGAAGCCATGGGCTTTACCGTAGAAAGCCTGGACTACGACCCGGAGCATAAAGACAGCTATCTTAAAGTACTCGCTTATTACGACAAGCAAAACCCCAATCCCGACGAATACGAACACTGGCTGGAACTGAGCTTAAAACGCTTCCCTAAGGATATTGATTTACTGGCCCGCGCTGCGCATTCCGCCACAGACAGAAAAGCCTTTAAGAAGGCAGCCAAGTATGCCCAGGAATTGTTGAAAATCGATCCGGTGAACACCTTGGCCAAACAGTTGTTGTTTGCCAGCCATTTAGCGCATGCCCGGCGCCTGATAAAAACCAAAAAATTTCATCTGGTAGACAAGGAAATACTCGCCGCCGAAGACATATCGCTGGACAAAAGCCTGCGCCGGCAAGCGGACTTGCTGCGAGGCTTTAAAATCTGGGCGGCGGATGACGTCAAACAGGGACTACAGTTGATTGCTGAGGCTTTACAAAAATTAAATGACGACCCGGTCAATAGCCAGTTTCAGGCTTGCATAGAAGCATCGCTGCTTGACGCGTCGGTCACCTCTATTTTGAAAGCCTTGCCGCCAAGCAAAGATCATCTACTGTCGGCCCAACAACTGACTCGATTAATTGCATTGATCAAGCACTACAATGAGCAATTCGACAGCCCGAAACTATTGTTTGAGGCCTTGGACAAAATCAAAGCGCCGCTCAAAAAATCGCTGCAACAGCAAGATTATAGTGAAGACCTGTTACTGACTTGGTGCAAAGCCTTAGAAGTTATCAGCCATTTCGAATTACTGAAGCATACCGTTAAGTTGGCTCAAGCTAAATCAAAAAAGCCCATTTGGTTGTTTTACCATGAGTATGCAGAAATCCAGGGCGACCCAAACCGGCTAAATTTTCCCAGCATGTTGAGATTGCAACAGGCAGCCGAACAGGCGCGCAAAGAAAATGATCAGAAAACCGTGCATATCATAGAGCGATTTATCGAACAAAGCCTAGGCTTTCAAAACCCTTTTTATGCTAATTTCGAGGATGAATTATTTGATAGTAATGCAGACGAGATGACGACAGACCTCTACGATGAATTGTTCAGCCAACTGCCCGAGAAGATAATTAACAAAATCGAACAAAAAGTAGAAGCGACCATGCTGAGAATGGATCCGGAGCGTTATATTGCCGAAAATATGCAAAAATATGGCAAACGCATCGATGCGAAAAAACTAATGAATCTGTTTATGAATCCAGACTTTTTTTCGGCAGTGGCTCTACTCAATGCTGCAGATGAGCTGAATATTGACATCGGCATTCGTTTTGAAGATATTGTCTACCGCTTCGAGAAGAACAACTCACCACAAATGTCGCTGCCGTTTTTTTAAACCTACTCAATCCGCATGACAACACCTTATCAAATTCTGGGCGTAAGCCAGCAAACGACTGACAGCGAGATCAAACTCGCTTATTTGCAACAGGTGAAAGAAAACCCGCCTGACCGGGATAGAAACCGCTTCCAACAAATTCAGCAAGCCTACGAAGCCATCAAAGATGAAGACAGCCGCTTAAGACATGCTTTATTTCATGTACCCACGGTTGAATTCGATGAACTGTTGGATCAGGCCTTCCGGCAAGACTCGGCCTTACCGCCAATTCCGGCAGACGACTTCTTAAAGTTACTGAACGCCGTGCCGATGGAAAAATCCTTATTATCCGCTTTCATAACCAAACCCTAATGACCGACGAAACCCCGCAAAATACCTTGCTGACGTCTCTGCAGCACTATTTGGAGCAAACCGATTTCGCGCACTTAACGGCGGTCGAGCAACCGGATTTGACGGCCTTATTCAGCGATTTGGCCGGGTTAAAAAGCGAAGTGAAGGCCGAATCCAGGCAGTTTAAAGCCACCCTGGATACCTTGGCCGAAGCATTAGCAACGCTGCAAGCCGATAACCAGACGCTAAGAGACGAGCTTGCCGCCGGCGCCGAACGCTTGCAGCAACAACGCCGCGAAGTCCAAAGCGGCATGCTATTGGACATCATCGACATATATGACCGGCTCAGCACTGCTTATCAGACCTTGCAAAACTATCGACCGGTCAATGGCTTGTTCAAACACTCTAAACCACAAGACGTCCGCTTCATTGAAAGTTTCGGCAAAGGCCAGGAAATCACGCTGAAGCGTTTCGAGCAATGGTTGCAACGCCGCCGGGTTTATCCTATAGACTGCGTCGGCAAACTGTTCGATGCGCATAGTATGACTACGCTGGAAATCGGCCATGATCCGGAACTAGAAAACGGCATCGTCCTCGAAGAATTACGCAAAGGTTTTTTGTTTGAGAACCAAATTCTGCGTTTGGCCGAAGTTAAAGTCAACAAACTCTAAACACCTAGAAAAATTATGAATGACATCATTATCGGCATCGACTTGGGCACCACTAACTCGGAAGTAGCAGTGGTGGAAAACGGCAAGGTGCAAGTCATAGCAAGCGCCGGCAAAAAGATCTTGCCCTCCGTGGTTGGTATCGACGACAACGGTGAAATCCTGGTCGGGGAAACCGCCCGCAATCAATATCTTATTTATCCCGAGCGCACTATACGCTCGATCAAACGTTTAATGGGTCAAGACACCCAAGTGCTGATGGCCGGTAAGGCTTATAGCCCGCAGGAAATTTCTGCCATCATCCTAAAACGGCTGAAAGCCATCGCCGAGCAACACGTCGGTCAGACTATCAGCAAAGCCGTGATTACCGTGCCGGCTTATTTTTCCGACGCGCAACGCCAAGCCACGCACGAAGCCGGACAAATCGCCGGTCTGGACGTGGTGCGCATGATCAATGAACCAACTGCTGCGGCCTTGGTCTACGGCGCCGGTGAAAGCACAGCCAAACGCATGCTGGTATATGATTTAGGCGGCGGCACTTTCGATGTATCCGTAGTGAATGTGCAAGCCGGCGTGGTGGAGGTGCTATCCAGCCACGGCGACAACCATCTGGGCGGCGACGATTTCGATCAACAAATCATTAATCACATCCAGGAACACATCCAGGCATTGCACGGCGTCGATATTATCCAGCATAGTAAGGCACTGGCCCGCATTACCCGCGCGGCCGAAAATGCCAAGCTGCTGCTGTCCGACGAACCATTCGCAGCAATTGAAGAAGAGTATTTGTTTGAACATGACGGCGCGCCTATCCACTTAAGCTTGGAACTTGCGCGTTCGACTTATGAAGAGATGATAGACGACTATATCAACGCCACCATGGATGCCGTGCATATCGCACTGAAAGGGGCGCGAATGACGGCTTCCGATATTGATGAAATCATCCTGGTCGGCGGCTCCACTCGTACGCCCTGCATCCGCGAGCGGCTGTTCGATGAATTCGGTTTTGAGCCGCACAGCGAGGTAGATCCGGACTTATGCGTGGCGATGGGCGCAGCCACGCAGGCTGCCATGATCAACGGCCAACAAATCGATACTGTTTTGGTCGATGTGACGCCTTACACCTATGGCACCAGCGCCATAGGCTATTTAGACGGCGTCTCCTATCCTTACCAATTCATCCCGATTATTCATAAAAACAGCGTGTTGCCCTGCCGAAAATCCGAAGCCTTTGAGACGTATCACGATGGTCAAATAGCCGTTGATGTGACGATTTACCAAGGCGAAGATCCCGATGCCTTGAACAATATCAAAATCGGTGAGTTTTCGGTAGAAGACCTGAAAGACGTGCCGGCCGGCAATATCATTATCTTAACGCTGGATTTAGATTTAAACGGCATGCTGCATGTTTCCGCACGGGAAAAGGCCTCCGGCCTGGAAAAGTCAATCACGATCAACAATGTGATTTCCCGTTTCGAAACCGAGGCGTTGAGCAACGCCAAACAGCGTATCGATAGCTTGTTCGGCCAAACAGATACCGAAGACGCAGGTTCCGAGACGGAAAGCGAAGCAGTTGCCAGCGCCCGCAGACTCATCAAAAAAGCCGAGTCCTTATTCGACACGGTTTCCGCCGAAGACCGCGAAGACATGATCAATTTGATCGAAACCATCAGCACCGGCATAGCAGAGGGAGACGACAAGGCTTTAGAAGAACCAGTGGCGCAATTAGCGGATATTATCTATTACCTGGAGTCCTAATGCAGCGTTGTCCAGCCTGCACTGCGCGTTTAAGCGCCTCGCCACTCTGCCCGCGCTGCGGCGCTGACTTGAGCCGCGCGCTGCAGTGCGCGACATTGAGCAAACTCTGGTTGACTTTGGCGCTGCAAATGCTGAACACCCAGCAAGCGGATATCGCTATTGCGGCGGTTGACCGTTCGTTAAGTTTCAAGCAAACGCCAGAAGCACGGCTATTTCGGGATTTTCTGGTGCAGGATCAGTATCAAGCGCTGTATGAAAATTTAGCGCAACAACACTGGCCAGCAGTCCGGCAAACCCTGGGGCGTTTGCATAGCTTACAGGGAGATAATGAAACTTTACGGCGTTTTCAGGGGCTGCTTGAGCATTTATCCGCTGAAAGCCTTTATACTGTGGATTCCAGATTTTAACACCTGAATCATATGCGCTTTCTAGACGTTAAAACCGATTTTGCCTTTAAAAAAGTCTTCGGCAGCGAACAGAGCACCGCTATTCTGATCGATTTCTTGAATGCCTTGCTGGAATATCCGCCGGAACACGCCATACAAGATTTGACTATCGTTGATCCTTACCAGATACCTTTGATCAAAGGCATGAAAGACACCTATGTGGATGTCAAAGCCCGCTTAGCAAATGGCAAGCAGGTGATCATTGAAATGCAGGTGCTGAATGTCAAAGGCTTTGAGCAACGCATTCTGTTTAACGCAGCCAAATCCTATTCCCTGCAATTGCAGAAAGGCCAAGACTTCAACCTACTGAATCCGGTAATTGCGCTAACGCTTACCGATTTTCAACTGTTCGACACGCCGGATTTGACCAGCCGGTTCAAACTCCTTGAGAAACAGTATTTATTGGAATACAGCGATGATATTGAACTGATTTTCATCGAATTGCCCAAATTCAACCTGAGCGAAACCGAATTACAAACCCCCAAAGATCGCTGGCTGTATTTTGTCAAAAATGCCGGTTCCTTACAAGTTATCCCGGAAAGCTTGGCGAAAGAGCCGAATATTCATCATGCGTTTGATATTGCCAACGAGGCGGGTTTATCGGATGAAGAGTTGGAAGCGCAACACCGGCGCTTTGATTTTATTTGGTTACAAAAAAACTCGATTCTGAAAGCCCTGGATGATGGGAAAGACATAGGTAGGGAAGAAGGTAGGCTGGAAGGAGTGTTATCTGTAGCTAAGCAACTGCTGGATATTCTCGACGATGAGACGATAGCGGCTAAAACGGGTTTAAGTGCAGATGAGGTTGCGCAGTTGCGTTGAATTTACCTTTGGAAACAGTTATGAACACAACAGTGAGTACTATCGCCGTTAAAATAGATCCCATGATGACCGAGCGTATTCAACGACTTGCGGATGCACGGCATTTAAGTGCTGATTCGCTTATGACTACGGCCATCAGTCAATATATTGAGCGCGAGGAAAAACGCGAAGCTTTCCACCTAGACGGCATTAAGGCTTGGAATGATTATCAAGCCAATGGCTTACATGTGACTCATGCAGAAGCTGACGCCTGGCTTGCCAAGCTTGAGGCAGGTGAAGACGTTGAACCGCCTGAATGCCACGTTTAATTTGGTCGCCTCCTGCACTTCGAGATATTCAGCGTCTTTACCGGTTTTTGGCTGAAAAGAATATAAACGCCGCCAAACGCGCCATTAAAGCTATTCGAGTAGGAGTGAAAATACTCGAACAGCAATCAGAAGTTGGCAAACCGGCAGAAGACTTGGAGCTGGAATATCGGGAATGGTTTATTGAGTATGGCGATAGCGGTTATGTGGTTTTGTACAGATTTTATGGGCAATCAGTGGTTATTGTTGCTGTGCGACACCAAAAAGAAGTTGGTTTCTTTTAATAAACTTTAAAATTGTGCTCTGCCCCTTATTCTTGCTTATTCTTAAAATCCATTCATTAAAGTTACCACCAGCATGCCAGCTTTAGCATCAGAATGATGGCGTCCTCAACCGGAAAACTCCGACGTCAAAAGCCGAATCCGCAACTGGCCCTCACCGGAACAAGGTACTGCTAGCCAAACTGCTAAAACCTGCAAAAGTCCAAGCCCCCCCTAACCTAACACCCCCACCGCAAAGCCGCCGTATTCACCGGCGCATCCCATAAACCCAGCAGCTCATCATCCAGCAATGTCAAGGTCAGCGAACACCCCGCCATATCCAACGAGGTAGTGTAATTGCCAACCAGAGAGCGCTCGATTATTACTCCGCGCTGCGTCCAATATTGACTAGCCAGTTCATAGACCAAATGCAGTTCCACCAGCGGTGTGCCGCCAAAGCCATTGACATGCAGCAACACGCGTTGCCCCGGCTGCGGATTCAGCTCGTCCTGAATATGCCCGGCCAATTGCCCGATAATTTCCGTCGCCGAGACTAATTTCCCGGTTTCGCGCCCGCGTTCACCATGAATGCCTACCCCCATTTCGATTTCGTCCTCAGCCAAAACGAAAGTCGGATGTCCTAAAGCCGGCACGGTACAACTGCTCAAAGCCACGCCCATCGAAGCCGTTGCCAGAACAACCCGTTGACCAAGCAGTTGACAGGCCGGCAAATCGGCGCCCTGCTCCGCCGCCGCGCCGACGATTTTTTCGACGATCAAGGTCCCGGCTACCCCGCGCCGGCCTATGCTATGGGTTTTCGGCAGCGCAACGTCATCGTTCACCAACACCGTAGCATTCGGCAACTCCAGCATTTCCGCCGCCATTTCAAAATTCATCACATCGCCGGCATAATTCTTGACGACAAACAACACCCCGGCGCCGCCATCCACCGCTTGCGCGGCCGCCAGCATTTGATCAGGCGTCGGTGAAGTAAAGATCTGTCCCGGACAGGCTGCATCCAGCATACCGAAACCGACAAAACCGCTATGTAAAGGTTCGTGTCCGGAACCGCCGCCGGAAATGATCGCCACTTTGCCGATTTTTTTTTGCCGGCGCCGGATAAAATTCGGCCGGGTATGTAATTGCACAATATCGGCATGGGCTTTGGCAAAGCCTTGCAAACTGGTTTCCAGCAAAGTATCCGGGCTATCTATAAATTTTTTCATGACATTCTCCTAGGCCTGAGCCCGTAATACACGAGTGATATCGCGAATATCCGGCAGCACCCAGGTCGGACGGTACGCTACGTGTTGCAGATCCGCTTCGGAATTGATTCCGCTTAAGACCATGATGCTGCGAATACCGGCATGCACCGCGCCAAGAATATCTGTATCCAGGCGGTCGCCGATAGCAACGGTAAAATCCATATCCAAACCTAATTTGGCCATAGCCTGTTGATAGATAATAGGCTGGGGTTTACCGATGATAGTTGGCGTTACGCCGGTAGCGGTTTGCAATGCAGCCAAAATGGCGCCGTTGCCGTGCGTAACGCCATGTTCAGTCGGCAATGAAATATCGCCATTGGTGCCGATGAAATACGCCCCGGCGTGGATGTTCAGAGTTGCGGTCGCCAGCTTATCCCAGGACAAATCGCGGTCCAGACCACAGACCACCAAATGCGCGTGCTGCTCGGGACCGGTTTCGTAAAGTCCAGTCAAAGTAAAACCCACATCCAGCAGCGGTTGGCGCACACCTATGCCGCCAATTACAAAGATTCTGGTTTGATCCGGGTGGTAATGCCGGGAAAGATACAGCGCCGTCGCCATGCCAGAGGTCAGAATTTCTGTTAACGCCACCGCAACGCCCATTCTCGCGAACTTTTCCACATATTGTTGGGCAGACATGCTGGCGTTATTGGTCGCCAACACAAAGGGCAAATTCAATTCGCGTATGGTTTGGAAAAATTCTATCAGTCCGGCCTGGGCAATTTCGCCGTGCCACAGGACACCGTCCATATCAATGATGAGGGCGCGAATATCGGTAAATGGTTTCATAGTGGTCGCTAATGTCAAGGCCGTCGTTGTTTTTATAAATTTTTGCTATAAATTCAGCAAATCAGTAAGCCCCTGTAGGCCGGAATAAGCCCGATCAAGCGCCGGCGATGATCGTGTGTTTCCGGCAAATCGGCAAAGCTTGCCGGAAACACCTGTTTTTGCTGACGCGCAAACCGGTTTATTCCGGCCTACAAATGCGCTTTGCGAACAGATAGTCTGACCGTAAAGAATTGCATAAAATAGGCGCTGCTGTCCAGCCAGGCGAAATAAATCCGCGATGACGCTTGACTAATCACCCATAACTTAGTTTAATAAGCGGCTCTTAGCGCCCAGGTAGCTCAGTCGGTAGAGCAGAGGACTGAAAATCCTCGTGTCGACGGTTCGATTCCGCCCCTGGGCACCATGTATCAAGTTAAACAACGCCCAGGTAGCTCAGTCGGTAGAGCAGAGGACTGAAAATCCTCGTGTCGACGGTTCGATTCCGCCCCTGGGCACCATGTTTAGCATGGTTTTTAAACAGCCCCTTTATGGGGTTTTTTATTTTGTGGCCTTACAAAAAGTAAACCACAAGGTTAATGTTTATGGAAGAGCCTGAGGCTCTTTTTTTTTGAGTTAAATTTAGGCGAGGCGGTAATGAAACAGGCTCCTGACCATTTGGTGAATCTGATTGAACCAATTGTGGAAGGCCTTGGCTACGAGTGCGTGGGTATTGAATACAACCCGCACCCACAACATGGCTTATTGCGTATCTACATTGATAGCGAGAACGGCATACTGGTGGATGATTGCACTAAGGTTAGCCATCAGTTGAGCGGCGTCTTGGATGTAGAAGATCCTATTCAAGGCTATTACCAACTGGAAATTTCCTCACCCGGAGAGGACCGGCCATTTTTTAAACTCAGTCAATTTGCACGCTTTGCCGGCCAAATGGTGGCGCTTAATTTATATAGCCCGATTGATAAGCGCAAAAAAATCAATGGCCGTATTCAAGCGGTTGAAGGCGACGATATTCTGTTACAGGAAAACGAACAGATTTTTAGAATTCCATTCCAGTCCATCAGCAAGGCGCGCTTGATACCGGAATACTTAATAAACAAAGGAGGTCGCAATGGCAAATAAAGAAATTCTATTGGTAGCAGACGTTTTTGCTAATGAAAAAGAAATAGACAAAGAAATTATATTTCAGGCCATTGAGTCTGCACTGGAAGCTGCGACTATAAAACGTTACGAAAACCCAATCAAAGCCAGAGTCGCCATTAATCGCCATACCGGCGACTATACGACCTATCGGCGTTGGCAAGTGGTGGAACCCGACCCGCAAATCAATGGCGACGTGGAGTTTCCGGGTTCGCAGGTACTGCTGGAAGTTGCGCAAATGGAAGACCCAAACATTAAAGTGGGCGATTTCGTCGAAGAAGAAATTGAATCGGTAGAATTTTGCCGGATTGCCGCGCAAACCGCTAAACAAGTCATCATTCAAAAAGTCAGGGAAGCCGAGCGGAAAAAAATCGTCGACGCTTATCAGGATCGGGTTGGTGAATTGGTAACCGGCATCGTCAAGCGCCTGGAAAAGGGCAGCGTTTACCTGGACCTTGGCGGCCATGTCGAGGCGTATATCGCCCGTGAAGACATGATACCGAAAGAGCCGGTGCGCATGGGCGACCGGGTACGCGGCTATTTAAAATCAGTCCGCCTGGAAGCGCGTGGACCACAACTTTTCGTCAGCCGCACCGCGCCGGAATTATTAATAGCGCTGTTTCGGCTGGAAGTGCCGGAAGTCGGCGAAGGCATGATCGACATCATAGCCGCCGCCCGCGATCCAGGCTCCAGAGCCAAAATCGCCGTCAAAGCCAACGATCCGCGTCTCGACCCGGTCGGCGCCTGTGTCGGCATGCGCGGCTCACGCGTGCAAGCCATTTCCAACGAACTGGCTGGCGAGCGGGTAGACATTATTCTTTGGAACCCAAATGAAGCGCAGTTTGTGATTAACGCCATGTCGCCTGCCGAAATTCAATCCATCGTGGTCGACGAAGACAAGCACAGCATGGATGTCGCTGTCGCTACCGACAGCTTATCGCAAGCCATTGGCCGAGGCGGTCAGAATGTGCGCTTGGCGACCGAATTGACCGGCTGGGAACTAAATATTCATGATGCTTCGCTGGTGGACAAAAATCACAACGAAATTGCCGCCAAAGCCAAAAGAGAATTTATTGAGCTACTGGATGTGGATGAAGAAATTGCCGATGTATTAGTGGAAGTCGGACTCAACAACATTGAGGAGATCGCCTACATACCGGTTGAAGAAATGCTGGAAATCGAAGGCTTCGACCTGGAATTGATCGAAGCTTTACGTAGCCGCGCAAAGGACGCCCTGCTGATTAAAGCTATCGCTTCAGAAGAAAAGATCGAAACCTCCGTTCCCAGCCCGGAACTACTGGCAATGGAAGGCATGGATGAAGAACTCGCCCATGAACTGGCAGCCAAAGGCATCGCCAGCGTAGACGATCTTGCCGAACAAGCAATTGATGATATTATCGACTTTCCCGGCATGACTGAAGAACGCGCCGGCAAACTAATTATGAAAGCCCGCGAATCATGGTTCGCTGAGGAACAGGGCTAAGGCAGGAGATACTATGAGCGGAAAAACAGTACAGGAATTAGCGGAAGTTGTCGGCATCCCTCTTGATCGATTTTTAGTGCAATTGAAAGAGGCCGGCTTAACTGCCGACGCGCCTGACGATATCATTAACGAAGAAGAAAAGGTTAAGTTGTTGGCACATTTACGTCAACGCCACGGCAAATCGATTAATGAACAGGATACGGCTGCGCCTAAGCGCATTACCCTAAAACGCAGCACCAAAACCGAACTCAGGCAATCATCACCACCGGGCGCCGCCTCAAAAACAGTGAGCGTTGAAGTACGCAAGCAAAAAACCTATATCAAACGTAGCGAAACCCAGGTAAAAGATCAGCAGAATGACGCTGAGCGTGCGCGGCTGGCGCTGGAAGAGCAAAAACGCCAAATAGCCGCTGCCGAGGAAGAAAAACGTAAATTCCATGAGGCGCAAACCACTAAGCTCAGCCCGATTGAGCCGGTGATTGAAGTTGAAGTTGAAGTTACACCCGAAGTAAGCACAGCGCCTGTAGAAATTGAAACCGAGACAGTTGTTAGTGAAACTCAAGCTATAGCAGAGACAACGCCGGAGATTGAGCCTGAAGTTGAGCTTAAACCTGAACCTATCGCCATTGCTGTTTCCGAAGCCGCCCAGTTGGAAGTGGAAAAAAAGCAGCGACTGGAAGCTGCTGTGCAACGTACCGCTGAAAAAGTCAAAAAACAGGCCGAAGCAAAACAACAGCAAACATTGCACAAGAAAAAGCAGGAATTTAAACCTGTACGCCCAACCAACACTGACGTGGATATGGATAACCGCGATCCAAGTCGGCGCGGGAAAAGCAAAAAGGGCAAATCGCGCAAGGAAAAACCTGAGTTTGATATCGGCGCCGCCGCATCCAAACATAAATTCGAAAAACCGGTAGTGCCGGTCATTAAAGAAGTCACTATTCCTGAGACCATCATCGTTTCTGATTTAGCCGCCAAAATGAGCATTAAGGCGGCCGAAGTGATTAAGCATTTGATGAAACTCGGCATTATGTCCACGATTAATCAAGCCATCGACCAGGAAACAGCGGTGATTTTGGTTGAGGAAATGGGGCATACGGCGATCATGCAGAGCGAAGACGACTTTGAACAGGAAATCCTGGCCGAAGTCCAAAGCGAAGGCGAAACCCGCAAACTGGCGCCTAGAGCACCGATTGTCACCATCATGGGTCACGTTGACCACGGTAAAACCTCGCTGCTGGACTATATCCGTAAAACCCGCGTCGCAGCAGGCGAAGCCGGAGGCATTACTCAACACATCGGCGCGTATCAGGTGAAAACCGATCATGGCGCGGTCACGTTTTTAGATACCCCCGGTCATGCCGCCTTTACCGCCATGCGGGCACGCGGCGCGGAAGTCACGGACATCGTGATTGTGGTGGTTGCCGCCGATGACGGCGTCATGCCGCAAACCAAAGAAGCTATCGAGCACGCCCGTGCGGCGAAAGTGCCTATTATTGTCGCACTGAACAAGATCGACAAAAACGAGGCCAACCCGGATAAAGTCATGCAGGAATTGGCGACTTTGAATGTGGTGCCGGAGGAATGGGGCGGCGATGTGCAGTTCCTGAAAGTATCCGCAAAAACCGGCATCGGCATAGACGACTTGATCGAAGCGCTGATCGTGCAAGCGGAAGTACTGGAATTGAAAGCACCTGCTGAAGGCATCGCTTCTGGTATTTGTATCGAATCCCGTCTCGACAAAGGCCGTGGCGCGGTAGCGACGGTGATGATCCAGAAAGGCACGTTGAGCAAAGGCGAATTCGTGTTATGCGGTCATGAATACGGCCGGATTCGGGCGATGTTCGACGAGAATTCGCACGCGATCAAATCAGCCGGCCCTAGTTCGCCGGTGGAAATTCTGGGCTTGTCCGGCACGCCGGACGCAGGCGACGAATTTCTGGTGGTGCAAAACGAACGGATTGCCCGAGAACTTGCTGCCCATCGTGAAGACCGGAAACGCACCAACCGCCATGCGGCGCAACAAGCCTCAAAACTGGACGATGTCTTCCAGCGCATGGCCGCCGGCGAGACGTCAACCTTGAATGTAGTGATTAAAACCGACGTCCAAGGCAGTTTGGAAGCCTTGCGTGAATCTTTGGTCAGCTTATCTACCGAAGAAGTGCAGGTTAAATGCATCTTTGGCGGCGTCGGCGGCATCAACGAAGGCGACGCTAATCTGGCCTTAGCCTCCAGCGCTATTTTGATCGGCTTTAATGTCCGCGCAGATGCGGTAGCCAGAAAATTGATCGAAGAAAAAGACATCGACCTGCATTATTACAGCATCATTTACGAAGCTATCGACGAAGTCAAACGCGCCATTAACGGCATGTTGGCGCCGGAGATTCAAGAGAAAATCGTCGGTTTAGCCGAAGTACGGGATGTGTTCCGTTCCCCAAAATTCGGCGCGATCGCCGGCTGCATGGTCATCGACGGCTTTGTCAAACGCAATCTGCCGATTCGGGTGCTACGCAACAACGTGGTCATATACGAAGGACAATTGGAATCCTTGCGCCGCTTTAAAGACGATGTCAATGAAGTTAAAATGGGCATGGAATGCGGTATCGGCGTAAAAAATTACAACGATGTGCAACCCGGCGACCATATTGAGGTATTCGAACGTATTGAAGTTAAACGGGAAATATAAACCATGCCTAAAGAGTTTGGTCGCAGCCAGCGCGTAGCATCGCAGATGCAAAAAGAGCTGGCGGCGATTTTGCAAAGAGAGGTGCACGATCCGCGGATTGGCTTTGTCACCGTCAATGAAGTGGTGCTCACCAAAGATTTGGCGTCGGCGAAAATCTATATCACTGTATTGAATACCGATGAAGCCGGAAAGCACGGCAATGTGGTCGCTTTGAACGAAATGGCGCCGTTTCTCCGGCATGAGCTGGCGAAACGCATGCGCCTCCGGCATATTTCCGAATTGCATTTCTACTACGACCATTCTTTCGACACCGGCATGCGTGTATCCGAATTGCTGCAGGATCTGCACAAACCGGAACAGGAAGATTAATGGCGAAACGCAAGTCCGGGCAGGATGTGCACGGCATCCTGCTACTCGATAAGCGCCTGGGTGTTTCATCTAACAAGGCGTTACAGGAAGTCAGACGCTTACTAAACGCCAACAAAGCCGGCCATACCGGCAGCCTTGATCCGTTAGCAACGGGCTTGTTGCCTCTGTGTTTTGGCGAGGCAACCAAGGTTTCGGCCTTGATGCTGGATTACGACAAGCGCTATCAGGTGACTATTAAGCTGGGCGTGATGACCGATACTGGCGACTGTGAAGGCCAAATAATTGCTGAAATGCCGGTCCCGGCATTTAACGCAACCGATTTGCAAGCCTGTTTGCAACAGTATTGCGGGGAAATCGATCAGGTACCGCCGATGTATTCAGCGCTGAAGCATCAGGGCAAAAAGCTCTATGAACTGGCTCGAGCCGGTCAAACCGTAGACCGGCCAGCCCGGCGCATTCGGATATTCGAACTAAACGTACTGAATTTTAGCCAGGAACACATCAGTCTCGATGTCACTTGTTCAAAAGGTACGTATATCCGTTCCTTAGCTGAAGACATTGGTCAGCACTTGGGTAGTTGCGGCACAGTCACAGCCTTGCGCAGAACTGCAACCGGACCTTTTCTGATTGAGCAGGCATGCACGCTGGAGCAATTACAGAACATGAACAGCGATACCGTACGCGGTCATTTAATGGCTGTCGATAAACCCCTGGCGCATATACCCGCTATCGGACTCTCGGTTAGCGAAGCGGCGCAAATCAAGCTGGGCCAACAAATTGCCTCTAGCTCGCCAATTTCAGGCACAGTCAGAATTTACTGCCTACAAGCCTTTTTAGGGTTGGGGGAAATGCTATTAAATGGTAAACTAGCGCCTAAGAAGTTATTTAATCTGGATAATTAATGCCAGGACAGCATCATCGGTTTTCTACACCCTATTGTGGAAACCATGTTACACCGGCCGTGATCAGCATGGCTTTTATTTTTTACTTACTATTTATGGATAGGGATTAACAATGTCGTTAACCGCAGAACAAAAAAAAGCAGTTGTTGAAGAATACCGTTTATCGGACACCGATACCGGTTCTACTGAAGTACAGGTGGCTTTATTGACCGCCAATATCAACCAACTGACGCCGCATTTCGCAGCACACAAAAAAGACAACCATTCACGTCGTGGTTTATTGCGCATGGTTAATCAGCGCCGTAAGTTACTGGATTACCTGAAAGACTCTGACGTCGCCCGTTATCGTACTCTGATCGAGCGCCTTGGTATCCGTAAATAAATACCTGACAGAAACGGTGCATATAAGCGCCGTTTCTGCTTTTGGCAACATTTTCAATACAACATAACCCAGGAACCTTATAGTGACTCCTATCAGGAAACAATTTCAGTACGGCGATCGTCTCGTCACTTTAGAAACCGGTGAAATTGCCCGCCAAGCCAATGGCGCCGTGATGATCGATGTCGAAGGCACTTCGTTGCTGGTGACAGTAGTCGGCAAAAAAGAAGGCAGCGGCGGCGATTTTTTTCCCCTCACTGTTAATTATCAGGAAAAAGCTTTTGCAGCCGGTAAAATTCCGGGCGGTTTCTTTAAACGCGAAGGCCGGCCCAGCGAAACAGAAACCCTGATCTCCCGCTTAATCGACCGACCGATACGTCCGCTGTTCCCCGAAGGTTTTACTAACGAAGTACAAATCATTGCCACTGTCGTTTCGCTCAATCCTGAAGTAGACACCGAAATCCCGGCATTGATCGGCGCTTCCGCCGCCTTAGCAGTATCCGGTCTACCTTTCAATGGCCCGCTCGGTGCGGCCTGTATCGGTTACAAAGACGACGCCTATTTATTAAACCCCTCTAAAGCTGCTCTGAAAGAGTCGCGACTACAACTGGTAGTCGCCGGCACGCAACAAGCGGTCTTGATGGTGGAATCCGAGGCAGACCTGCTTTCCGAAGAAGTGATGTTGGGCGCTGTCTTGTTCGGTCACGAACAAATGCAGGTCGCCATTAAGGCAATCAATGAGTTTGCCGCCGAAGTAGCGACACCGGCCATGAACTGGACTCCGGTTGACGCCAATGCAGACTTGAAAGCGGCTGTCGCAGCTGCCGCAGAACAAAGCATCAAAGCTGCTTATCAAGTTGCGGAAAAACTGATCCGCCAAGACCAACTCAGCGCCATTAGAAGCGAAGTCGTTGCAAAATTAACCGTTGACGGCATATATACCGAAAAAGACATCCGCGACGCCATTGAACATCTGGAATACGCTGTAGTGCGTGGCGCGATTCTTAATGACCGGGTGCGTATCGATGGCCGCGACTTAAGCACCGTCAGACCGATCAGCATCAAAACCGGCGTACTGCCGAGAACGCACGGTTCAGCACTGTTTACCCGTGGCGAAACCCAAGCTTTGGTAGTTGCCACGCTGGGTACCGACCGCGATGCGCAAGTCATTGACGCCTTGGCTGGCGAGTATAAAGACCCGTTCATGCTGCATTACAATTTCCCGCCTTACAGCGTGGGCGAAACCGGTTTTGTCGGCTCACCAAAACGTCGGGAAATTGGTCACGGTCGCTTGGCGAAACGCGGCGTATTGGCTGTATTGCCGAATATGGCGGAATTCCCTTATGTTATCCGTGTGGTTTCGGAAATTACCGAATCCAACGGTTCCAGTTCTATGGCGACAGTCTGCGGTAGCAGTTTGGCGCTGATGGATGCCGGCGTACCGATCAAATCCCCTGTGGCTGGTATTGCGATGGGTCTGATTAAAGAAGGCGACCAATTCGCAGTCTTATCCGATATTCTAGGTGATGAAGATCATCTGGGCGATATGGATTTCAAAGTGGCTGGTTCCGAAGCAGGTGTAACAGCGCTGCAAATGGACATCAAAATCGACGGCATCACTGCCGAAATTATGCAAGTCGCGCTGGAACAGGCTAAGCAAGGCCGTTTACATATCTTGGGCGAAATGAATAAGGCACTTTCCGCTACTCGTGAACAGATGTCAGATTATGCACCGCGCATCATCACCTTTAAAATTGATCCGAGTAAAATCCGCGAAGTTATCGGCAAAGGCGGCGTCACCATACGTAGCATAACCGAGCAAACCGGCGCCAGCGTTGATCTTACCGACGATGGCACCGTGAGCATTGCTTCCGTTGATAGAGCCGCCGGCGAAGAAGCCCGTCGCATTATCGAGGAAATCACCGCTGAAGTTGAAGTGGGCAGAACCTATGAAGGCAAAGTAGTCCGCTTGATGGACTTCGGCGCTTTCGTCACCATTCTGCCTGGCAAGGACGGCTTGGTGCACATTTCACAAATTTCCGACGAACGGGTTGAGAAAGTCAGCGACAAATTGTCCGAAGGCGATGTGGTTAAGGTTAAAGTGCTGGAAATCGACCGTCAAGGGCGGGTACGCTTGAGCATGAAAGAAATCGACTAAGGATTTCCTCCTTAAGCGATATGATAAAGCCACCTTCGGGTGGCTTTTTTTTGGATTTTTTTATGGATATAGTAGTATATAGGCTACGTTGCCAGCTTTGGCGTCCGGAGGCTCTGGCAGAGGCCGCTGTCGACTGCATGGATGCAGGAGATAGAGCAATTGCCGAAAATACGTCCATGTACGCTAGGTTCCAGCATCCATGCTGGAAACACCTCTGCCAGAGCCCCCGGACGCCAAAGCTTGGGTTGCCTATATTTAGAGGCTGGTTTAACCCTTTCTTTTTTATAGAATAATTTCGACCAAAAATCTAGTTTACAACAACATCTTAATGAAATAAATTTTAATTATTGATTTATAAAGAATTATGGATAATTTGAACATTAATCAGCAAAACAAAAGCAGAATTTTTGTAATAATTTCTATATTAATAATGTTTTCTGGTATCTTGCTATGCAACTCTAACCCGGATGAAGCCGATATTGTAAGGGCAGCTAGAGCAAAAGTAAAAAGCACACTGGAAAAAAAGCTAAAGTTAGCCAAATACAGTGGAATTGATTACAAAATGTCTATGGAAGAATATGCAGAAAGTCTTTTTTTAGAAGAAGAAGTAGAACATAATGATTCATGGATATTTAATGAAACTTCAGCAGCAATAAACGCGATAGATGGATCTTCATTAGGCACGTTTGGAGAATTGCTTAAAAATGTTGAGACATCTTATTTTCAAGACTACATTTTAGAATCAATTAATAATAAACCAAATCGTAAATGTAAAAATTATTTATTTTTTACAAATTGTGATTTTTTTCATGACGACAGGTTATTTATGTCATGCAATGGAAAGCTTGGTGACGTTGTTTGTGAATATAATCCACCATTCACAAAATAGGTCTAAGCTTGTAGGTTGGGCTGACGATAGGAAGCCCAACAATCGAAGCTAATATGCAAGAGAATAATAGGGTCAACGCTATAGGGCGCATTAGCTTTAGCGTAATGCCCCGAATGCTCGAAGGCCATCTTCGATACGTCTTCGCCTATTGACGCCCTATGTCCACCTTATCGCGTTTTGTGATCAAAACTTTGCTGGATCGCAAAGAACGCAACCCAATTTACGCACTGACTAGTCTTTTTTATTTTCGAATTTTCCAATAACCAGGCTTTCGGCTATTGTGCATGACAGCTACAACAAAAATTATCTCTTTATTGTCTCGATAAATTACAGAAAAAGGAAATTTACTTAAGACAAACCGCCGATAATCCATTTTAAACCTAGGCCAAGTCCCAGGTAATTCCAATATAGATTGATACGCTGCTTGCAACTCCTGCATAAAATCATCGCCCAAGCCGTAAGCTTGATTTTCATACCAATCGTAGGCTTCCTTCACTTCTAAAAACACATCGGGATGAAAAAGTATCCCCGCCATTTCAGCCGGTCACTCTTTTTTTAAGCTCATCCCAAGACAAACCTTTTACCGCGCCAGCTTCAAGCTCCAAATAACGCGTTGCTGCCAATTCCGCCCACTCATCGTCTACACCTTGATCCTGCTGGACTTCCAAAGAAGCGATTAGACAATGAGCTACTAAGGCTCTTTCATTCGCGGAAAGCTCTTTTATGCTGGCTATGGCCCGATTGAACGCAACGGACATATTAAAACTCCGAAAATTTGATTTTTGAAAGATAGCACTACATATAAGAAAGGTTGCATAGTACCGGAATTTAATCGGCAAATTATACGTGAAACGCGATAAGGCGGAGATAGGATTTAGAAGTATGCCTTAAGCACCAATGAAATGGTGCTTGCCAGCAATAAGCCCATCATCCACTTGAAAACCGCTAAGTCTATCTTCACAGGCGCAAACTGCTTTTGGAATTTTAGATCCAGATAGTCGCGAGTAAACAGCCGATCTTGCGCCTCCGATATAGTTCGAACAATGTCTTCGGCTTGAGCTGACGGTACATCGGAGGATGTGAGTTTTTGTACAAGTTCCAACATTACAACATCGCTCCTTTATTTTTTTCAACGGGCTGTAGAATTTTATATAAAAATTACAGTTAAAAAAGGTACCAAATCCTGCTTTTTGCCTAATTATCTGGACATTTTTTTAAAAAACCTGGTCAGTCTTTACGTAGCGCGTAGATTCGGGGCCAAAGGGTCAGAACCATTTTTTCATTCCCCTTGTTTAGTCACGTAACACGGTAATTTTAAAATCCTTCTCCAATTTAGCCCAAGATTTATCAGCCGTCAGTATCGCTAAATTACCCATTATTTTGGCAGTGGCAAGACAAGCCCTATCACCGAGGGACAAGCCTAACTGGCGAGTCGACGGCCTTAATAAACCTGCTTCTAAAGCCATGGCTTGCTTAAAATCAATCACATCAACCGGCAATTGCTTTTGAAAGTCACGAATCGCGGCTTCCGGCATACCGCTCTCCGCTAATTTTGCGATCACTTCACTGAGATTGACCGACGAGATGATGGTTTTTGCATGGCTAATCGTTTCGCTAACCAATTCCGCCCCGGTTTCATTTTGGATTAACGCCAATAATGCCGAAGCATCCAGCACTGTTATGTTACTCATTGCCGGCTTCCGAACGACGTTCCGCGATGAGAGCATTGCTTAAGCTTGGCGTTGCGGATACATAATTCCGCGCCAGTTCCAGCGCATTTTTTAGCGCTACGGCTTTGGGTGTGATATGTATTTCGCCGTTGACGGTAGTTAACAGCAGTTCATCTCCCTCTTTAATTCCCAAATCGGCGCGCATTTGGACTGGTAAGACAATACGCCCGCCTCCTGATAATCTGGTAGATAATATATTCATGACAAAAATTTGTTTATGGCATATTTTGCAAAATGGCCATTATAATCTGATTTTGCTTATAGACCAGCAATAAAGAGCCAAAATGGTGATCACAGAAAGATGATAGCCTACTAATTTTGATTGACCGACAAGTCCACACCCATCCCTCATCACAAGTATAATAACGACTTTGTTGCCACCGCCGCTCCATCCCTAATGTCCGAAGACTTTTATTTCAGCCCCGACCACGCCGTCGAATCGCTTAAAATCCCACCGCATTCCATACAAGCCGAGCAATCGGTGTTGGGCGGCCTGATGCTGGATAACCAAACCTGGGATTCGGTTGCTGATAAGGTGCTGGAAAACGATTTTTATCGCCGCGACCATAGACTAATTTTCCGCTCTATAGCACAACTGGCGGAAAAACAGGATCCGTTTGACGTTATCACCGTTTCGGAAGCGCTGGAATCGACCGGGGAACTGCAGGACGTCGGCGGCTTGACTTATCTCGGCACTTTGCTAAAAGATACACCCAGCGCCGCCAACATTGTCGCGTATGCAAATATCGTCCGCGACCGTTCGGTGTTGCGGCAACTTATCCATGTCGGCACCGATATTTCCGACTCCGCCTACAACCCCGAAGGCCGGGAAACCGCGGAATTACTGGAAAACGCCGAACGCCGGGTGTTCGAAATCGCCGAGCAACGCCAGCGTGGTCAGGGCGGCTTTGCGTCGATTAAATCGCTGCTGGCGAAAGCCGTCGATAAAATTGAAACCCTTTATGGACAAGACGGCAATATCACCGGCGCCAGCACCGGCTTTACCGATCTGGACGAAAAAACCTCCGGCCTGCAACCCTCGGATTTAATTATTGTCGCCGGCCGGCCTTCGATGGGCAAAACCACTATCGCCATGAATATGGCCGAAAACGTTGCACTGAAAAGCGGCATGCCGGTAGCAGTGTTCAGTATGGAAATGCCGGGCGAATCTTTGGCCATGCGGATGATGTCCTCGCTGGGTCGCATCGACCAGCACAAGGTGCGCACCGGCAAGTTGGACGATGACGACTGGCCGCGTCTTACCTCAGCGATCAATATGCTGGCGGAGACCAAATTATTCATAGACGACACCCCTGCCCTCACGCCTACCGAAGTGCGTTCCCGCGCCCGGCGTTTGACGCGTGAGCACGGTCAACTCGGCTTGATCGTGCTGGATTATCTGCAATTGATGCAGTCACCCGCCAGCGGTGAAAACCGTGTGCAACAGATTTCTGACATATCTAGAGGGCTAAAAGCCCTAGCCAAGGAATTGAACGTGCCGGTGATTGCGTTGTCGCAGTTGAACCGCAACCTGGAACAACGTCCAAACAAAAGACCGGTGATGTCGGACTTGCGCGAATCCGGCGCTATTGAGCAGGACGCCGACTTGATTATTTTCGTCTACCGCGACGAAGTGTATAACGAGGATAGCCCGGATAAGGGCATCGCGGAAATTATCATCGGCAAACAGCGGAACGGCCCGCTCGGCACCACCCGCTTGACCTTTCTCGGCCAATATACCCGCTTCGAGAATTTTGCCGGCACTTATAGCGGCGAGGATTACGAATGACGCCCGCCGCCTATGTGCATTTGGACCTGGACGCCGCCCAGCATAATCTAGCGCAGGTGAAACGCCTGGCGCCGGACAATAAAATCATGGCGGTGATTAAAGCCAATGGCTACGGTCACGGCATGACGCGCATGGCTACAGCCTTGGCGGTAGCCGACGGTTTCGCCGTGGCGCGAGTCGACGAAGGCGTAAAGCTGCGCGCTGCCGGCTTTCGGCAAGCCATAACCGTGTTGCAGGGTTTCGTCTGCGCTGAAGAATTAGCCTTATTGATTAAACATGAACTGGCGACGGTAATACACAACCCGGAGCAAATCAGTATGTTGCAGCAACACAGCTCGCAAGCCGCCAGTTTATCGGTTTGGTTAAAGATGGATACCGGCATGAACCGCCTCGGTTTCAAAGGCGCAGATTTTCAGGCTGCCTATCAGGCTTTATTAGCCTGCCCCCAGGTCAAGCAGCCAATTAATCTGGTCACGCATTTTGCCAATGCCGATGATCTGCTGGATGACAAGACCCGCCGCCAAGTTGAATTGTTTAGTCAGGCAATTCAAGGCTTTCCCGGCGAGAGCAGCGTCGCCAATTCCGCCGGCATTATCGGCTGGACGAACGTAGTCAGTGACTGGGTTAGACCGGGACTGATGCTGTATGGCTGTTCGCCATTTGCCGGTAAAACCGGCGGCGACTTCGGCTTAAAACCGGTGATGAGTCTGCATTCAAGGCTGATTGCCGTAAAAAATGTCGCCGCCGGCGAAGCCGTGGGCTACGGCGGCACTTGGCAATGCCAAACCCCTACCCGCTTAGGCGTGATTTCTATCGGCTATGGCGACGGCTATCATCGGCACACGAAAACCGGTGCGCCGGTGCTGGTCAATGGCCAACGTGCTGCGCTGTTGGGCAGAGTGTCTATGGACATGATCACGGTGGATTTAAACGCCCAGCCCCATGCCCGGCCTGGCGACCCGGTGACACTGTGGGGCGAGTCGTTACCGGTAGAAGAAATCGCCCGCTATGCCGATACTATTCCTTACACTTTGCTGTGCGGCATCACACAACGGGTAGAAATAGTCGAACAAGCACCGCCGGCGTTTGCGGATCAAAATGGCTAAAGCACCTAAATCAGCTTTTGTCTGTGGCGATTGCGGTGCGGATTATCCCGGCTGGTCCGGGCAATGCAAGCAATGCGGCGCTTGGAACACCATTAAAGAATTGCGGCTGGGGAATTCCAAATCCAGCAGAGACAATACCGGCTACGCCGGTGCGCACAGTGAAGTGCACCTGTTATCGGAAGTCAACCTGACCCAGGCGGAACGTATTTCCACCGGCATATCGGAATTGGACCGTGTGCTGGGCGGCGGTCTCGTCACCGGCAGCGTGGTATTGATCGGCGGAGCGCCAGGTGCGGGGAAAAGCACTATCTTATTGCAAGCCATCGGTCATATCGGCCAACACCTGCCCGTATTGTATGTGTCCGGCGAAGAGTCTTTGCAGCAAATCGCCGAACGCGCCCATAGACTTGGCCTACAGACTACCGGCATCAAAATGCTGGCGGAAACTTCGGTGCAACGTATATGCGAGGTTTTGGATCAGGAGCGGCCCTCGGTAGTCATCATTGATTCCATCCAGGTGATGTATACCGCTGATTCCGATTCCGCGCCCGGTTCGGTGTCGCAGGTACGGGAAACCGCCAGTTATCTGACCCAATACGCAAAACGCACCGGCGTGTCGTTTTTCATGGTCGGCCATGTCACCAAAGATCAATCGCTAGCTGGACCGATGACGCTGAGCCATATCGTCGATGCGCAAATTGTATTGTCCTCTACCGACGATTCGCGTTTTCGGGTGCTGCGTGCCGATAAGAACCGCTTCGGCAGCGTCGGCGAATTGGGCTTTTTCGCGATGGAAAGCAGCGGCTTGAAGGAAGTTAAAAATCCTTCGGCGATGTTTTTATCCCGCGCCGAAAAACCCGCGCCGGGCAGCGTGGTGACGGTGCTATGGGAAGGCACCCGGCCCTTGTTGGTGGAAATTCAGGCCTTGGTCACCGAAAGCCAGTACGGCAACCCACGGCGCTTGGCGGTGGGGCTGGATCAAAACCGGCTGGCGATGCTGTTGGCGGTGCTGTCTCGCCACGGCGGGGTGTTTACCGGCAACGATGAAATTTACGCTAATGTGGTTGGCGGCATTAAAGTCACCGAAACCAGCAGCGATTTGGCGATCCTGATCGGCGTAGTTTCCAGTCTACGCAACCGCATTATTCCTTACGACACAGTATTTTTCGGCGAAATCGGCCTGAATGGCGAAATCCGGCCGGTGGCTAATGGTCATGCCCGCTTGAACGAAGCGGCTAAGCATGGGTTTAAGCGGGCGGTGATTCCGAAAAGCAATAAGCCTAAGGATGGGGTTAAGGGCTTGCTGATTCATGCGGTGAGTAATATTCAGGAGGCGCTGGGGGTGGTGGCGGATTTGTGATTAAGCTTCTGTGTCAGTTGGCTCATTTGCAGAGCATACAAGAGTCACTCGCCCTCATTTAAGCTACTGGTAGCCCACGATTTTGGAATCGGCGAGGGTGTCAGAGGACGCGTGAATACATCCTTGTAGCTTAAGTCGGCGTCCTGCCTCCTATACCTCTGACACCCTCGCCGACCCCAAAATCTCAGGTGGTAGCCTTCGAGGCCGCTAAATTAGCCTGATGAGCTTGCCGAGGATAAGCGCATCTGATAAAGTGTAGGCTGGGTTGAATGAGAATAAAACCCAGCATTTAAGTCAAGAAAATGTGTTAAATAAAGAACAACTTAAATTGGAAAGCATCTGGATTCTTTCTGGCTTAAGCTGGGTTTCTCAAATCTCAAACAAGCGTACACACTGAAGATGAAACCAGAGACAGAAAACGTATTATGATATTAAGCTTAAAACTTGGTCATTCCCTGGTTTTTGCGAAAGAGAATATTCTTGAAAGTCTGATGGTCAGTACAATTACATTTCTTCCAAAATAGGATAAATTATGCCAATAAAATGTAACAATACGGAAATGCTACTTGATTTTATTACCAAGAAGCACCGTCAAGCTACGCTTTCACATCCAACTTCTTTACAAACGAAAATTGATTTCCCAGATGGGTTGGTGGCCAATATCTACAATACTGGTACTGTTAATTTCCAAGGTAACAGCTTTGAAAACCACATTGCTTCTGATATTATTAACGTGATTGAAGCCATCAACAGAGAATAACTCCTTATTAAGGCCAACAAACAAAGAGGGTCAGGCTCACTTAATAAGTCAACCCCGTTTCGCAAGCAATCAGTGGATCAGCAAGGCGTACTTTGTACTCTTCGCCGTTTGAAAATAAAATTAAACGGCTTGGGTGTGATGCTTAACACCCAAGCTATCCCGCTTAGCATCCAGTTGCCATACATCGTAAGCGGCTTGGGAAGCCAGCCAGGACTCCGCGCTTTTTCCGAACGCTATTTCCAAGCGCACAGCCATTTCCGGGCTAACGCCGGTTTTGCCGTTGACCAACTGAGAAACAGCTTTGCGTGAAACATTCAATAGCTGAGCTGTCCGAGTTAAACTCAAAGCCATAGGCTCAAGCCACAAATCAGCCAAAATCTCACCAGAGTGCGGTGGGTTAAAGCTGTTCAATAATGACTGTTAAACTGTTATAGGCATTGGCAGGTTACGATGTGCGGAATTAGGACATACCAAAATCTAAAAATTCGCCGCACATCTAACCCGCCCTGGCACTGAGCAGTAAACACTTTCTGGAAACTAAAGCGGAATTGGATGCCTATCTCGGTAAGCTAAGACAGGCTTTTTTAGCAGCATTGCAAGAAGGTAAAAAAGCTCGTATTGATAATAAGATAGAATACAGCTTGAGAAACGACTAAGTGGAGAATTTGCTATGACCCCGGAAAGAATGGTTTATACCGACGCGCCGGCATTTATACCGGTTCCTAGAGCCTTGCAACATCGCAAGGTTGAAGTCATCCTCTGGCCTTTGGATGAGGAACCCGCTATAACAGAAGAGAATCCCGCTACTTGGCAAAGCTTTTTCAAGCAACATAGCCGTTTAGTTGATGAACCAACGCCTTGTGCTCGGGAAGAACTGTATGCCGACCGTTTGCGTTGATACCAATTGATGGCCTAGCTCGTCCGGCAACTCAATTGCAAATTGCATGTTATTCTCCCTGCTGAAAATTGCATCATTTTACAAAAAACTGTAAACAGAAACTACGTAAAAATCGATAACCCATTTTTTAATTATCGACAGCCTTAATGTTCTCGCTCGAAGGCTTAGTCCTGAGATTTTGGGATCGGTGAGGGTTTTCAGAGGGGTAGGAGGCATGGATGCCGACTTTAGCCTACACGGACGTACTCGCCGCGCCCTCTGAAAACCCTCACCGATTCCAAAATCGTCGGTTATCGGCAAATTTAATTACAGCAACGGTTTTTTAGTAACGATCAACTCTAACCAGCCTCCACCTGCTCCGGCAAAAACCCCCCAGCCTGCATAGACCAAAGCCGAAAATAAAAACCCTGGCGTTGCAATAAATCCTCGTGACTGCCATCCTCGACGATGCACCCTTTATCGAACACCAAAATCCGATCCAAATGCGCGATTAGTAAAGGGGTCAGGTTAGTTAATAATCCAATCCAGTTTCTTATAAAAAGGGGTCAGGTTCATTTAATAAGTCGACCCCGTTTCATATAGCAATCAGTGGCTTAGCAAGAAGCTGTGCTGTACTCTTCCTCGGTTGAATATCAAATCAAACGGCTTGGGCGTGATGCTTAACACCCAAACTATCACGCTTAGCATCCAGTTGCCACACATCGTAAGCGGCTTGGGAAGCCAGCCAGGACTCCGCGCTTTTTCCGAACGCTATTTCCAAGCGCACAGCCATTTCCGGGCTGACGCCGGTTTTGCCGTTCACCAATTGGGAAACAGCTTTGCGCGAGACATTCAATAGCTGAGCAGTTCGGGTTAGACTCAATGCCATAGGCACAAGCCACAAATCGGCTAAAATTTCGCCAGGGTGCGGTGGGTTAAACATGCGCATAATTTAGCGCCTCCTTAATGGTAATCCAGGTAATCGACAACATAAACGTCGCCATCCTCAAAACGAAAAGTTACACGCCAATTTGCTTGCACAGTAACGGCCCAAAATCCGGTTCGGTCGCCTTTTAAGCCATGCAATTTCAAAGCAGGTGCATTAAGATCGGCCATTTGTTTTGCATCGTTCAGTAGTGCCAATATCAAACGCAATCGTTTGGCGTGCATTGCTTGAATCCCTGCTTGGCTGCCAGTGGTATAAAATTTTTCCAGCCCTTTGTGCATGAAGCTTTTAATCATACATTTAATTGTAACCATCAAGGTTACATTATGCAACAAAAGATGCAGTCGTTAATAGCAAATTTAATGGACTGGCTGATAGACCGGATTTACGCCGCACATTTGCGCACTGGATTAGTAAGGCATTGATGCGCACGGCAGAATACAGTATCGTACTCCCTGAAGTACATGATTTATTGGAGCTTAAAGTTATGTTAGCAGATACGGTTGAAGCATGGGCTCATGCTTATCAAGAGAAAGGCAAAGTCGAGGGTAAAGCTGAAGGCGCTCATGAAGGGGAGTCACTACTTTTACAGAAATTACTGACTAAGCGCTTCGGCGACATCCCTACAAATATTACCGCCAAAATCGCCAATGCGACGCTACAAGATATTGAACGTTGGTTTGATCGGGCCATAGACGCCAACCAGTTTTCTGATATTTTTGATGAATAGAATCCACTGCCAAAAGTATTAATCTTCCCAAAAGTTCTCGCTCACCTAACCTTAAATAATCGACAAGTATGGATATTGGCAGCCGATGTTTCAAGCTGAGGTGTCGCCAGCATGGATGCTGGCGTCAACACGGACGTATTTACGGCGTCCTCGGCTTGGAACACCGGCTGCCAAAAGCCTGCCAGTATAGAAGACTATCCTGCGAGAACTTTTTGGCAGATGAATACAATCAGATCAAACAGCTTAGCCGTCATGCTTAACAACAGGCTTTATTAGGGGCATTGCAAGAAGGTAAAAAAGCTCGTATTGATAATAAGATAGAATACAGCTTGAGAAACGACTAAGTGGAGAATTTGCTATGACCCCGGAAAGAATGGTTTATACCGACGCGCCGGCATTTATACCGGTTCCTAGAGCCTTGCAACATCGCAAGGTTGAAGTCATCCTCTGGCCTTTGGATGAGGAACCCGCTATAACAGAAGAGAATCCCGCTACTTGGCAAAGCTTTTTCAAGCAACATAGCCGTTTAGTTGATGAACCAACGCCTTGTGCTCGGGAAGAACTGTATGCCGACCGTTTGCGTTGATACCAATATCTGGGTTTATGCACTGAGCGCTCCAAAACAAGCTGATGCAAACAAGCATCAGCTTGCACAGCGTAGTATTGAAAACGCCGGAAACATCACGCTTACACCGCAGATCATTAATGAATTAGGTTTTGCATTAAGGCGCAAACACGCCTGGACAGACAAAGACTTGCGACCAATGTTTACCCAATTATTAGCCAATTGCAGATTGTATATTCCTTCCTCTGAATGGCATTTGAAATCCTTAAACTTACGTGGCTTATTCGCTTTATCCTATTGGGACAGTCTAGTGCTTGCAGCTGCAATAGAAGCGAATTGCGATACGCTGATTTCAGAAGATATGCAGAATCAACAACAGATTGAAGGTCTTCTCATCGTTAAACCCTTTATCTAAAACTCACGGATCAACAAAGCCAAGCTCAAAGCCTACGCCCCACAAGCTCGTAAAGACTTTATTTCCGCCGTTACTGCTCGTGCGCATAAATTAGGCTGGCCTAGCTCATCCGGCAACTCTATTGTAGATTGCATATTATTTTCCCTGCTGAAAATAGCATTATTTGAAATACTGTTTACAGAAACAAAGTAAAAATTGAAAACCCATTTTTTAATTATCGACAGCCTTATTGTTCCCGCTCGAAGGCTAAGTCCTGAGATTTTGGGATCGGTGAGGGTTTTCAGAGGGGTAGGAGGCATGGATGCCGACTTTAGCCTACACGGACGTACTCGCCGCGCCCTCTGAAAACCCTTACCGATTCCAAAATCGTCGGTTATCGGCAAATTTAATTACAGCAACGGTTTTTTAGTAACGATCAACTCTCACCAGCCTCCACCTGCTCCGGCAAAAATCCCCCAGCCTGCATAGACCAAAGCCGATAATAAAAACCCTGCCGCAGCAATAAATCCTCGTGACTGCCATCCTCAACGATGCGTCCCTTATCAAACACCAGAATCCGGTCCAGATGCGCGATAGTCGAAAGACGATGGGCAATGGCGATGACGGTTTTCCGCCCCATAGCCCGATCCAGGTTTTCCTGGATGGTTTTTTCCGTGATCGAATCCAGGCTGGAAGTCGCCTCATCCAAAATCAGAATCGGCGCATCTTTCAGCATCACCCTGGCAATAGCGATCCGTTGCCGCTGACCACCTGACAACTTGACGCCGCGCTCGCCCACCAAGGCCTCATAACCCGCATCGGTCGCCTGAATAAAATCATCGGCATGCGCCATTTTCGCCGCAGCAATAATCTCGTCCGTCTCCGCACCCAATTTCCCGTAGCCGATATTCTCCAACAAACTGCGGTGAAACAGGCTAGGGTCTTGCGGGATCAAACTCACTTGGGCATGCAAGGAATCCAGCGTGACGCCGGCAATATCGACACCGTCAATCGAGATTCTGCCGGCTTGCGGCTCAAAATTTCGCAAAATTAAACTGACAAAAGTAGATTTACCCGAACCGGAAAAACCTACCAGGCCAACTCTTTGCCCCGGTTCTATCACCACACTCAAACCGTCGAACACTTCACTATCCGGTTCGTAGGCGAATTTCACCTTATCAAACACGATCCGGCCCTGGCTAATTTGCAATGCTTTGGCGTCAGGCCGGTCTATAATTTCATGCGGACGTACAATAGTTTCCACACCATTGGCGACATTGCCGACATATTCAAAAAACTCCAAAAAGCGCCGGGTCAGGTTGCGGGCGTCACTGATAATCAACAGCGCCAAACCGATACTCATGGTGAAATCGCCAACGCTGATCAGTCCGCTGTCCCAGAGGGTTAAGGCGTAATACACAGTGCCTAACTTTAATGCGGCGGCAGAAATGAATTGAAACCAGCGTACCCGCTCCATATACCAAAAAGTACGGCGGGCGGCTTGCAACTCGGTTTCCAGATACCCCTCAAGATACTGGCGTTCGTAACTCAGCCGGGCGAATAATTTGGCGTTCAAAATATTGGTCACCGCATCGACTATTTTGCCGTTCACCATGCTGCGGGTAGCGGCAAAGTTTTTGGCGTAAGGCTGGCAGCGAGTTGCCAGCCAAAACGAACTGGCGATATACATCAACACCCAGCAGGCGACGAATAAGCCCAAGCCCTGATGCACACCCAACAGTAAAGTAATTGATACCGCAAAGGCCACCATGATCGGCCAAAAATCGCACAGCACCGACCACACAGTGTGATTAACGCTGGTAGCCGTTTCAGTGATGCGGTGCGCGAGCCCACCGGCAAAGTGATTACCGAAATAACGCACGGAATGGTATTGCAGATAGGCGAACAAGTTGCGCGTCGTGCGTTGCCGCAAACGCGGCCCTATGATGATCAGCACCGCGCCGCTGGCGCGGCTGAACAGGATTTCGGCCAGCACGATGCCGGCCAACAACAGCAAGGGTTGGCGCAAGGTTTCCAATACTGGGCCGCCTGCTGAGTGCGCCACGCCTTCCATAAGCATTTTAATTGCGTATGGCGCCAGTATATTACCTGCCGCCTGCCCGGTTTCCAACAGCAACATCAATAGCATCATGCCGCGAAAATACGCCATGCAATAGAGAATAAACTTAAAAGTGCTGGTCGGTAACTGCGGGGTATCTCCGGCACGCTGAAAATCGGGCTTTTTTGACATTAAAAACTAGGCGTTTGAGGCTATTGGGAGGTGGGGAGGCTCTTACTGCTGTGGGAGAAAAACTAATCCTTGCAGGCAACCTCAAGCACCCCAGTTGCAACTTTATTCCCGGCCTGCCGGCTGCTGCTGAAACTCACAAATAAACTAGACTGGCTTATATAGCGCTCCTTAATCAGTACCTGTATCCCTTGTTCCGCTAACTGTTGTTGATGACGGCTAGCATGCGGCATATCGTTAAACACCCCAAAGGACATCTGACCTTTTAGCTCGCCATTAGCAAAAATAAAGAAATCCGTAACGCCCTTATCAATTAACATCTGTTTGAAAATCCGTCTTGCTTGTGGATCTGTTTCCAAAGGCGCATAAACCAAATAAGTCGACGGCACTAATTCCGGCTTGTAAAACAGCTTTCCGGAAACACCTTGCTCCGCCAGCCATGCATTTGCGGCTTTACGGCTGGGAAAGGGCCCAAATTCATAACAGATTTGCACTTCTGATGCTAAAGCGTTCGGTTTCGATTTATCCAGCTCGGTTTGCGCTACCAACTGCGCCACTGCCGACCCGACTTGCTGACCCTCTATTAACTGGGCTTCTTTGTCTATATAAGCCGAAATCTGAACACCCCGCTGCGCACGCTCAGCCTCTTCCGCTAATAGAATAGTCGGCAGACTAGCCTGCTGCTGCGGCTGCGACGTGAATGCGCCATTGTGTAACTCCCAGAAAAAAAACAGGACATTAAGAACGCAAACAATGAGTACCCAAAATTTCATGCGATATGGTTAGAGGTGCAAAATAAACTCAAACCTCTTAATACCAAGTCCGGATCAATAATGCAAGGCTGTGATAAAGCTTCTGCGATAAACTCCGCATCGCCGCCGCAAAGCAGCAAGCGGCATAGTCCGGCAAATTGCTGCTTTGCCGCTGCAATTAAACCGGCCGCAGCCATAAGCACGCCGCTATCGATAGCATCGGCAGTCGTTATAGCTAAACCCGTGGTATGCCGTCGCTCGGTAAAAGGTAATGCCGCCGTTCCGGCGTTCAAAGATTTTTTCATGATCGTTAAACCGGGACAAATCAAGCCGCCCAGATGCCGCCCCTCTGCCGCAAGCACATCGACTGTAATTGCCGTGCCGCAATCGACTATACAACTCCCACCTGGGTAATAATGATGCGCAGCAAGCAAAGCCAGCCAACGATCAATGCCGAGCTTTTCCGGTTGCTGATAAGCATTGCTAACGCCAAAAGCAGACTCGCTAACCTTAGGCTCAACCAGCTCAACCTTAGGCCATAAATTTACAGCAATCGCGAAGACAGCATCTCTGACGGACACATCAGCGACTGAAGCCAACGCCACAATTCCGGGGGGCGGTAAATTAGACCAAAGCGACCGCAACTCTTGTTCAACACAGGCCTGCCGATAATCTATGGCGGTTCCAGGCATAAAAACCCCCTCTTGCGCTTGCGCCCATTTTAGACGCGAATTGCCGATGTCAACTAACAGCTTCATACCGAACTTAAACTCACTTCACCGGAAGCAAAGCTCAGTACTTGTCCATCAGGCATTTGCAATAATAACAAGCCCGCTGCATCTATGCCGGTGACCACGCCGGTTTGCTTGTAAGCGCCTATGAACACATCCACAGTCTTACCTAGCATGCAATCATAACTCTGCCATTCTGTAACATATTTTTGGATGCAGCCGGCGCGAAAATCGGCAATGATAGGCAACAGTTCGTTAAGCAATAGCCCGATGCATTCATTACGCCGCACATAGGCGCCGGCGCCCAAAGCGCTGCTGATATCCACCCAGGGCTGATCTATCGCTGCTGCTTGTTGCGGCGATAAATAAAAATTAACCCCAAGACCTACAATTGCATGGCAGGGACCGCCATTTTCGCCGCTGACTTCCACCAATATTCCCGCCAGTTTACGCTGCCGCCAATAAATATCATTCGGCCATTTCAAGCCGACTTCGCTTAATCCCAAGGTATGCAGCGCGCGAATCACCGCAACTCCCAAGGCCAGACTCAAGCCGGCTAAAGCCGCGGGGCCGTCCTGATAACGCCAGAGGATAGATAAGTAGATATTATGCCCGTAAGGAGACACCCAAACCCGACCGCGCCTACCCTTGCCCGCGGATTGATATTCGGCAAGACACACCTGTCCGCTTTCACCGCCCTGAGCGGCAAGTTCAAACAAATAACTATTGGTGGAAGCAATCACATCATGAATTTCCAGACAACGCAGCAATTCTAAAGCCTGTGCACTCAGATGGGTGGAAATTTGCGCTTTTTCCAACAATTGCAGGGGCTGTTGCAATTTATAGCCTTTTCCGGATACAGCCGTGAATTCAAGACCTAATTCGTGCAAGCCTTGCAATTGTTTCCAGATGGCTGAACGACTAAGCCTCAGCGCCGAGGCTAATTCCGTGCCGGAATGAAATCGCCCATCCGCCAATAAGCTGACTAATTGCCTCAAGGTTTCCGAAATAAGCATTTGGAAACATTATTGCTCATATTTATCGCGTAATTGCTGTAATTGTTTTTTGACCACATGCTTTATCAACAACTCCCGATCATCCTCTTTGAGATTGGCGTATTCAACGCAAATTTCAAACGGTTGATTAAGGTTTTTCTCGGGATTATGCCGGCATTGCACCACCCGCGCGTAAGCGATGATGACCGCCATACAAGACGTCAGCAACATTCTCAGCTCAATCAGTTGGCCGTCTTTAATCGGCGTTTCATTATAGAACGCCAGTCCGGTGGCGCTGAGCACGACGTCTCGGCTATCCTGCTCGCTAAAATCCCCACTGTCTGCGGTAATGGTCTGGGCAATCAGATTGATTTTTGTATCCAAAAGGCGTAGATATTCGCACATTTCCGGATCGCGTCTTTCCAGGCGAGCCATCAAGGAGCGCGCATCCTGCGCCAATACATCAAGCGCCGTCTTCAACGAGCAGTTACTCAGCACATCATTGGAAATATGGCTCAATCTTTCCAGGCTATCTTCATCAATAAGTCTATGAATCAAGTTGATAGTGTCATTGACCCGAAAATATCGTCTTTTCTCTTCAATCTCTTCCGCCATGCGCAATATTCCTAACAACTCTAATGATTAACCAGTTTAGTTTAACCGTTCGTGGCGAGCTTGTCGAACCAAGAGCGGCTTAACCGCTCATCTTCCTATATGCTCACGACCCCATGGACGAACATTTGCACCTGCAATATCCGCATTCACCACAACGATGTGCATCATGCAGGAGGTAGAGCAATGCATGGAGCAATTGCCGAGGGCGAACGGTTAGCCCCCAGACAAAAAACACATAAAGGCCATAGTGTAGCGCAACCGCTTGAAACAGTCATATTAATCCGGCACTATCACCGCATAGCGCGACATTAGCGCGTTAATTTCACTTCGGTCGAGCAATTGCACCGGCAACAGCAAGTCATCTTTATTCAGGCCTCTAGCGCTTAAGGACTCATTCTCAACATATAATTCTCGGACATCGTAGACTTCCAATGCGCTAAAAATTGCCACTGTATCTTTTAAGGACAAGGCTTGCGGATTTTGCCCTCGCCGCAACTGCAACACGCCGTCATCCATAAACAACAAGCTGACCGACTGATCAAAAGCCGCCGTGGTCAAGATTATATCTAGAGCTTCCTGCAAATGGTTGCCGATATTTGGCCCACGCCGCTGGACAAATAGATAATTTTTCATAGTGGCGTTAGGCGAAAACCAAGCAGCGGTCCGCCAGCCTGGTGGCTTCCAGCCACTGCCCCAAACCGCCTATACGAAAGCCGCCGGCAACATCATCATCCGATTTACCTTGGCGTTTCGCTTCGTCCGCACATAACAAGCCGCGGCGTTGCGCGGCAGAAATACAAACCACCAAATCAATACTGTGTTGTTCAGCCAAAAGGGACCATTTCCGGGTAAGCGGAATTTCATCCTCAGGCGGGCTTGCATAACGTAAGGCGTGGTAAATACCATCTTTATAAAAAAACACCCTTATAATTTGATGACCGGCAGCAATAGCGGCCTGACTAAACAAATAAGCGTCCAGACCGGCATTGGAGTAATAGGGACTCGTATTAACCTGTACGGCATAGTTCATGGCGCTGTAAAATACTCCATAATAAACTTATTATTTGCATTTTAATACGGGCGCCGCCACATTGTCCGTAAAGGTTTACTTCCCCCTTTGAAAAAGAGGGCCTAAACACCCTTAATCCGGCTTTTATACCAAAATTATTCGGTAAATGAACCCTATGCCAGGCAGCATGTCTGATAGTCGATGAAAGTTAAATCTATTGCACTTATTCTTATTCTTGGTTTGTTTTCTGCCCCGCGCCAGGCTCAGGAAACCCCGCGTCCGGCCCTGGAAATTGAGGTAGTGGGACACTTACCCAAAGCTGATCCAAATCGGCAACAACAAGGATCGGAGGCCGAAAAAATTCAATTGCCCGACATGGGAGACTCGTCCGGCACCCTGCTCTCGCCAAGTCAGGAAGCCGAGTTGGGCGCTTCCTTTTTCCGCGGCTTGCATGCGCAAATCCCCATTAATGAAGATTTAGAAATCCAACAGTATATACAAAGCATAGGCCACCAATTAGCCGCACATAGTTACTCCCCCTCCAATCCATTTTATTTTTTTGTAGTGATGGATCCGCAAATCAATGCTTTTGCAGGCCCAGGGGGGTATATCGGCGTCAATTCCGGCTTGATTTTGCTGACTGAAGCCGAAAGCGAACTCGCTTCGGTCATAGGACATGAGATAGCTCACGTCACCCAACGCCACTTGTATCGCTCAGCTGAATCGGCCAACAGAATGTCGATACCGACCATAGCCGCCACCTTGGCGGCGGCCTTGCTAACAGCCAAATCCCCGCAAATGGGCAGTGCAGCACTAATGGCAGTGCAAGCCGGCAGTGTGCAGTTTCAAATCAATTTTACCCGCGAGCACGAGCAAGAAGCCGACCGCGTAGGCATGAATACGCTTTACGAATCCAACTTCGACCCACGCAGCATGCCGACATTTTTTGAGCGTTTAACCCAAGCCACCCGTTATTCCGGCAGCAGCGTACCCGAATTTTTACGCACCCACCCTATGTCAGAAAATCGGGTCGCCGACACCCGCGGCCGAGCCGAAAGCTACCCTTTTCGGCAATATCCAGATTCAGTTTCTTATTTAATCACCAAAGCCAAGATACGGGTGATAACAGAACCGGACAAAAAAAACGCTCTCCAGTACTTTCTGGGGGCAGCGCAACAAGGCACGCCGGTGCAACGCGCAGTAGCGCGTTACGGCATGGGGCTGGTGTATTTGGAGACCCAACAATACGATTTGGCAAACAGCACTTTTGAGCAATTAGTCACCGAATACCCTAATCAACCGCAATATATTGCGGCCTTGGCCCGCACAGCAGAGGAAAACCATAATTACGAAAAAGCGAATAAATTATTTGCCAACGCCGTCAACAAATTTCCGAACAACGACCCGCTTAAAGAAGAATATATAAGGAGTTTGTTAAAAAGCTCGCAACCCCAGGCCGCTCTGCAGGTATTGGAAAACCTGTCGGATCAGCAAAAAACCCAGCTTTTTTACTTCGAACTAATGGCGCAGGCGCAGGCCGATTTGCACCACCCCGGTGAATCGCACCGTTATTTGGCAGAATACTACTACGCAGCCGGTCAAACCGACGAAGCCATCCTGCAAATCCGTCTCGCCCGCAATGAAAAAGATCTTAGCTATCAATTACTGGCCATCATTAGTGATCGGTTAAATTTTTATCTCAGTGAGCAGGAAGAACATAAATCACAACGCTAAAATTTTGCTTCATAACCATTTAGCAACATAGGCCAGTTTTCTATCCAGCAACAATAATGATCGGTATTAGCTATACGGCGAATTTGCGGTCGCTTTGCTGCTGGAAATCTATCTACATAAGACTGAGTAATCTCAGCTTCAATCACCTGATCGTTTTCGCCGACATAATGTATTTGAGGAATATTGATTAAATCCGGCAAGAAATCCACCGGGTTTAAAGAACCCAGCAAGGGACTAAGTTTATGTCGAGTCGTCCAGCCAGTATGATCCAGATTACCAGCAACGGTGATCAACTGCAGTATATCTTGGCGTCTGGCGGCGACCAGCGCCGCGACAGCGCCGCCGCCGGAATAGCCGATCAAAGTGATTTTTTCGGCCTTATACAGTTGCTTAAGATAACTGATTGCCGCATCGCTGGCGGCTATCACCTCCGGAGCAAACCGCTTGTTTGTCCAGTATTCAGGTTTACACGGCCCTACATCGGCGGCGGCGACAAACTGACAGGGACGCGCAAGATACGCTACTGCATTATCCGGGTGTCTTAAAGCCAGTTGTAAAGCCACCGGCTTAACAGGGCTAGGGTCATATGAAACCTGATTCTCGTTAATCCAAGCCGCCCCATCGCCTTCAATATAAACCGTTAAAAGAGATTGGGGCTGAATTTGCAGCGGTCGGTAAGCAGTGAGTACAAACGCCACCGCCGGGATGCTTTCCGCCACCCATCCCTGTTGCCAAGCAAGCATATCGGCATTCTGTTTGCGTTCTTGGGGTGATTTCAGCAAACAAGCATTCAAAAAGACCATCAACCCCAAGAAAACACCTAGGCGGCGCGCTCGACCCAAGCCATTGCACCGCCTTGATCTGCACCTAATCAAAACGGCATTCTGACTTTAACCGAGACCGTCTGATTGCTAAAGCTATCGCGTTCTTCAAAATCATACCGCGCAGTGATCTCCAGGCCTTCATCGGTAGTTCCCACTACACCGGCCCCGCCTCTAGCCAATAGCGGCGACGGCGTAATGCCAACCGTGGTAAACGTTGCATTATACGAACCTGCAAACGCTGAGACTGTGCTATTAGGCCCAGCCAAGGCATCATAACCGCCGCCGGCGTTTGCAGTCAGCGTGATATGATCGGTAACAGCATGATTTACCTTGGCGTCTACTGCAAAAATCAACTCGTCAGAAGTGGAACTTTTAACATTCAGATCCAAGGCCCCTGCCCCTGATTCCTGATAGCTATTGTTACTCATGTGCGTGTAGTCGGCGCGAATAGATGGTGTCACTGTGGTTTTAGACGCGACTGGATAAATACGGCCGATACCGACACCGGCGTGTCCGCTCCAAGAATCGGAATTTGAGGAGGCGGTACGGTTCATGAATTGGATACTGCGAGTGTCTTTATTGTTATGGTAACCGAAATCCCCCTGAAAGTTAATATCGGTCCGTTCATCCAGACTGTAGCTGCCATAACCGATAGCCTGGTAACTATTGACGTTTCCATTCTGCGGCGCATTGGTATTATTGCTATCGGAGTTGCTGTTTGAGTAAACATACGAAACACCCAGCCGGGTATTCTGGTTAACCAAAGTATCGATACCGACCGCTACGCCAGCAGTACTAGCGCTGTACCCAGCCACGCCTCCGCGATTATCCTGACTAGTCCATGATCCAAAGGGCTTCATCCAGACATTGCCGTTGCCCAGGAAGCCGTTACCCGTTGATAAACCGCGATTTTCATCCAATCGGGCCTGGATAATCCGATTCACGCCCCGTAAACGGTTAAGGGTTTGCTCAGTCTGGTCGCCGCTTAGCGTGGGCAGTACTTGCGAAACGGCGTTATTGACTTGCTGTTGGCTGCTCATGTGCCCTAAGGAGCTAACCACATTAACCATGTCCGGGGTATTGTTATGTCCGGCAACAGCCTGATCCAGGACACTGGCAGCGCCGGTGCCGGCAGTATTATTTTGGGCTATCGCCGCACTTAAGACTCCGCTGGGATTAGCGGAAGAAATATACAGATCGACCGCATTGCCATCTTTTACGCCATTAAAATTAAACAGATAACTGTTATCGGTGACCGCAAAGCTACCATCTGAATTTAAGGTTTGGGCTTGCAAGACGCCATGTAAAGTTTCACCGAAAAATAAAGAATTAATCGAGTTAACGTTAACATTTATTTTTGCGTCGCTGGCCAAGTTTGCCGTACCGGCCACCTGCAGCTTACCGTAGTTAGGATCATTCTGGGCGCCGATGTTCAAGACCCCATTTGCGGTTTGGGTATAGTTGCCGTTAACATTAAAGATATCGCCTTGCGCAACCGTCACAGCGGAGTTATTGACCAGTCCTCCGGCTAAACTGCCGCCGCCGGATAACAACAGGGTTGCGCCATTGCTGACATTAGTGTCACCGGTGTAGGTATTGGCGCCGGATAGGGTTTCGGTACCGCCGGTGACGCTCAGACCGCCGTTTCCGGCTATCACGCCACCGAATGTACCACTGGCGTTGCTCAAGACTAGGGTGTTGTTACCCAGCGTGACCCCGCCATCACCGGAAAGACTCTGGATGCTAGCATTGCCACCGGCATTGCTAATATTAAATGTACCGTTATTGACGACCGCAGATGAACCAGCGATAGCGCCGTTACCGGTTAAAGCCAGCGTCGCGCCGTTGCCGATAGCGGTGACGCCGCTATAGGTGTTGACGCCGGATAGGGTTTCATTACCACTGGCGACGTTCAAGCCGCCACTACCGGCAATTCCACCGGAAAAACTCCCATTAGCATTGCTCAGGATCAAGTTGTTATTACCCAATGTGGCGCTACCGCTCCCAGACAGGGATTTGATGGTTTCATCGCCGTTAGCGCCGCTGATACTGAACGTACCATTATCGGCAACACCGGATGAATTGGTGATTGCACCGTTTCCGGTCAACGCCAGCGTGGCCCCATTGTTGATACCGGTACCCCCTGAATAGGTATTGGCGCCGGTCAAGGTTTCTGTGCCGCTGGTGACGCTTACGCCGCCAGTTCCCGCTATCACCCCGGCATAGTTTCCGCTGGCGTTATTCAGGATCAGGCTATTATTGCCCAGCGTAGTGTTGCCGGTCCCGGACAAGGACTGGATAGTCTCATTCCCATTGGCTCCGCTAATGCTGAACGTACCATTATCGACAACACCGGATGAACTGGTGATCGCGCCGTTTCCGCTCAACGCCAGCGTGGCCCCATTGCTGATGCCGGTGCCGCCGGTATAGGTATTGACCCCAGTCAGGGTTTCACTGCCACCAGTGACATTCAGACCACCGGCTCCACCTATCACACCACCGAAGCTGCCGTTCGCGTTGCTCAGCAACAAGCTGTTATTGCCCAGCGTGACGCCGCCGGTTCCAGACAAGGATTGGATGGTTTCATTGTTGTTGGCTCCGCTAATACTGAACGTGCCGTTATCGGCAACACCGGATGAAGCGGCAATACTGCCGTTACCGCTTAGCGCTAAAGTCGCACCGTTACCGATGCTGGTGCCGCCGGTATAGGCGTTGACGCCGGAAAGAGTTTCGCTACCGCCGGTGACGCTTACGCCGCCATTGCCGGCTATATCACCGGAGAATGCGCCACTGGCGTTGCTCAGGATCAGGCTATTATTGCCCAGCGTGACACCGCCGGTCCCGGTTAAGGATTGGATGGTTTCATTGTTGTTGGCTCCGCTAATATTGAACGTGCCGTTATCGGCGACGCCGGAGGAACTGGCGATACTGCCGTTACCGGTCAATGCCAAGGTTGCGCCATTGCTGATACTGGTTGCGCCAGGGTCGGTGCTGACGCCGGTCAACGTTAACTGACCGGCGTTGACGTTGATGCCGCCGGTCGAGCCATCGACACCCAGCACCAAATTACCGCCGCCGAGTTTGTTAATCGGGCCGGTGCCGCTGATCGTTCCTGTGGTATCGGTCAACGTGGTGCCGCCATCCGTATTAAAGTTGGCTGGTCCGGTCATGGCAATATTTCGGCCAGTTATGAAGCTGGCGGTATTTTCCAGCGTACCGCCGTTGAAGTTTAAGGCTCCGGAGGCATTACCTAAATTGTTGTCCGCACTGACTTGCAGGGTGCCGCCATTTAGGTTAGTTCCGCCCTGATAGGTATTCGCGCCGGATAAGGTTTCCGTACCGCCGCTGAGCGTCAGTCCCCCCGCTCCGCTGATCACACCACCGAAGTTGCCGTTCGCGTTGCTCAGCAACAAGCTGTTATTGCCCAGCGTGACGCCGCCGGTTCCAGACAAGGATTGGATGGTTTCATTGTTGTTGGCTCCGCTAATACTGAACGTGCCGTTATCGGCAACACCGGATGAAGCGGCAATACTGCCGTTACCGCTTAGCGCTAAAGTCGCACCGTTACCGATGCTGGTGCCGCCGGTATAGGCGTTGACGCCGGAAAGGGTTTCGCTACCGCCAGTGACGCTTACGCCGCCATTGCCGGCTATATCACCGGAGAATGCGCCACTGGCGTTGCTCAGGATCAGGCTATTATTGCCCAGCGTGACACCGCCGGTCCCGGTTAAGGATTGGATGGTTTCATTGTTGTTGGCTCCGCTAATATTGAACGTGCCGTTATCGGCGACGCCGGAGGAACTGGCGATACTGCCGTTACCGGTCAATGCCAAGGTTGCGCCATTGCTGATACTGGTTGCGCCAGGGTCGGTGCTGACGCCGGTCAACGTTAACTGACCGGCGTTGACGTTGATGCCGCCGGTCGAGCCATCGACACCCAGCACCAAATTACCGCCGCCGAGTTTGTTAATCGGGCCGGTGCCGCTGATCGTTCCTGTGGTATCGGTCAACGTGGTGCCGCCATCCGTATTAAAGTTGGCTGGTCCGGTCATGGCAATATTTCGGCCAGTTATGAAGCTGGCGGTATTTTCCAGCGTACCGCCGTTGAAGTTTAAGGCTCCGGAGGCATTACCTAAATTGTTGTCCGCACTGACTTGCAGGGTGCCGCCGTTCAGGTTAGTTCCGCCCTGATAGGTATTCGCGCCGGATAAGGTTTCCGTACCGCCGCTGAGCGTCAGTCCCCCCGCTCCGCTGATCACACCACCGAAGTTGCCGTTCGCGTTGCTCAGCAACAAGCTGTTATTGCCCAGCGTGACGCCGCCGGTTCCAGACAAGGATTGGATGGTTTCATTGTTGTTGGCTCCGCTAATACTGAACGTGCCGTTATCGGCAACACCGGATGAAGCGGCAATACTGCCGTTACCGCTTAGCGCTAAAGTCGCACCGTTACCGATGCTGGTGCCGCCGGTATAGGCGTTGACGCCGGAAAGAGTTTCGCTACCGCCGGTGACGCTTACGCCGCCATTGCCGGCTATATCACCGGAGAATGCGCCACTGGCGTTGCTCAGGATCAGGCTATTATTGCCCAGCGTGACACCGCCGGTCCCGGTTAAGGATTGGATGGTTTCATTGTTGTTGGCTCCGCTAATATTGAACGTGCCGTTATCGGCGACGCCGGAGGAACTGGCGATACTGCCGTTACCGGTCAATGCCAAGGTTGCGCCATTGCTGATACTGGTTGCGCCAGGGTCGGTGCTGACGCCGGTCAACGTTAACTGACCGGCGTTGACGTTGATGCCGCCGGTCGAGCCATCGACACCCAGCACCAAATTACCGCCGCCGAGTTTGTTAATCGGGCCGGTGCCGCTGATCGATCCTGTGGTATCGGTCAACGTGGTGCCGCCATCCGTATTAAAGTTGGCTGGTCCGGTCATGGCAATATTTCGGCCAGTTATGAAGCTGGCGGTATTTTCCAGCGTACCGCCGTTGAAGTTTAAGGCTCCGGAGGCATTACCCAGATTGTTGTCCGCACTGACTTGCAGGGTGCCGCCGTTCAGGTTAGTTCCGCCCTGATAGGTATTCGCGCCAGATAAGGTTTCCGTACCGCCGCTGAGCGTCAGTCCCCCCGCTCCGCTGATCACACCACCGAAGTTGCCGTTCGCGTTGCTCAAAATCAAGTTGTTCGCGCCCAGCGTTACGCCGCCTGTACCGGATAGGCTCTGGATGGTGGCGTTGCTGTTGGGGCTACTAATATCAAACGTGCCGTTGTCGGCGACGCCCGATGAGTTGGCAAGACTACCAGAACCCGATAAAGCCAAAGTCGCGCCGCCGGCTATGGTCGTTGCCCCCGTATAGGTACTGGCCCCGTCCACGGTCAGATTGCCGGCGTTCACATTCACGCCGCCGGTAGAATCGATAGCGCCCAATATCAAGGTTCCTGTGCCTTGTTTGTTGATAGAACCGCTGCCACTGATCGTGCCGGCGGTATCTATTAATGTTGTGCCGTTATCAGTATTGAAATTTGCGGCCCCGGTCAGCGCAATATTCCGGGTGGACGTGAAACTAGCGATATTTTCCAGCGTACCGCCGTTGAAAGTCAACGCTCCACTGCCTCCCAGATTGTTATCGGCGCTCACTTTCAGCGTACCTCCGTTCAACGTGGTGCCGCCGGTATAGGTATTCACGCCGGACAGAGTTTCCGTTCCGCCGTTCATGATCAGACCTCCGCTACCATTAATGGCGCCGGAGAAGGTATCATTGTTGCCGTTGGTTAGCGTCAGCGACTCAGGGCCTAAGTTGACAACACCTCCACCGGACAAAGTCGTAATCGACACACCGGCTGTCGTGCCGGAAATATCGAAGACGCCATTGTCAGCTACGCCGCTGGATGCTGCAATTGAACCACTGCCGCTCAGCGCCAAAGTCGCGCCGCCGGCTATGGTCGTTGCTCCCGTATAGGTACTGGCCCCGTCCACGGTCAGATTGCCGGCATTCACATTCACGCCGCCGGTAGAATCGATAGAACCCAATATTAAGGTCCCTGTACCTTGTTTGTTGATCGAACCGCTGCCACTGATCGTGCCGGCGGTATCTGTTAAAGTCGTGCCGTTATCAGTATTGAAATTTGCGGCCCCGGTCAGCGCAATATTCCGGGTGGACGTGAAACTAGCGGTATTTTCCAGCGTACCGCCATTGAAATTTAATGCGCCTGAGGCATTACCCAGATTGTTGTCCGCACTGACTTGCAGGGTGCCGCCGTTCAGGTTAGTTCCGCCCTGATAGGTATTCGCGCCAGATAAGGTTTCCGTACCGCCGCTGAGCGTCAGTCCCCCCGCTCCGCTGATCACACCACCGAAGTTGCCGTTCGCGTTGCTCAAAATCAAGTTGTTCGCGCCCAGCGTTACGCCGCCTGTACCGGATAGGCTCTGGATGGTGGCGTTGCTGTTGGGGCTACTAATATCAAACGTGCCGTTGTCGGCGACGCCCGATGAGTTGGCAAGACTACCAGAACCCGATAAAGCCAAAGTCGCGCCGCCGGCTATGGTCGTTGCTCCCGTATAGGTACTGGCCCCGTCCACGGTCAGATTGCCGGCGTTCACATTCACGCCGCCGGTAGAATCGATAGCGCCCAATATCAAGGTTCCTGTGCCTTGTTTGTTGATAGAACCGCTGCCACTGATCGTGCCGGCGGTATCTATTAATGTTGTGCCGTTATCAGTATTGAAATTTGCGGCCCCGGTCAGCACTATATTCCGAGCGGAAGTAAAACTAGCGGTATTTTCCAGCGTACCGCCGTTGAAAGTCAACGCTCCACTGCCTCCCAGATTGTTATCGGTGCTCACTTTCAGCGTACCACCATTAAACGTGGTGCCGCCGGTATAGGTATTCACGCCGGACAGAGTTTCCGTTCCGCCGTTCATGATCAGACCTCCGCTACCATTAATGGCGCCGGAGAAGGTATCATTGTTGCCGTTGGTTAGCGTCAGCGACTCAGGGCCTAAGTTGACAACACCTCCACCGGACAAAGTCGTAATCGACGCACCGGCTGTCGTGCCGGAAATATCGAAGACGCCATTGTCAGCTACGCCGCTGGATGCTGCAATTGAACCACTGCCGCTTAAGGCTAGCGTCGCTGCATTATTGATAGTCGTCAACCCCGTATAGGTATTGGCGCCCGTTAAAGTTTGTGCGCCGCCGGCAATAGTTAGCGAACCACCCGTATTTCCGAGGCCATTATCAGACGACCCATCGGATATAACACCGCCGAATGTGCCGGTGGCATTACTAATAGTCAGCGTTTGGTTACCTAAAAATACTTCATTATCTCCACCTGTGGAGGTCAATGATGCAATCGTAGCGCCCGCTGTCGTACCGGAAATATCAAAGTTGCCGCCATATGTTCCGTCACCCACCAAGTTTACACCGCTTGAACTTGCTATCGAACCTGTTCCGGTTAATGCTAAGGTGGCTTCTCCGATTTGGCCTGAGCCATTAATAGTCGTTAAACCTGTATAGGTATTGGCGCCGGAAAGTGTTTCTGTGCCGCCGGAAATAGTCAGCGAACCACCCACGCCAGCCACTACTCCACTATAGGTATCACTAGCGTTAGTCAGTGTTAGCGACTTACCGCCTAAGGTTACACCACCACTACCCGACAAACTGGTAATCGACGCACCGGCTGTCGTGCCGGAAATATCGAAGGCGCCACTGTCAGCCACGCCGCTGGATGCCGCAATTGAGCCACTGCCGCTCAGCGCCAAAGTCGCGCCGCCGGCTATGGTCGTTGCTCCCGTATAGGTACTGGCCCCGTCCACGTTCAGATTGCCGGCATTCACATTCACGCCGCCGGTAGAATCGATAGAACCCAATATTAAGGTCCCTGTACCTTGTTTGTTGATCGAACCGCTGCCACTGATCGTGCCGGCGGTATCTGTTAAAGTCGTGCCGTTATCAGTATTGAAATTTGCGGCCCCGGTCAGCGCAATATTCCGGGTGGACGTGAAACTAGCGGTATTTTCCAGCGTACCGCCATTGAAATTTAATGCGCCTGAGGCATTACCCAGATTGTTGTCCGCACTGACTTGCAGGGTGCCGCCGTTCAGGTTAGTTCCGCCCTGATAGGTATTCGCGCCAGATAAGGTTTCCGTACCGCCGCTGAGCGTCAGTCCCCCCGCTCCGCTGATCACACCACCGAAGTTGCCGTTCGCGTTGCTCAAAATCAAGTTGTTCGCGCCCAGCGTTACGCCGCCTGTACCCGATAGGCTCTGGATGGTGGCGTTGCTGTTGGGGCTACTAATATCAAACGTGCCGTTGTCGGCGACGCCCGATGAGTTGGCAAGACTACCAGAACCCGATAAAGCCAAAGTCGCGCCGACGGCTATGGTCGTTGCTCCCGTATAGGTACTGGCCCCGTCCACGGTCAGATTGCCGGCGTTCACATTCACGCCGCCGGTAGAATCGATAGCGCCCAATATCAAGGTTCCTGTGCCTTGTTTGTTGATAGAACCGCTGCCACTGATCGTGCCGGCGGTATCTATTAATGTTGTGCCGTTATCAGTATTGAAATTTGCGGCCCCGGTCAGCACTATATTCCGAGCGGAAGTAAAACTAGCGGTATTTTCCAGCGTACCGCCGTTGAAAGTCAACGCTCCACTGCCTCCCAGATTGTTATCGGCGCTCACTTTCAGCGTACCTCCGTTCAACGTGGTGCCGCCGGTATAGGTATTCACGCCGGACAGAGTTTCCGTTCCGCCGTTCATGATCAGACCTCCGCTACCATTGATGGCGCCGGAGAAGGTATCATTGTTGCCGTTGGTTAGCGTCAGCGACTTAGTGCCTAAGTTGACAACACCACCACCAGACAAAGTCTTAATCGACGCACCGGCGGTCGTGCCGGAAATATCGAAGGTGCCACTGTCAGCCACGCCGCTGGATGCCGCAATCGAGCCACTGCCGCTCAGCGCCAAAGTCGCGCCGCTACCTATAGTGGTTGCTCCGGAATAAGTATTATTGCCGGACAGGATTTCTGTTCCGCCTGTAATATTCAAGCCGCCAGCACCGCTAATAGCGCCGGAAAAAGTACCGCCGGCATTGCTCAATAGTAGGCTGTTGGAACTCAGTGTGACCCCGCCAGCCCCCGACAAGGATTTGATGGTTTCGTTGCCACTTGCACCGCTGATGCTAAACGTACCGTTGTCGTTCACACCGGATGAACTGGCGATGCTGCCGGTACCGGTCAAGTCCAAGGTCGCGCCGCTGTTGATCGTGGTTGATCCGGTATACGTGTTAACGCCAGACAGAGAAACAGACCCTACTGCCGGAGTACCCGTATTCTCAATTGTTAGCGAACCTGCAGTTGATAAGTTCGAAATAACGCCGGAAAATGTCGAGCTATTAGCGTTCTGATCAATAGTTCCGTTATTTGATGAAATCGTAAAATCTTGTGTAATCGTTCCTGAACTGGAGACTTGCAAGGTACCGCCGTCAAATGCCGGATTTACCGTTGTGCCTAAATTTGAAGATTGATACGGCGAGCCGGAGGCTGTAATGTCAGTGGAGCTTGGACCGCCAGCGCTCGTGGTCTGTGAAGGCGTTGCCAAAACGTCAAATCCAGAACCGCTAGGTGAACACTGCGATGGGGCAAGGCTGAGATCACCACAGGGGCCTGCAAATACGCCAAGTTCGTGAGCCGGAGCAGAACCTGAATTGTAATCAATGGATTCAAAGGAAATATTATAGGTTGTACCGGCTATTAAATTCACCCCTTGGTATATCCCGTCAAAACTACCAACAGCGCCATCGTACCAAGAACCTCCGCTCGGACCAATCGGCGTGCTACTATAGGTCCCAGCAGCACTTGGATATACTCCATCTTGATAAACGACACCCCAATCTTGAGGAGCCGTAACCGTGTATCCATTGGCGGTAATCACACCGCCAGACGTGAAGGTCGGATCTGTAAAAAGATTTGTGGAGTCGCCGCTCGCGGTTATACTCACATCACCAAATCTCCAATAACTCGGATCTTCCCGAAAAGCAAACAGAATATAGTTGCTTCCCGTGGATGTTGCGGTAAATGAAGTTGAAAAGGTTTGTACCGAAGTATCCTGACTTCCGGCAATAGAAAAAATTGAACCTGATGGCAAACTTAAATCAGTGGCTTGAGCTGGCAAAGCCGTTATACTTAAAATGCCACCCAGTACCGATATCGTCGCCGATTTACATTTCGCAGCTAGGCACAAATTATTTTTTAATCTTAAACCGGATGCTTTGCCTCGTCTTTTTGCTTTTTCGCTAACAACCACGAAACATTTGCGAACTTGACTCCAAACAATATTATAAGTTTTATTCATCTTTTTGGGGTACCATAAAATCTGCTATAAACTTTTACAGGCCATCAACTAAGTACGTGTAGTTCATCCCGAATTCTTGGTCTCAAATTCTAAGATACAAAAACTTATGGCTGAGCCTAAGAATATGTATCACTTGCTGAATAATTGAGCTGAACTTAACAATCAGAGAAAACTGTAAATTTAAGATTTCGAGTATAGACAGATTTTTAAAGATCACCGGAATCTGGCCGATCCAGCCTTTTTGAATATTTTTTTTGCACATAACCTCACATTTTTACCAATCCGATCAGTGAGTTTCCTAAGTGGAATGGTAAGCAAAATTCTAAAATTTCGTAATTTTCCTATACTGTGCAGCATGCTAATAAACTTGCCATCCACAACGAGCACCGGTTGTGCGTTTATAATCAACCCCATCCTTAGCCGAATTTTTGTGAGTTAATTATGTCTTTACGTTATATAGCTTTGGCCCTAGTCATAACCGGCACAACCGGTTGCGGACCTTCGGACAAACTAAGCCCTAAATCCGTTCTTCTGTCTTGCCAAACAGCCCTCCAGGCTAAAGACAACAAAACCGCTGAAAAGGATTGTCCGTTTGCCGAACAATGGCTGGCGCGCGCGCAGCCGAATTCAAAGCTACACGCTGAAGCATTGGAATCTTTAGCAGATGTTCTACTGCCGCTAAATGCCGCCGCTGCGCACGAAAATTACCAGCAGGCTTTAAGCTTGCAGGAAAAGCTGGTCGAAAATAACCCGGCAATCACCGGGCTGGAACTTAAATTGGCTAAAAGTGCCAGCGCTTTAAGCAAATGGCCGGAAGCGGAAGCCTTGCTAAAAAAAGCTTTGCATAGCCAAGAAACCGCAACCGGCCAGGACTCGCTGGAAACAGCCGAAGTTTTGAATCGCTTGGCGGTAGTGCAATTGCGGCAACAATTACTAGGGGACGCCGACCAATCCCTGCATCGAGCTCTGACTATTCGCGAAGCCAAGCTGAAAATAGGCGACCCTGACCTGGGCGATACCTACAATAATCTGGGCTTGTGGTATCAAGCCCAATCTAAAATCCCGGAGGCAGAAAACTTTTATCGAAAAGCCGTCGCCAATGAGGAAGCAGCACAACCAATGCCATATCTACAGTTATCCGAAGCCTTATACAATCTAGCAAACTTGCTGCAAAACACTAGCAAGATACCTGAATCAGAAGCGTATTGGAATAAACTGTTAAAGGTCGTTGAAGCCGGTTCCGGCAAAGAAAGCCAGCAATACACCCAGGTGTTAAATGGTTTTGGTTTATTGGCTATGGCGCAGCATAATTTCCCGGCGGCCGAAAACCGGTTTAAAGAAGCTGTGGCGATACGCGAAAAGAAGTTGGGGCTAAATAATTTGCAAACCGCCGATGCAGCCAATAACCTGGCCGTGGCTTTGGCAAATCAAGGCAAAGTCGGGGAAGCCGAACCGCTTATGAGTTATGCCTTTGCCGAGACCCAGGTAGTCATGGGCTCAAACCACCCCTTGACCCAGCAACGTTGGAAAAATCTAATGGCTATCAAAAAAGGCGTCAGTACAGCAAAAGCTCAGCCGCAACCGGCTGCCAAACCTGAAAACAAGCCAAAAAAATAACTCAGATAGGGTCGAATCATGAACCGTATGCAATGCCAAGACCTATGTGAAATCCGCATTTATTCAAAAATCTGCGATTTCCAATAGACAGCAGGCATTTTTTTCAATACACTTCGCGCACCTTATATTGAGCAAATGACGCTCTTACGGGATTCTATTTTTTAGGGGGGAGGAAAGCGGCCTGTAATCAAGGCGCAGAATAATAATAATAAAATTAACTGCTTGACTAAACTGCCTTCAGGGCAGGCGTCCAAAATAATAAAAATAACAAACAGGGGCGGGCCCGCTGCATGCGGGCTTTTTTATTGCCCTTAGCTTTCCCAGCAAATCCGCCACAATATTGGCGGTTGCCGATATTTGGCATATAATCAAAGCAAACTCCCTGAGGCTGATAGGCCAATCAGGCAAAATCCACCGTTTAGCATTTAACAAGGTTTACTAATGGCACGTGTTACCGTCGAAGATTGTTTAGAAAATATTGAAAACCGTTTTAAATTGGTGCTGCTGGCCAGCAAAAGAGCCCGGCAACTGGAAAAAGGCGCAGACGAGTTCATTCCGCGCGGCAAAGACAAGGATACTGTACTGGCGCTAAGAGAAATTGCCGCCGGTTTCGTCACCGAAGAAAATATCGACCGCCTGCACCGCAGCGGTTATGTGTCCGAAACGCATTTAGAGATTTAAGCCCATTCATGCCCGAGATAGCTGTTAAGCCCATCGCCCTCCCACTAGAGCATCCTGAAGAAAAATTGCTCGGGCAGCTGTGCGGCATTTTAAACAGTTATCTCGACCAAAACCAAGTCAAAGACATCGTCCGCGCTTATCATTTTAGCGCGGCCGCGCATTCCGGCCAGTTCCGCAAAAGCGGCGAAGCCTATATTTGCCATCCGGTATCGGTCGCTATTACGCTGGCCACTATGCATATGGATGCACATGGCATCACTGCGGCAATATTACATGATGTGATCGAAGATACGCCGATCAGCAAACAGGATTTAAGTGAACAATTCAGCCCGGAAGTTGCGGAATTAGTTGACGGCGTCACTAAGCTTTCGCAAATCGACAGCCGCTCCCGCGCCGAAGCGCAAGCGGAAAACGTCAGAAAAATGTTTTTGGCTATGGCCAAAGATTTACGCGTCATTATCGTCAAACTCGCCGACCGTTTGCATAATATGCAAACCATAGGCAACATGCCTAGCGAAAAGAAACGCCGCATCGCCAAAGAAACCCTGGAAATTTACGCACCTATCGCCAATCGGCTCGGCATGAATGAGTTCCGTCACCAATTGGAATCTTTAGGCTTTAAAGCGCTTTATCCGAACCGCTATAGCGCAATCAGCAATGCGGTCAGAAAATCCCGCGGGAATCGCAAAGAAATTGTCGATACTATCCAAATCTCTATTCAAACCCGACTCAAAGAAACCGGCCTGGAATGCACGGTAGCCGGCCGGGAAAAAAACATTGCCAGCATTTATCATAAGATGCTGACGAAAAAGATTTCTTTCACCGACGTGTTCGATGTCTACGCGTTTAGAATTTACTGTCAGCAAGTCGACGATTGTTATCGGGCGCTAGGCTGCGTGCATAATTTGTTTAAACCGATACCCGGCCGCTTTAAGGACTATATCGCCCTGCCAAAGGCCAATGGTTATCAGTCGCTACATACTATTTTGATCGGCCCTTACGGCGTTCCAATAGAAATTCAGATACGCACTCATGAAATGCACCGCATGTCGGAATCCGGCATCGCCGCGCACTGGCTATATAAAGCCGATAAGGATAAAAGCGAAACCATTCAGGCCCGCGCCAATGAATGGCTTAGAGATTTACTGGAAATTCAGAAATCCGCCGGCGATTCGCTGGAATTTATCGACAATTTAAAGGTGGATTTATTTCCACAGGAAGTGTTTGTGTTCACGCCCAAAGGCAAGATCATCAAACTGCCGCGCGGCGCCACTATTGTCGATTTCGCTTATATGGTACATACCGATGTCGGCAACGCTTGCATTTCCGCGCGCATTGATAAAAAGCTGGTGCCGCTGCAAACCAAGCTGGAAAATGGTATGACTATAGAAGTGATTACCGCCGCTTGGGCGCGGCCTAATCCGCTGTGGCTGAATTATGTGGCGACCGCCAAGGCCAGAAGCTGCATTCGCGCCTACTTGAAAAACTTTAAACAGCAGGAAGCCATCAATCTGGGTCGTAGGCTTCTGGAAAAAGAACTGCAAACCATCAACATTCAAATGGAGCAAATCGATAACAATCGCTTGATCCAGGTGTTACAGGTACTTAAAAAGCATTCGCTTAACGATTTGCTGGAAGACATTGGCCTAGGCAATAAAATGCCCTTCCTAGTCGCGAAACATATCGCCCAAACCGATGTCAACGCAGCCGTCAAACTTAACGACCGGGAACTCGGCCACTGCACGCCACTGGTGATTAAAGGCACGGAAGGCATCGTGGTCAGCTTGGCTAAATGCTGTCGGCCCATTCCCGGCGACCCGATTATCGGCTTCTTTAATCCCGGTAAAGGCATCGTCGTGCATCACTCCGACTGCCACAACAGTAACGAAGTCAGAAAAAAACAGACCAGCTGGCTGGATGTGGAATGGAGCCCGGAAGCCAGCGGCGAATTTCCGGCGGAAATCCGCATCGAACTGCTTAACCAACGCGGTTCGCTGGCGACTATCGCCTCGACCATTTCCAGCCTGGATTCCAATATTGAAAATATCCATGTCGTCAGTCAAGACAACCGGGTATCGGTTGATCTGCTAATCTTGGCGGTACATGACCGTATCCATCTGGCGAATATCATCCGCAAATTAAAAAAACTCTCCATCGTTTTAAAAATTACTCGTGTGAAGGCTTAACCATGAACAAGGAAATTATCAGTACGCCATTCGCGCCGCAAGCTATCGGCGCTTATTCACAAGCCGTGAAAGTGGACAACACAGTTTATCTTTCCGGCCAAATTCCGCTAGACCCGGAAACTATGCATGTGGTTGACGGCGACATTAGTCTGCAAATTCGCCGGGTGTTCGATAATCTGCAAGCTGTAGTCGCAGCTGCCGGCGGCGATTTTTCCAACATCGTCAAACTGAATGTGTATTTAACCGATCTGGGTAATTTTCCCATCCTCAACGAGATCATGGCGGAATATTTTGAGCAACCTTACCCGGCCCGCGCAGCAGTCGGCGTAGCCGCCTTGCCTAAAGGCGTTGCCGTAGAAATGGACGGGATAGTGGTATTAAGTAACGAATACTACTAAGCACCATCACCAACAGGACAGCAATTAATCCGGCGCAGGTCTGCGTGTCCAATCCAGAACCACACAAACAGCCTGTTACCACACTGACAGGCATAGGCGCTCAATCAGCAGAACGCTTAGCCAAGCTAGGCATCCACAGCTTACAAGATTTACTGTTTCACCTACCCTTGCGCTATCAGGATCGTAGCCATGTGACGCCGCTTGCCAAATTACGCCCCGGCCTGCCTGCGCTAATTTGCGGCGTTATTGAATTTACAGAGAGCATACAGCGCGGCCGTCCCAGCATCCTCTGCCGCATCAGCGACGCCAGCGGCCAGTTATCGCTGCGGTTTTTTCATTTCAGCGCTCAGCAAGCCCAACAACTAAAACCCGGCGTGTTACTCGGCTGCTTCGGCGAAATGCGTTATGGCTATAACGGGCCGGAAATGGTGCATCCGGAATATAAGATTGTCGTCTCCGCCGAACAACTCACCGAGCCAAAGCTAATCCCAGTCTATCCACTCACTGAAGGCATACCGCAAACCACCATCCGCAAGGCTATAAAGCAAGCACTGACGCTGTGTCTGGCCGACGAGACCGCAGTCACCGACTGGCTAACGCCGGAACTCCTAAAACGCTTCCAATTTCCGACCCTGAAAGATGCACTGCAAACGCTGCATAATCCGCCTCCACATTTAGGGCCTGAAAGCCAACATAACGGCACGTCACCCGCCTTGAATCGCCTGGCGTTTGAAGAATTTCTTGCTCATCATCTAGCCCTGCGACAAGGCAAACAGACGTACAAAAGCTGGGAAGCACCAGTGTTTGCCGAGAATGCAGCGGCTCAACAACAATTTATCGCCAGCTTGCCTTTTCAACTGACAACTGCCCAACAACGCGTGATTGCCGAAATTAACAATGACTGCCAGCAAAATCAAGCCATGTTGCGCCTGGTGCAAGGCGATGTCGGTTCCGGCAAAACGGTGGTCGCAGCCCTGGCGGCCTTAAGCGCCTTAGGCTCGGGTTATCAGGTCGCTGTAATGGCCCCCACCGAATTACTCGCCGAACAGCATTTGCGCAATTTCAGTCTATGGTTTGCCAACACTGACTATCAAGTCTGGTTTCTAACCGGTCAGTTAAAAGGCAAAGCCCGGCAAGCCGCCTTAATAGCCCTGGCGGATGGCACGGCTGGCATCGCGATAGGCACACATGCCTTATTTCAAGACAGCGTCCAATTTCAAAACCTTGGCCTGATCATCATCGACGAACAACATCGCTTCGGCGTCAATCAACGCTTGGCGCTACGGGAAAAAGGCCAACAAAGCGGACTCAGGCCACATCAGCTGATCATGACCGCCACGCCTATTCCCAGAACCTTGGCGATGCTGCAATATTCCGATCTGGATATTTCCACCATCGACGAACTGCCACCCGGCAGAATCCCGGTCAACACCAGTGTCATCCCCTCGGAACGTAGAGAGGAAGTCATCAGCCGCATCGATAATTGGGTCAACCGGGGACGCCAAGCCTATTGGGTATGCACCCTGATCGAAGAATCCGAAGTATTGCAATGCGAAGCCGCCGCAACAACCGCCGCTAATTTAACACTGGCCTTGCCGAATGTGCGGGTCGGTCTGGTGCATGGCCGCATGAAAGCAGCGGAAAAAGACAGTGTGATGCAGGCGTTTAAAAACCGCGAATGCGATTTATTGGTCGCCACCACGGTAATCGAAGTCGGCGTCGATGTGCCAAACGCCGGGCTAATGATCATCGAAAACCCGGAACGCTTAGGCCTCTCGCAACTTCACCAGTTGCGGGGCCGCGTGGGCAGAGGCAGCCAGGACAGCTATTGTCTGCTCTTATACCAATCCCCGCTCTCGCAAGCTGGGCGGCAACGCTTAGGGATACTAAAAGAAAGTAACGACGGCTTTGTAATAGCCGAAAAAGATTTGCAACTGCGTGGGCCGGGGGAAGTGATGGGCACCCGGCAGACCGGGCAAATGCAGTTTAAGATTGCAGATTTGGAACGGGATGCGGAGTTATTGGAATTGATTCCTGAGGCTGGGGATTTGATTTGTGCGAGGTATCCTGAGGCTATTGCTCCATTGATTGAAAGGTGGATTGGGGGTGGGATGGATTATCAGGAGATTGGGTAAAAGGATTAAGCGCTTATTTAGATCGTATGATTCTCAAAACTACCAATTATCATAGTCATATTCATTTACGTGCATTTTTCACGACGAGCAGGAGTGACTAGGTTATGATACGAACAATTATGCTTTGCTAATGTACCTACATAGACTGGCAAATCCAGCCTTAAAATATTTGCTAGTCGTTTAGACTAAGGTATAAATTTAAAAAATTTGCTAAATGATAGCTTGTTCATTTCCAATTAAATTGAGGACCCAATGGGAAGCGGTTACAAACGTGCAAACCTGCAAGCAAACGCACAAGAAAAACTTGATGGCGCAGTAATTCTTTTACTGAATAGAAAATTTGCCAATGCCTATTATCTTGCCGGATATGCAGTTGAAATGGGGCTAAAAGCCTGTATTGCGGCTCATATCAGTGCTGAAACCATTCCTGATAAGGAATTGATAAAAAAAGTTTTGCAGCATGATTTCCCTGTTCTGGTTGGTCTTGCAGGGTTACAGCCGGAATTGAAGGAGCAAAAGGACAAAGATCCTTATTTTGCAGCGAATTGGGCATGTGTTTCTGAATGGTCTCCTGACGCACGTTATGAAGATAAAGACGAAACTTCAGCACAAACAATAATAGACGCCATAGGTAATCAAAATTCGGGAGTTCTCCAATGGATCAAAATTTACTGGTAAGCAGTGGTCAAGCACTGATTAAGGCGCTTGATAAGTCTGGACTTCATGCTCGAGTAGCTATATGGGTACACAATACGGATGCAGATACATGGAAATTATGGATCGTTCCACCTGCTAAATTTGAGCAGAAAGATAAACTCGCTTTTTATAAACGCATTTCTGAAATCGTTTCCCAAAACCGTGCAGTCTTAGGTAGTATTGATGCCAGTGATACCCAAATGGTTTTGGAAAGTCACCCTGCAATGAAAGGTCTTGGCCGACTTTTTAAAATGCCTGATCTCGGAAATGCCTATTTTTCTGGAAACAATTTTAATGGGTTTTATTTGCCGGATGGCATTGTTTTACGTTCCGATCTTTAATGTGTAGGATGTGCCAACCAACGGGCGGCGCATCGTTCGCGGCTTATTAACACCTTGTTTATAAAGGTGATGGTTTTCCCCCGTATGCCGCGCCGAGCACCAAAGATACCGTCGGGAATAGGCCATCAGCATCGCAGCTATCGGCCCGAGAACCGACGTTAAAATAATCCTCGCGATAGCTACACAAAAAAACACCCTGAGCAATAAAAAATCCTATCAATAAATACAGCTTAGCTAAACACACTCTCCAAACTTTCAGCATCCAAAACCCTATCCAACCAGATTTCTAATTGTTCGCTGGAAGCCACGGCAATAGCAGCTTTTTTATCTTTCGGCAAAACGCCAAAGCGCTTAACTAACAGTCTCTGCAAAACCAGCGATTCGGCTTCTTGTCTTCCCTCTTGTCTTCCTTCTTGCTTGCCGGCTTGCAAACCGATCTGCATACCTTCTAAGCGTTCCTCTTCAGCAATTTCCTGATAAAACCGGGTATTTTTTAATTGCACATCATTTAACCCTAACATGGCTCTAATCTCCTCGCGATTCAAAGTCGGTAATTTTTAGACTAACACGGTTTCCAGAAATTCAATGACATCTTTTCCAGGTTTTTCAGACTGTTCAAAAAGCTTTCGTACTTGCTGCGGCGTGTCGTTATCTCGGCAGGCAATTACCCGCAATATGCCATAATCCGCGTCACTGCCGTCTTGATAGTCCTCCAGTTACAGGCGTGTAAGCTGCGGTGAGTTGAAGAAAATCTCAAACTCTTCCCCCGCAGGTTTCTCGGTATTTCGCTTGGGATAAACCACTAAAGCCAACCAGCGGCCTGGTCTGTTACGGTATAAATACAGCACGATTTCGGAGAAAAAGCGACCATAAAAATTCTGATCGGGTTGATACTGTACTTCTACAAAAATATGCGGCAGTGCTGGATTGTTTTCAATTGGCTTAAATAGGCCGTCTATTCTGAATCCAGTTTCTTTTACTTCTTCGGAGACGAAACAGTAACTGTCCGCTGGGAAGGGAAGTTGCAGCATTTTAATCGCCAACTGCGGCCAATTTTGAAAAAGTCTGTAAAAAAGGCTATCGGTACGCATGATTAATCTTTTCGGCTAGAATTTAAACGACGATTATACGGCATCTGGCATTAACATGTAGGGTAGGCTATTTTTTAAAAACTCGAAGCGATGCCCACTCCCGTATGCCGCGCCGCGCCCCAACCAAAGCTTTGGCGCGAAATGCTTAAAATCAAAACATTTACACCTGAGAACAGCGCTTAATGCTACCGAGTTAACAATAATGCCACAAACCCAGCTAGATGTAACATAAACGTCACATAAAAACCCTATAGTAGAATAGTCTTTAATTTGGCGGTTTTTTAAACCATGAATTTCTTCCCCCCCGACTCATTGAGTCTCGCCTTAAATGACGCCAAAAAGCAGCAGCAGAATGTTGACGAGGGGCCATTCACTGTCAGACGCTTATCTCGCTATCTGCCGCCGATTTTGCACACTGACTATTGCGTGGATGTTTTGGAGCATTTTATCCGCAACGAAAACCTCTCGGCAGTCGCTATCGTCGACGTACACCAAACACCGGTCGGCATCGTGGACCGCGGACGGATTACCGAAATATTTCTCAGACCGTTTTCCCGCGATCTACTGCATAAAAAGCGCATTACCGAGATCATGGATAGACAGCCGATTATTGCCGATATCAATGCAGGAAATTGATGATATTGCGCAAATCATTATCGACTCCGGCATGCAACACATGGTCAATGGTTTTATTGTGCTGGAAGAGGGCGTCTATGTCGGGATGGCGACCGGAAATGCCCTGCTGGAGGAAATTACGCACAGGCGACAGCGCGACCTGTATATGCTGGCGCATTACGATCAACTCACCGGCTTGCCTAACCGCTTACTGTTTAACGACCGCCTACAACAGGCTTGTCAGAATGCTGCGCGTATCAACACACTGCTGGCTTTGATTTTTGTTGATCTTGATCGATTTAAATACATCAACGACAGCATGGGGCATAGTTTTGGCGACCGCTTACTTAGCATTACTGCAGATCGGCTGAGCGCGAGCGTCCGGCAAACCGACACCGTTGCCCGCCTTGGGGGCGACGAGTTCGTGATTATTCTGCAGAACGTAGAAAATGAGGCAGACGCAGCTAACGTGGTCGCCGGTATTTGCGAAAAACTGCGGCTGCCGATGTCGGTTTTTGAACGCGAAATTCAAATATCGGCCAGCATGGGCCTGGCTATTTACCCATTGCATGATGAAAATATAGATGGCTTGATCCGTAAAGCCGATGCGGCCATGTATGAAGTCAAACAACGTGGTCGTAATGCGTATTTGATTTATTCCCAGGATATGAATCATGTCAATATTGAGCGCATGGGGATAGAAACGCAATTACGCATGGCGCAGGAAAGCGGCGAGCTGATATTGTTCTATCAACCGCAAATGCAACTGTCGACCGGAAAGCTGTGCGGAGTGGAAGCCTTATTACGCTGGAACCATCCACAACTCGGCATGGTCTCCCCTGCCAGCTTTATACCTATCGCCGAAGAAACCGGCTTAATCGTTTCCATCGGCGAATGGGTGCTCAGAGAAGCTTGCCGCCAACATTTAGACTGGATTCTGCAAGGTCTGCCGGCGATTCGTATGGCTATAAATATTTCTGCGGTGCAGTTTCAGCAACCGGCATTTACAACTTTGGTGAAAAGCATTATTCAGGAAAGCGGCATTGACCCTCAGTACTTGGAACTGGAATTAACTGAAAGCGTGGTGATGAATCATGCCGAGCACGCAGTTCAAACCTTGACGGATTTACGCGCCTTAGGCGTAAAACTGGCGGTTGACGATTTCGGCACCGGCTATTCTAGCCTGAGTTATTTACGCAAATTTCCGATTGATCGCATCAAAATAGATCAATCTTTTATTCGCCATATAGAAACCACGCCAGCCAACACAGCTATCGTCAGAGCCATTATCGCCCTGGGCGAAAGCCTGGGTTTGGAAACCGTAGCGGAAGGCGTAGAAACTGACGCAGAACTGGCTTGCGTCACTAGTCATCGTTGTCAGGAAGCACAAGGCTATCACTTCGCAAAGCCTATGCCTGCGAGTGATTTGACTGCTTGGCATAGCCATTATTTACGTCAGGACGCCAATTTTATCGGTAAGGAAGAAGCTGGGTAGCCCAAACTTGTTCTGGCCTAAAAAAGATACTCTCCCAACAAACCAGCAATGCGCTCCGTAGCACCTTGATTTTCTTCAACAAACCCCCTAGCCCTAGCCACCATCGCCTGCCGAAACCCTAAATCAGCATATAAGCGTAATAAAGCAGCGCTGATCGCCGTCTCATCGGCACACTGCACAGCCGCCCCCGCAGCCAACATGCCGCTAGCAATATCCTGAAAATTAAACATCTGCGGTCCAAATAATACCGGTACACCCACTGCCGCCGGCTCCAGCACATTATGTCCGCCGACCGCCGCCAAACTACCGGCCACAAAAGCCACATCCGCCGCCGCATACAACATTTTTAATTCACCAATGCTGTCAGCAATATATGTATCGCACGTCGTGGCTACACCACCCTGCCCGCTCCGCATAACAACAGAGAGTTGCCGCTCTTCGCAAAGTTTTTTTACAGCCTGAAAACGTTCCGGATGCCTGGGCGCTATCAGCAGCAATAATTCCGGAATCCGCCGTTTCAAGACAGGATACAGCCGTAGAAAAACCGCCTCTTCATCTTGATGGCTACTGCCGATAATCCAGACAAAACGCCCGGCGAACAAGCCCTGTTTCAAAGCTTGGCCGGCAGCGATGGTTTCCGGGTTGATCGTCATATCAAACTTAATATTGCCGAAAACCTTTACCCGTTCCGGTGTAGCGCCTATAGCAATAAAATTCTGCCTGTCATCCTCCGTCTGAGCGGCTATCAGGCTCAAGGTCGCCAGCGTTGGCTTTACTAAACTGGGGATTTTTTGATAGGACTGCGCCGAACGCGACGACAACCGCGCATTGATCACCAACAGCGGCATCTGCCGCTCGGCACAGGCTGCATACAGATTCGGCCACAGCTCTTTTTCCATGATCACGGCGAGTTTAGGCTGAAAATGCCGCAGAAACCGCTGCACAATGGCCGGCACATCATAAGGTAGATAAACATGCAGTACGCTATCGGCCAAGACCTTCTGCACCCGCTCCGATCCGGTCGGCGTGGTTGTTGTAACTAGAAAACCAAACTCAGGATACCGTTGTTGCAGTATTTTCAGCAAGGCAAAAGCCGCTTCCGCCTCCCCCACCGACACGGCATGCAACCAGATAACATCTTTAAACGGCGGGCAGCGATAATAGCCTAAGCGCTCCTGCCAGCGTAAACGATAGGCTGGAGCTTTAAATCCCCGCCAATACAGCCGGAATAAAACCAGCGGCAAGGCCAAGGTAAATATCAAGGTATACAGTTTTCGCAGCATAGTATTTGCCTAGTTCAAAGCGAATTCGGCGCTTCACTACCACCCGCAAACAGTTTATAGGCAGGATTTTGGCTTTCATCGCGATAACTCAGACCTAATTTGTTTAAACAATGTTCGAACACCGATTGCTGGTCTAATGAAATCTGCAAGCCTATCAGCACCTTGCCGAAGGCTGCGCCATGATTGCGGTAATGAAACAAACTAATATTCCATTGACTATCCAACGCGACTAGAAACTTCAGCAATGCCCCCGGACGTTCCGGGAATTGCAGACTGTAAACGCTTTCCTGCAATTCACATGGCGCATGTCCGCCGACCATATAACGGATATGGTCTTTAGCTAGTTCGCTGCCGGTCATATCGGTGACGGCAAAACGCTCTTCAGCCAGATGCTCAATAAGTTGCTGTTTATCCGCTTCTGCACCGCTACTTGAAATACCGACAAAGATTTGCGCGATGCGCTGATCAAAATAACGATAATTAAATTCGGTAATATTTCGCTTACCCAACAGCTTACAGAATTTTAAAAAACTGCCCGGTGTTTCAGGTATGGCCACTGCCAATAAAATCTCACGATGTTCGCCGACCAAGGTGCGTTCGGCAACGTAGCGCAAACGGTCGAAATTCATATTTGCGCCGCTATCGATAGCAATCAAAGTTTCATGACTGATTTTGGTTTGTTCAACATATTTCTTCAAACCTGCAACCGCCAAAGCTCCAGCCGGCTCCGCGACCGAACGCGTATCATCGAATATATCCTTGATCGCCGCGCATATCTCATCCGTGTTGACAGTAATCACCTGATCGACATAAAGCTGAGCCAGACGAAACGGCTCTGCGCCGATTTGCTTCACGGCGACGCCATCGGCAAATAAGCCGACATGTTCCAGCGTCACTCGATAGCCGGCGAGCAAGGCCTGATTCAAGCAGTCGGCGTCATCCGGCTCTACGGCTATCACTTTTATACCGGGGTGTACAAATTTTACATAGGCGGCAATACCCGCGATCAAGCCACCACCGCCGACCGGGACAAAAATCGCGTGAATATCGGCATTATGCTGACGCAGAATTTCCATCGCCACAGTACCCTGACCGGCGATGACTTCGGGGTCGTCGTAAGGATGGATAAAAGTCATGCCTTTTTCCTGGACCAACTCCATAGCGTGCTTATAAGCTTCATCATAAGAATCGCCGTGCAACACGATTTTAGCGCCGCGCGCCTTCACCGACCTAACCTTGATGTCCGGCGTGGTTTTCGGCATCACAATCAAGGCCTTAAGCCCTAGTCTTTTCGCCGACAAAGCTACGCCTTGCGCATGGTTGCCGGCAGAAGCCGCAAGTACGCCTTTAGCTGCTTGTTCGGCTGTCAGTGAAGCCATTTTGTTATAAGCGCCGCGCAATTTAAAGGAAAATACCGACTGCAAATCTTCGCGTTTCAAGTAAACTTGATTGTTTAATCGCTCCGACAAAGTATATGCCAAATCCAACGGCGTTTCTTCGGCAACATCGTAAACTTTTGCCCGCAATATTTTTTCTATGTAGTTCGGCGTCATGACCCTAAAAACTGCTGAGGAATAGGCGTTAATCGGTTATTATCCCACATAATGACCAGGTTCACGCCGGTCAGACTTATATTAAGAGCTAACCATCAGGACAACAACAATGACTCAAGACGAATTAAAAAAACAAGTCGCCCAAGCTGCCCTCCCTTATCTGAAAAACATCCCGATTATCGGCATGGGCACTGGCTCTACCGTCACCCATCTGATCGATTTGCTGGCCGATTGCAATTTTAAACACGATATTGAAGGCGCAGTCTCCAGTTCGGTAAAAACCACCGAACATTTGAAAAAAATCGGTATTCAAGTGCTCGATCTCAATCAAACCGGTGATCTGGATGTGTATGTCGACGGCGCCGATGAAGTAACGCCGCATAAAAAAATGCTGAAAGGTGGCGGCGGCGCCTTAACCCGAGAAAAAATCATCGCCGCCGCGAGCAGAAAATTTGTCTGCATCGTTGACGAAAGCAAATGTGTCGATGTGATGGGTAAATTTCCGCTGCCGGTAGAAGTTTTACCGCTGGCTCGCAGCTATGTCGCCCGAGAACTGGTGAAATTGGGCGGCCAACCGGTATTACGCGCCAACTACATCACCGACAATGCCTGCGAGATTCTGGATGTGCATAACTTAAGCATCCTGGACCCGATAGCCCTGGAAAAAACCATCAACAACATTCCCGGCGTGGTGACAGTCGGCCTGTTCGCGATCCGCGGCGCGGATGTGGTATTGGTCGGAAAAGGCAGCGAAGTTATTACGCTGTAAACTGCTGTCTTGCTTCCTTCGGCGCTTGCCGAGGGAAGCATGTAAGCAACAACTTCTTAAGCTAAAGCTGATTTCTACATCACGGTAGAACTAACCTATCCGTTTGGCTATTTCGATGTCTTTGCGCAACCAATCATTGATCAAATTCCGAATCTTGACAGAGTCGAATTCACATTTTTGACTTAACTACAAAAAATCGTCTTTGTCTAGATAAATCGGCATCTGGATTTCTTCAAGCGGAACATAAAACTTACCTTTTTCTGCCTTTGAAAAATCGTATTCTTCTTTCATTGTTTCGCCCTCTGTAAATAGGTCGCTTTTTCTTTTTGTGTTGCTTTTCGTGCGGATATGATACGGATAATATCATTTAAGCGAAAAGCATGAACCTACTCGCAGCGAGATTAAAGCTCAGCTAAACCAAAAACTTATCCAAAACCATCATAAGAATAAACCCCCCCATCAGCGCAAAAGTCGCAATCCGCGAACGGCCTTTGGCATGGGTTTCCGGGATAATCTCTTCGCTGATAACAAACAGCATCGCACCGGCGGCAAAACCCATAGCTATCGGTAAAATCTCGGAAAACAAAGTTACCATGGTAATGCCCAGGAAACCGCCGACCGGCTCGACCAAACCGGTCAAGGTTGCGATACCCACCGCTTTCCATTTATTGTAGCCCAAGCCTACCAAAGGCAGCGCCACCGCCAAACCTTCCGGAATATTTTGCAAGGCTATGGCAAGCGCTAATATGAAACCATTATGCATGTCACCAGAGCCAAAACTGACGCCCACCGCCATGCCTTCCGGAAAATTATGGATAGTGATGGCGATGATAAACAAAGAAATTTTATCAAGTGAGCTGTGATCGGCAACAGTATCGAAAGTTAAATGCGGCAAACGTTTGTCGCTAAAATGCAAAAAGGCCGCGCCGATCAACATACCGACAGAAACTACCCAAATCCCCTTACCCGGCCAAACCAGATTGCCGAAATCAATACCAGGCACCAACAAAGAAAAAGCGGTAGCCGCCAACATCACGCCCGCAGCCGCTCCCAACAGACTACTAAACAAGTTAGCGGAAATATCTTTAACATACAAAGCCGGCAAAGCGCCGACCCCAGTAGCCAAGCCGGCTAAGATGCTAGCCAAAAAGCCGATCACCACGATTTCGCCGAAAATCAGCCACAGACCACCGAACACAATAAGTTGCGTCAACAGAAACAATCCGGCAAACACTCCCCAACGCTTTAACGGCGGCAAATCCATAACTTCCTGGTAGTGCGGCATTTCTTGCAGATGTTGGAATTGTTTAAAGAAAAACGACTGGATTTTTTGCATGGCTTGCCTCCGCCTATTGTTATGGTTTTTATTGTTGATTATACGCGCGATGAACAGAGAAACGCCGACAAGTTAATACGGACAGCTAATCGATATAACGTTTAACCAAATCCTCATAGGCATCAATCCGTCTGTCCCGTAAAAAAGGCCAGATTTGCCGGACTTGTTCGCTACGGCCGGCTTCCAATGCGGCAAACAATAAACCATCCAACTTTTCATTGGCACGGGTTAAAATTTCACCCTGTGGTCCGGCAATAAAGCTATTGCCCCAAAAGTCTATCCCTTCCCCATGATCCGGGGCGAATTCAAAGCCGATACGGTTGCAGGAAATCACTGGAATGCCGTTGGCGACGGCATGGCTACGCTGAATAGTGATCCAGGCGTCAAGTTGGCGTTGTTTCTCAGCCGGTTCGTCACTGGGCGTCCAACCAATAGCGGTGGGGTAAATTAAGAGTTCGGCGCCGGCCAGCGCCATTAAACGCGCTGCTTCCGGATACCATTGATCCCAGCAAACCAACACGCCGAGTTTGCCTATAGAGGTTTGGATAGGCTTAAAGCCCAAATCGCCGGGGGTAAAATAAAATTTTTCATAAAATCCCGGATCATCAGGAATATGCATCTTCCGAAAAGTGCCGGCTATGCTGCCATCCTTGTCGAACACCACGGCAGTATTGTGGCATAGCCCAGGCGCGCGTTTCTCGAAAATGGTAGAAACGATGACAATGCTATGGTTTTTGGCCACAGAACTAAGGATTTCGCAGGTCGGGCCAGGTATAGGCTGAGCTAAAGCGAAGCAATTCGTATCCTCGCTCTGACAAAAATAATGATCAAGATGTAATTCCGGCAACACGACTAAATCAGCATTTTGTTTAGCTGCCTGTTCAATTTGTTGCAGGGAATACGCTAAATTGCTTTCTCGGCCGCTATTGCAGCTTTGTTGCACGGCACAGGCGATAATATTTTTTTGCATAGTCTGGATATTTTCTGGGCGGTGTTTAAAATCCGCCTGGCTTCATTAAAAGTTCAGTGGGACAAAGGCCGGAATCTGCATGCTGGCACAATGCAGACTACCGTATTGATGCACCAAGGGCCGACAAGGCGTGCCGATAATTTCCAGTTCCGGGAAAAAATCCGCCAAACGCTCCAAAGCCACTTTATCGTTGGGGTCATCATAGGTGGGAACCAATAATGCACCATTTATAAATAGAAAGTTGGCATAATTGGCCGGCAAAGGCTGACCCTGCTCGTCAACTATCGGTTTCGGCAAAGGTAAAGGGATTAACCAATAGGGTGCGCCGGATTCAGTGGTAAACGCCTGCAACTGGGCTTCCATATTTTTTAAGCTGGCATAATGCGGATCATCCGGGTCTTCGCAACTACAATAAGCAATTGAATTAGGATCCAGGAAACGCGCCAGAGTATCGATGTGGGCGTCGGTATCATCACCAGCCAGATTAGGCTGTTCAACCCATAGAATACGTTTGGCGCCTAGATAATTCTTTAATTGATCGGCAATCGCCTGTTCTGATAAAGCCGGGTTGCGATTAGGATTGAATAAACAGTTTTTGGTAGTCAACAGCGTACCATGTCCATCTGATTCGATACTGCCGCCTTCCAGCACCAAATCGACAGTGGCGGAAGGCAAGCCCTTGAAAAGCGGATGCGCGAACAACGCCAAATTTAAGTTGTTGTCGGCGGCATGCGGATATTTGCCCCCCCAGCCGTTAAAACGGAAATTCAGCAATTGCAGCTTGGCCTTGGGATGCTGCCATTCCAAACTCAGAAACACCGTATCGCGGACCCAAATATCATTGTAATCAGCTTGGACAAAATGCAGGTTCTGGCAATCCTGCAACTGGGCTTGAATATGCTGTTGATGCTCGCCGTCTTTGCAAATGATGATCAGGGGTTGGAAGCGGCTGATATGCATAGCGATAAAATGATAAGAATCCTCCACTGCAGACAGATTGGTAAAGTCGCCGCTGGCATGCGGCCAAGCAATTACAACGGCGGATTGTGGTTCCCATTCAGCTGGAAAGCGGATCATGCATGACTCCCTAATAGATTTTTCAGATTAATTATACTATTGTACCAATGCCATCAGTAGATTGGGGATGAAGCGTTAATTTTTCCGGGAATTTGGGTAGTGGTTTAGTTTGAAATTTAGCCTGCTGAACTTTTTTTGCCGCTATGCTATCTTATCCGCATGGACAAAAAAACAAACCCAAGAAAAGATTTTACTCAAACAGCCTTCAATGTGTTTCAGCAGGCTATTGGCGAAGCTGAGCCGGAAGAAGAGCTTACCGGAAAAAAAGCCGATAGTCAGAAAGGCGGATTGAAAGGCGGTAAGGCGCGAGCTGAAAAGCTCACGCCAGAGGAACGGTCGGAGATTGCTAAGAAGGCTGCGGCGGCTAGGTGGGATGAAGAAGATAATTAGTCTTCGCCGGGAAATTCAAACGGTATCTGCTTTGTTTGTCCGTAACGAGTATGTATTCTATTCACATTATCTCTAAACTCTTGGGGAGTTTTTGAGAGTTTCAATATAGTCACAACAGAAGCAAGATGCTCCCTAAGTTTTGGATGCCCAATATCATTAGTTAACCATTGATGCAAATAAGATTTTTTCTGTGCTTTAGAAGCTAGCTTTTTTAACTCAGGCAAAATTGATGGCGCTAAGCGATCATAGATTACATCATTAGTAATCTTTCCGATAAAAGAAGGCCTCCAGCTTTTATTGCCTGCTGGCGGGTATGGAAGGTTATAAATTCTAAATAATTCCTCGTAATAGTCTGCCGGGAATGTTTTTACATACGGCTGTAATTCCTTTGCTACAAAGGCCTCTAGTATTTGCGCTAAAGCATCTTTAGCGCGTATTGATTGGTATCCAGTAGCCTCATCAACTAGCGCAATAATACCTACATGAGCAAGGCCTCTCATTAATATTTCCGCCTTCTGTGCTTTATCCATTTGTCGCTTTACAAGAGCACCGCTTTCCCTTGCTTTCAGCCAAATATCGCATACGACCGGCAAAATTCTTGCATCATACCCAGTAATTATTTTAACCCCATCTGAATACTCAATAGGTAACAAAAGGCCTTCTGATAAGTTGTTGTTTATAAAAGGCTGTAGCTGGCTAGGTGCCAAAAAAAGTGGCAAAAAGGCCCCGGCTTCTTGAGATGCCCGTTTTATCCTTTTAGATGCTCCGCTACTGTTTCCGCTCTGTACGCCAAAAATAGCCGTGTAAATTCCAGACTCAGTTAGGACGCGCCTAACTTCATTATTATCTTTGTCCTCAATAATTGCACATGGAATAGAAACACCTGCAATATTTAGATCGTCTTTTCTTAAAATGATTTTTGGTAGGCTTTTAATTTTCTCCGCATTTTCCCATCTTGCGGCTATTGCCTTAGCAGAAATATCTTTACGCTGTTCAGGGCTAAGGGCTTTTGCTCTTGCAGCCCCGCCTTTTGCTTTGCCAATCAGTTCTTCATTACTCATTACGCCGCCTTATACTTGCAAACAAAATAAAGTATGTATAATACTTGCATTATAGAAAATTGCAAGTATAATTAAACTGACTTTAATGCTTGAGTAAAACGCCATGAACCAGCTAACCACCAAAGAACGCGCAAAAATCCTAGCCGTACTCTGTGAAGGCATGGGGATCAATGCAGCAAGCCGCGTTACTGATGCATCTAAAAACACAATCCTTAAGTTGCTGGCTGATGTTGGCGAAGCCTGCGCCATTTACCAAGACGAAAACCACAGATACCTAAACTTAACGCGGATCGAATGTGACGAAATCTGGTCTTTCGTCGGCATGAAACAAAAAAATGTCCCGCCAGAAATGAAAGGATTGTTCGGAATCGGCGACGTTTATACCTGGACGGCAATCGACGCAGAAACAAAATTCGTTCCTTGCTGGCATGTAGGAAACCGAAGCGCTGAATCTGCGAACCACTTTATTGCTGACCTGGCTAAACGCTTAAAAAACCGCATCCAGTTAACCACGGACGGACACAAAGCTTATCTGAACGCTGTAGAAGATGCTTTCGGCGCTGAGTAGACTTCTCGCAGCTCGTTAAAATTTACGGCACAACCGGCCAATCTACAGACGATAGCCGCCGCTATAGTCCAGCCGAGTACACCGGAAGCGAGAAAAAGCACGTTGAAGGCTTCCCGCAGTACGATCTAATCTCAACCAGCTATGTTGAACGTCAAAATTTGACAATGCGTATGCACATGCGCCGCTTCACCAGGCTTACCAATGCTTTCAGCAAGAAAGTTGAAAACCACATGCACGCTTTAAGCCTTTATTTCATGTTTTACAACTACTGCAAAATCCATAAGTCGCTTAGAATTACCCCAGCAATGGCAGCAGGCTTAACAGATCACGTTTGGGAGCTGACAGACATTATTGATTTGATTCCAGAGCTAGAGCCAAAAAAGAGAGGGTCGTATAAAAAGAAAAATTTAGACTAAAGTTGTTCCATAGCGGCATCAAAGAATGGTAAACTTCAAACACTATGGCGATTTATATAGCAGTTCCTTTAATACCAGCAAGCGAACCACTCAACGAGGCGGTTGAGCATAATGTTGACCAGTTAGATCGATATAAATTACAGGCTGACAGAGGGTGGCTAATAAGATTTAAAGGAACTTCTGTTGAGTTATCTAACCACCTTGGAATTACAAATAGCGATCCTGAGAATAAAAAATCAATTGGGTCTGCCATTATTGTACCTGTATCTTACTATTATGGGCGAGGGCCTACAGAGATGTGGGAATGGTTAAAAATAAAACTTGAGCAAGAAGGGTGAGTGAGCCAGATCAATTAAGCTCGTCTTCGGCTCAGGTTTCTCCTGCCGACCATCCCCATTTAAAGTGGATGAAAGAAGCTATGTCAGAAGAATTTAAGCGTAGAGACGGTGGAGGCGGTGGGGATATGTCTAATCTTGAGCGAAGAATTAGTAATCTCGAAGGCGATGTCAAAACGATTAAGGAAGGTATTCATTCGATTGCAGTCGATGTTGCTATAATGAAATCAAATTATGCAACAAAATCAGATATTTCTGATATAAAGGCAGAAATAGTGAAGGAAACGCTCACACTTACCAGATGGATGATTGCCACGTTTTTAGCTATTATGGGCGTATCCATCGCCATTCAAAGATTTATACCGCCTCAAATCACTTCAGCGCCAATAGTCGAACATCGCGAAGCGGCGCAATCAGCAAAATAACTGATTAACAAATTTAAACCCGCTTCTGCGGGTTTTTTATTTTCCAAAAAATAATTTATTTCAAACTGAACCACTACCGGAATTTGACAGATTGGAAACTGGTCGATAAAGTAATCAACATGATTATCCAATTTCTCACATCCAAAAAAAACCTAAGCTGGTGGCTATTGCCTTCCGTTGCGGTGTTTCTGTAATCTAAAAATCTGAAGCAACCGCGGGTTTTACCGCGTTTTCAGCTTCTACGCCTAAGACCCGCTTTAACAATGGAGCTCTTATGGCAATAAAACCACACCATTCTTCCAAGCCCGGTGTTTACTTAGGCTTTTGTTTAGCCGCCTTAGCAGCTATAGGCTTTGCCGCCAAGGCCATTTTGGTCAAGCTAGCCTATGATCAGACGGTTGATGCGGTCACCTTATTAACCCTACGCATGTTGTTTTCTGCGCCGTTTTTTCTGCTGGTCGGTTTAAGACATGCACTGCAACATAGCCAGACGCCTTTGCATGCCAAAGATTATCTGGCGGTTTTGTTACTGGGAATTTTGGGTTATTACTTATCCAGTTTGCTGGATTTTATTGGCCTACAATATATTTCAGCCGGCCTAGAGAGGCTGATTTTATTTCTTTACCCAACCTTGGTAGTCATGTTGTCGGCATTATTGCTGGGTAAAGCCTTTGGCAGAAAGGAGATCGTTGCTTTATCTTTTAGCTATACCGGTATTGCACTGGTGTTCTATGAACAATTGCATCTGCAATCTGACCAACTTATCTTTGGCGCCGGCTGCGTGTTTGCCAGCACACTGACCTACGCCATCTATCTGATCGGCGCCGGCGAGACTATCGCCCGCATCGGCGCTTCCCGCTTCACTGCCTATGCCATGATCCACTGTTCCTCCGTCAACGCCACCGCAATAGACCACCTCGAACGCCGCCTATGGCGCGACGAATTTGGTTGTTTGGGTTGTTGGTCAGGTTTCCCAGGTCGCGGTAGTTCCCACCTGAAAGCTCGATGATTTGCATCTGCGGCGCCCTCCAGAATGCCAGGCGGCCGGCACCATGCCGGCCGCTTTGTCTTCCTCATCAGTCTTCGACTTCGTCGGCTGAGATGACTTCCACCCAGATGGTCACCCACTTATCCCCCACGGCGACGTCAATGGTCGCATTGAATTCCGCGACAGGCGGGTCGTTGACGAGCACCACGCTGATGGGGTCGGCCTCGTCCAGTCCAGCTATCAACTTTCGGAGGTCGCCAACCGTTTGGCCTTGCATGTTTCTGTCCCCCAAAACGAAGAAGGCCACGCCCTTACATCAGGACGCCAGGGCGTCCGTGTGGTTGATGCCCGTGCCGATGAGCCCCTGCAAGTAGTTCAGGTCGAGCGGCCACCCTCTCCTTTGTCTCGCGATAGTCTTCAGATTCACCCCCTTCTTCCTGTACCGCAACGCTCTCGCGAGCACCTTCCTTCTGGTCATCATGAGTTTCGCCGCCGCGGCGGCCGAGGTGTCGCTGGTCTCCCAAGCGACGATGAAGTCTTCGGGACAGATGGTGTTGTGAGGCATTTCCTTACTCCAGTAGAAGGCGGGATGTTTCTTACGGCTCGACCGTATTTCGGATTCCAGTTGAACGCAAACCAATTCGTATCATCGACAATCGGATTGTTGCCACGACGAGCGATAACTACCACCCCCATCTGCTGTTATGCCGTTTTGAACAACGCCGGCCCCCTGACAACTTTCCCCTGCCCGTCGATAGCAAAGGAGCCCACCTTGCATGCGTGGGTCTCACCGATACAGAGGTGAATTGTGCCACGAATGCCGCCATCTGGCTGGTCGCGGCACGTCTCCTCGAAGAAGTAACGGTGGCCGTTGGCGAAGAAGACGTTTGAGGATTGC
>CAVPMI010000059.1:0-3090 GCA_963705975.1 uncultured Pseudomonadota bacterium
TTACGAAACTTCCCACGATAACAGAGGAGCACCAGCCTTTTTAATAACTGGAGTTGTCTCGCGCTAAAAAAGTGATTGGATCTTCAATATCCCTGAATGACATCGGGACTAAAACGGGGGTTAGGAATTAAATAGAGGCGGACGTAACAGTGTGATGTACTTACGCCTCGCGCTGATGGGAACACGTTTGTGAAAAAGCCCATTCTCAATTTATAAAGCTTGCTTACTACGCTTTAACGAAGACTTTTATGTCGGATAATTTGCGTTAGCAATTAACATTTCCACAAAATTCAATGCCCGCGAATGCCTAATTTATCCCGTTGTGTCTCTGCACGATTACACACAGATTACATCAGGTTTAGCGTCAACTGATTGTTCATGCTTACTTAAATACAGATAACTATTTGAATAACAAGTTAAAACAATGGTGCCGGAGATAGGAATCGAACCTACGACCTTCGCGTTACGAGGGCCAAAATGCGATATAACTTATTGATTTATTTAACTTAAAACAAATAGCTCTCACGTTGCAATGCCTATTTGTGCTTATACCAGTTTATTTGAGTTACCCGGATTTTACCCTGAAATATTTCGAAACATCGATGCCATGGACCTGCATAGGCCTAGATAAAATAAAAAAGAAGAATATCCATATTATTCAAAGACTAACACATATATTAATCTGATTACGACAAAAAAGGGTAAATTTTTTACCCAACCCCCCAGTAAAACACCGATCCAACCTAAGCATAAGCGTAATAGGTCGACTCTGTTTAGGCTATTCAGTTAGCCTCTGTATCGCCAGCGCGGAACGTTGTTCAATAATTTCAATGACTTGTTCAACCACATCATGATTGGTAAATCCTTTGTCCGTTGCAGATTGTAGCTTGCGGGCTGTCAACGGAAGCAGTCTGGCCAACTCCAGGATACGTTTACGAGCCTGCGCTACAGACAAGCCAGCCGCTTGAGCAAACCCCTCCCAATGTCGTGCCTGCACTTCGCTGAACTTATACTTGCTGCCGATTTGCATCGCCATCTTGGCCGTGAGGCTAGGATACACTGCTGTACAGAGTGCATCGTAGAGCGGCGCCAAAACTGGAAATTTGCCTGTATATAATAGGGAGAAATTCTTGGCGTGTGCATCGTGGTTGCCAATAAGTACATTGAATATCACATAGTCGAGCAAACGCAATACCTGCGGCGCATTGGGTCGCGTCACCTCGCGTAACAAATTGAAGCTTTGTGCAAAACCAGGACCTCCTTCGTTTTGGTATTTCATTTCGGGCACAACGCCGAGTGCTTGGCAGAAATCTTCCTGATGCAGTCGCAGCAAGCGACCATCCGCGTATATGATTCTGTCATAGCGTTCAACCAACAAGAACTGACGATTCCGGACGGCGCAAATTCTTGAACGAGCGGGCTTGAGTTGCATGGCTTCGGCTAACGCTAAACAAAACCCTTCATTGGTCACGCTGTCTTCGAAGGCATGAATAGTCGGTTTAAGAATGTGTGAGCTGGGTGTGCCGTTACGGGGCAAACCAATTCGATTTCCTTCAACGACCACTGGGAGTTTATCCTGGGCACCGGCTAACGACAGACGCAGACCATCCTTTCCTGCCAGCATCGGACGACTGGGTAATTCATCAAGCAATGTGATGACTTCATCATCGTCCAGCCATTGAATATCACCATCGGTCGCTGGTAAGGTCAAAGGCTGACCTGGCACCAGAAAAGTGACCGCCCCGGCACATTCTCCACCAATATGATCAAGGAGAGCAAAGTCATTTTGACGTGAAATCTGGAACTGTTGCGCAATTAATTTGCGCATCCGACCTTCGGGCAAAAGTCCGGCGAAGAAGGGGCGTGTCCTGTGATCGTCGAACGGATCGCTCTGCAAGGGCAGTGAACATGACAACGCGATAGCCTCCGGTTTATTCAACCATTCGGCCGAATAACAAAAACTGAGTCGCCCCTCGACTAAACCCAAAGTGCCTATGTGATCAGCAAACAGCCAGACCTCTAGTTTCTGGGTCATAGCTGCTTGTCCTCAATGCCGACAGGCAACCCGGTTAACATGATCTCGCCGCCAAGAGCGTCAATTACTCGTAAAACGGTTTCAAGCCGCAGTGTGGGTTTTCCTGCTTCCAGGTCGACTATGAAGCGTATACCAACGCCCGCCGCCAGCGCCAGTTGGGATTGCGTCAGTCCGAGTTGCTTGCGGGCAGCGCGAAGTGACAGACCTAGTTGTTGAGTGGTACGAATGCTGTTCATAGTTTTCCCGTTCGGGAAATTATTAAGCAGAATGAGTTAACTCGCAAGATAAATTTACTGATCGGGAAATTTAACTATTTTAGCCTTAATCTAGTCAAAAAATTTCCCATACGGTAAACATTATAAGATTACGATGTTGAAGCCAATTAGTTGACTTTTCCCATAATGGGAATTTATAATTATGCCCATTATGAGAATACAGAGCCACCCTGATGAAGCTACTGGGTCTTTTGAAGCTTGAAGAATTTAAACAAAAACATGCAAATTCTCGTGGCTCTCTTGATGTTTGGCAAGCTGAGATTGAGCAAGCTCAATGGGATGGTCCTCATGATGTGAAGAGGCGATACGCAACGGCAAGTTTTTTATCTGATAATCGCATTATCTTCAATATCAAAGGAAACTCATACCGCTTAGTTGTTAAAGTGAAGTACCAAAACGGCATTGTGATGATCGAATGGGTTGGAACACATGCTGAATATAGTAAGCAGAATTTTAATTAATAGTGTAATGAGTTGGAGTTGACCATGGCGCAACAAGTACGAGTGATTAAGACGCAGCATGACTATGATGCGGCGATGACTCGCCTGTCTACGTTGATGGATATGAATATTGCGACAGGTTCTAATGATGAAGCCGAACTTGAACTGTTGGCTTTGGTAATCAAATCCTATGAGCGGAGCAAATTGGCTCCGGTTTGTCCTGATCCTATTGACGCCATTATTTTTCGAATGGATCAGCAAAAATTAAATGCAAAAGATTTAGTTCCGCTGATTGGATCTCAAGCGTTTACAGATGAGTTGAAGACGAAAAAAAAAAAAC
>CAVPMI010000060.1:0-19589 GCA_963705975.1 uncultured Pseudomonadota bacterium
TACCATCTAACTCCTGACCAACGTTTTGGTGGCAGGCAAGGCGAATGGCTTTGGGAATAATAACCTGTCCTTTGCTTGATAAGCGTGTAGTTAGCATAGACCTTACCTCAAGATTTTAAGATTATGGTAAGACTTGGGGGTTGTCAATCAGCTTTTTGCTTTAGCGCATTGGAGTTATCAGCTATAGGCAGTTGGTTGGTCTATGGTGAAGGTACTACAATACCTGTAGAGAATCAGAATAATGGTGCTGCAACTGATAGTCTTGCAAACCTGGGTACATCTATAAATGGTAATGTTATGGAATATACCTCTGCTCCTGTATTGCACCTTCTCTTGAATCCATGCAGTCGACAGCGTCCTCTGACACCCTTGCCGACTCCAAAATCGTTGGCTACCAACAACTTAAATGGTTTATAAAGGCTCTGTATGAAATCGTGTGGGTAGTGTATTCTATATGTTATGAACAGCGAAGCATTATTTACGTTAGCCTTAGGGCTTAATACACCTTGGGAAGTGCATAAAGTTGAATTGGTAGCACAACCCGGAGAACACAAAGAGCTCCATATAGAAATTGGTTTTCAAAAAGGGGCCAAATTTCTCGATGAAAGCGGAGCGCCCTGCGGTGTTTATGACACACTGACTAGGCAATGGCGGCATCTGAACTTTTTTGAGCATACCTGTTATATCCACTGCGACGTACCTCGAATCCAGACGACAGCAGGAAAAGTCATGCAAATACCGGTGCCTTGGGCACGACCCGGTAGTGGCTTTACCTTACTATTCGAAGCCTTCGCTATGTACTTGGTCGAAAGAGAAATGCCGGTCAAAAGAGCGGCGGAAACGTTGAAAGTGTATCCACAAAGGATATGGAATGTCTTTGATTATTGGGTGTCGTTAGCCAGAGAAAAAGATGACCCATCGACCATAAAAAAATTAGGGATAGACGAAACTTCAAGTAAAAAAGGGCATAACTACGTCACCATAGGGGTGGATATGGAGAGTAAACGTGTGATTCATGCTGTTGAAGGGAAAGGTAAAGCGGCAGTTGCCAGTATTCAGGAAAGATTGATTAGCAAAAATGTACAGCCGGAACAAATCGTTCAAGCCAGTATGGACTTATCGCCTGCCTTCATCTCTGGCGTCACCGAATACTTTCCCAAAGCAGAAATCACATTTGACCGGTTTCATGTCGTCAAATTATTGAATGAAGCTATGAACAAGCTCAGGATCTTGGAGCAAAAAGAGCATGCTTTATTGAAGGGCCAGAAATACACCTTCTTAAAGAACCCAGGCAATCTTACAGAAAATCAAAAACTTAAACTGGATGAAACGATAAATTTATACCCGGCCTTGGGAAACGCTTATCGTTTGAAGGTGCTGTTTAATGATTTATGGGAAATGCCCAATAAGAAAGCAGCACATGATTTCATGGTCAATTGGTGTGCAGAAGTTCGAGTTTATAAAATTGGGCCGTTTATAGAATTTACGCAAACCCTGATGGCCCATTGGTACGGCATTCTGAATTTTTTCGAGTCGCGCCTCACTAACGGTTTATTGGAAGGCATCAATCATAAGATTCAACTTGCAAAAAGACGGGCTAGAGGATATCGGAACACTAGCAACTATATTAATATGATTTACTTTTTATGCGGCAAACTGGAGTTTGATTACCCACACAAATTCATATAGCGCCTTTATAAAGTAGTTATCCATTTTTTACTTAATAAATATCATCAATATTTTGGCCTAATATCATCATCGGAAATTCAATCGGCGCAGTGACTGTGTCGAAAAAGACTTCTGTGCCGGTTAATTCCCGAAGTTTATAGCCTTTGGCTTCCATGCATGCGGTTAATAAGCTTCTGTTGAAATTAGCGTATCTGTCACCGTTTCCTGGTTCTTTGTATGCGGCATCGTTGCTGCTAACATCTGATAGTTGGGCTTGATGGCGACAGATCTCTAAATACTTGGATCTGTAAAGTTCAGTATTGAGATCGGTATGATCAGTAGGATTCCAATTCTGTGCTTTAAAGGCTGAAACTCCGCACCCAGTAAATAGCAGAAAAGCTGATGCCAAAATAATGCAGTTAATTGAATGCATTTTATTGTTCTTTGTTTTTATCAATTCTTGAGTTTTTTTGCATGGCGCTGCTTACCATAGGGTATGGTATCAAATGAATGTGCAAAAAATATGAAGCGTCATAAATTTGTCACAATTCGCAAGTTATTGTTTAATAGGTTTAAAGAACCTGATTAGTCCATGTGCTTTAGCAAAAGAAATTCTTACTGTTTTCCAAATACAAAAGGTCTAATCCACTTCACTGAGGTTATTATGCTTTGACATAACTTTGATCTTCAATTCGTACAAATACGCGAGTAAAACTAACAAATCTAATTGTGGTGACTCTGTTGCTTCCTTGATTACAAGGCGTGGCTGAAGCTTATGATTAATAAAAAATTTCAGTTAGACTAATTTCAAAATATAATTATATTACTATGTAATATTTTATATATTTGCTGCTTTGTTAACTTAATCATTTCTTTTTGCTACCATAAAAATGCTACGGCTTGTTTACCGATCACTTTATCGTTAAACAGTAGTTTGGCATGCGTGTCGGCTAGACCCGCACATACATGCAGGGGCAATAAATGTTCCGCTCGGGGATGGCAATAATCGGCAAAAGGGGCGTTCTGCCAGGCGACGAGTTTTTCCAGGCGTTCAGTTGTAGATAGAGCAGGATTACAACATATGTCGATTAACCAGGCCTGAAATGCCGCATTCTTTGCATCAGCAGCTTCTCGGTCGGTTGCGAAAAATGCCTGCATATTATGAAAGGAAAAACCAGAGCCGATGATGAGCAGGTTGTCCTGTCTCAAAGAGTTCAGGGCTTGGCCGATTTTGATGTGCGCTGCCGGATTCAAAGAATGTAGCAGTGATAATTGCACACAAGGAATATCTGCATTCGGGAACATGATTTTTAGCGGTACGAATAAACCGTGATCAAACCCGCGTTTGGCATCTAAGCTGGCGCTAATGCCTGCGTGTTGCAATAACTGCAGAATTTTATCGGCGAGTATGGGATCACCAGGCGCTGGATAGGTAATGTTGTATGCTGCGGGTGGAAAGCCCGAATAATCATAAATTAATGATGGATGCGCGCCGCTGGTGATGGTGGCTTGGGCTGTTTCCCAGTGGGCGCTGATGACTAAAATGGCTTTAGGTTTAGCCAGCGTTTTAGGAAATTCTTGTAAAAAGTTCACTAGGGCTTGGTGATCTGGATCGCCTAGCAAGGGCAGGGGGCCGCCGCCATGCGGGATAAACACTACAGGGCTGAGATTGGAATACATAGGCTGCGACGAAAGGAGGGGATAACTTGATTTAAACGAGTGAGTTAAGGGATGGTTGCCTTAACTCACTGTTTAGCATTAGAAATGCGATCACTCGGTTTGGGTTAGCGCTGTTGCGCTAACCCAAACTCAGTTTAAGCTTGATTACGCAAGTATTTTTCAACGCCGGTGGTTCTGGCGAAAACGACTTCTTTTGCTTGCAGGCTTTGTTTAGCCAGATATTTATCTACACCGGAAACCGTTTCATCTTTGTACAAAGTTTCTTGTTTATTTAGATACTTCGCAACGCCGGTAACACCTGACACAACCGGTTTTTCCTGCATTTCCTGCTTAGCCAGGTATTTGCTGACCGAACTGACTTCAACGACAGGTTTAACTATCAATAATTGCTTACGCAGATATTTACTGACGCCGGTTAGTTCCGGTTGTTGTTTTGCTAGAATAGCTTGTTTAGACAGATACTTAGCAACGCCGGTCAATGGTTCAGCCTGGCTTTGCAACTGGATTTGCTTGGCAATATATTTTGCTACGCCGGTCACTGTCGGCGCTTTGCGCTCGGCGGCAGCGCGTTTAGCCAGATAAACTTCAACTCCGGAGCCTTCAAACACTTCTTCGGCTTCTGAATCCACAGCATCCGGTTCGGCTTGATTAGCTAAGGCTTCGGCTTTTTCTTGCTGCATTTTGGCCTCCTGTTCTACATAGCGGGCAACTAGCGCTACCGCAGCTGCTTTTCTATCAGCATAGGCTTGCTCGGCTAAAAATTTGGCGACGCCGGTTAGGGGCTCTTGGTCTTTAGCTTGACGGTCTAGGCTTTGCAAATATTTGCCGACCCCGGTTAAAATCGGAGCGTCCTTTTCCATCCAGCTTTGTTTACGCATGTATTTTGCAACGCTGGTTGGTAAAGGCCGGTCTTTGGTCAATACGTCCTGTTTCAGTAAATATTTGGCGACACCGGTAATGGCGGGTGTTTCGCTCTCTAATACTTGCTGTTTGGTCAGATACTTAGCAACACCGGTTATGACATGCGCCTCGCGCTCATGTTTGACCACGTATTTTGTGACGCCGGTGACGGGCGCTTCTCTGGCCAAAATGGTTTGTTTCAGCAAATATTTGGCGACTCGGGTAATCGGGTTTTCTTGTTGTTGCGACAAATATTTTGCTACGCCGCTAGGTTGGCGTTCCCATTCGGCTTGGGCCTCGGCTTCTGCTTGAGCGCGTGCTGCTGCTTCCGCCAGTGCTTGGGCCTCTGCCTGAGCTTTGGCCGCCGCTTCTGCTAAGGACTGTTCTTCCATTTCGGCTTGAGCTCTAGCTTCTGCTTCAAGTAAGGCCTGTGCTTCGGCTTCTGCTTGCGCATTGGCTTCCACTTCTGCTAAGGCTTGCGCAGCCGCAGCTAGTGCAGCCTGTTGCAGTCTGAATTGCTCATCCTGCTTGGCGACATATTTTTCGACGCCGGTCATTCTGGCCAAGGCTGCTTGTGCTTCAAGCTTCTGCAGGTAGCGGGCGACGCCCGTAAGCTGGCTGTTTTCCCGGCCATCGGCAGCGCTGGAGGCTGATGGGCTGTCAAAGAAAAAGGTCGGCAATAACCCGAAAAAGCTATTCATCAAACTGTTTTTTAGCATTTGAGAATACTCCTGATTAAATTTATTCTAGGCATAACGGCCTCGCGGTCGTTCGCACTTTATTATAAGCTTTTAAAAGCTGGTTTATGAGCCTTGTTTAGCGTCTGTATTGCTATAAATCACTTTCGGCTGGAAACTGGCTGCCGGATATTTTGGATCGAATGCAGATTGTTCGGCTTTTGGTGCGCAGGGCGAACTTGCAGCGGGCGCAGATTCTGTCGCAACCGCTTCGCTACTGTAAATTACTTTAGGTTGGAAATTAGCCGCAGGATACTGTTCGGCTCCGGCTGCTGAACTTGCCAGCAACAATGCAATAAATATCCCTTGGCTTAGTCGTATTTTTATCATATTGAACACCTTATGCTACCGTTAAAATTTCCGGGTTCCGCACGGCATGGCCGCCGGAACCCATCAAACTATAAACTAATTTTAAAGAACCGCTTCTACATTTGCGACGACATTTTCCACGGTAAAGCCAAACTCTTTGAAGAGCTGACCCGCTGGGGCCGATTCGCCAAACCGGTCCAGTCCGATCACTTTACCGTTGCTGCCGGCATATTTCCACCAGGCATCCGTCACGCCGGCTTCTATGACCACGCGTTTGCTGATGCTTGGCGGCAGAACGCTGTCTCGATAGGCTTGATCTTGCGCTTCGAAGACGTTCGTGGACGGCAACGATACCACGCGGATTTTTTTGCCTTTCGCCGACAATGCATCGGCCGCTTTAACTGCCAGTTCGACTTCGGAGCCGGTGGCGATAATAATCGCTTCCGGTGCGCCTTCGCTATCTTTCAGGATATAGCCGCCTTTGCTGATAGCGGCAATTTGCGCGGCGCTGCGTGGATTGTGCGGCAGGTTTTGGCGCGAGAAGATCAACGTGCTTGGGCCGTCTTGACGTTCCAACGCGGCTTTCCAGCACACTGCCGATTCAACCGCATCCGCCGGACGCCAGACATGCATATTCGGTATCATGCGCAAGGTAGGGATTTGCTCAACCGGTTGATGTGTCGGGCCGTCTTCGCCAAGTCCGATGGAGTCATGGGTGTAGACGAAGATGGTGGGTATCTTCATCAGCGCGGCCATGCGCAACGCATTACGCGCATATTCCGAGAACATCAGGAAGGTCGCGCCGTATGGCTTGAAGCCGCCGTGCAGCGTGATGCCGTTCATGATGGCGGACATGCCGAACTCACGCACACCGTAGTAGATGTAGTTGCCGTCGTGACCTGCAGCGTTGACATCTTTGCAGCCCGACCACAGGGTCAGGTTGGAACCGGCTAAGTCGGCGGAGCCGCCTAACAGTTCCGGCAGCAAGGGGCCAAAGCCATTTAAGGTGTTTTGCGAAGCTTTGCGGCTAGCGATGGTTTCTGCTTTAGCGTCAACTGCGGCAATAAATGCGGCGGATTTTGCCGGCCAATCGCCAGGTAATTGACCGGCAATACGCCGTTCGAATTCCGCTGCCAGCTCAGGATGCGCCGCGCGGTATTTCGCCAATTTCTCGTTCCAATCGCTTTCCAGGCGTGCGCCTTTGTTATGCGCGTCCCAGCCGGCTTTAACGTCGGCAGGAATTTCAAAAGCCGGGTGAGGCCAGCCGATACGCTCGCGAGTTGCGGCGATTTCCGCGTCGCCAAGAGCAGCGCCGTGGCATTCTTCTTTGCCTTCTTTGTTAGGCGAGCCCCAGCCAATAATGGTTTGGGCACAGATGAGGCTTGGTCTGTCGGTGACTTTCCGTGCTTCTTCGATGGCGGCTTTTACCGCGTCGGCATTGTGACCGTCGACTTTTGGGATAACATGCCAGCCATAAGCTTCGAAGCGTTTCGGGGTGTCGTCCAGGAACCAGCCGGTCACGTTGCCATGACCGCGCACTTCGCCATCGATGGAGATGTTGTTGTCGTCGTAGACGGCAATCAGTTTGCCTAATTTCATGGAGCCGGCCAACGAGCAGGCTTCGTGCGAAATACCTTCCATTAAGCAGCCGTCGCCCAAGAAGGCGTAGGTGTAATGGTCAACGATGTCGTGTCCGGGGCGGTTAAATTGGCCGGCCAAGGTGCGTTCCGCTAGTGCGAAACCGACGGCATTGGTGATGCCTTGTCCCAAAGGGCCGGTAGTGGTTTCCACGCCGGGGGCGTAACCGTATTCGGGATGGCCGGGGGTGCGGGAATGTAGTTGCCGGAAGTTTTTCAGTTCTTCTATCGGCAGGTCGTAACCGGCCAGATGCAGCAAGGAATATAACAACATGGAGCCGTGACCATTGGACAGAATGAAACGGTCGCGGTTAGGCCAGTTGGGGTTTGCTGGGTTGTGGTGTAGAAAGTCGTTCCATAGTACTTCAGCAATATCCGCCATACCCATAGGCGCACCGGGGTGGCCTGAGTTGGCTTTTTGCACGGCGTCCATGCTGAGGGCGCGTATGGCGTTCGCTAAGTCTCGACGCGAAGGCATAATGATCTCCTTAAAATATTTTTATCTGCGGGACCGCACTTGCGTATCCCTGAAAATTCCGGGGTTTAAAACGAACAAAAGGACGAGTGGCGTTACCACTCGTCCTTAGTGTTACTGCTGAAAATCAGGTCTTGCCAAAGCGATTTTACGCAGCAGCTGCTTCAACCAATTCGCGAATTTCACGAGCGGAAGTTGCAGGGCATGCAGCGCCGTAAATAGCAGCGCCGACAACGATAATGTTGGCGCCGGCTTCAACCACTTGTTGGATGGTGGCTTGTTTAATGCCGCCAGCTACAGAAATTCTGACGCCCAGACCGAGGCGAGAGATAGCTTGCAGGTCGGTAAAAGGTGTTTGGCCAGCTGCTTGTGCGTCCAGACCGGTGTGAATACCGACGATTTGCGCGCCCAGTTTCACTGATTCTCTTGCGCATTCCGCTTTGTCAGCGACATTGATCAAGTCGATTTGAGCTTCTGCACCGTGTTTTTTAGCGGCTTTAATCACGCCGGCGATAGTTGCCAGTCCTGATACGCCTAATACGGTGCAGATGTCTGCGCCTGCTGCATAGAAAGCGCCTGCTTCGTATTCGCCGGCATCCATAGTTTTCAGGTCTACCAGCAACAATTTATCAGGATAACGTTTTCTCAGTTCGTTAACCAGATTGATGCCGTTGTATTTGATGCAAGGGGTGCCGATTTCAAAAATATCAACGTAAGGCGCTACTTTATCTGCCAATGCTACGGTTTGGTCGAAATCCAGTGAATCCAACGCCATTTGAATTAATGGTCTTGCCATGTGATGTGCTCCAATTGTTACAGTTATAGTTATAAGGACTGCCCGCCAACAACGTTTCCAAATTCTCTTTAACCAAGAAAACGGCGCCCCTTTGTTGAAGGGCAATAAGGGCGATCTGGCGCAACTCTAAATCAGAATATGCCGTTCTGTCAATGCAAAACCCATGATTATTGGTAAGCGCCGTACTATGAATTTGTAAAACGCCGTTAATGTTAGGATTTTTCACAAGAGATCAGTCAAATTGAGCCTTGTCGCTTTGTCGGTTCACCCTGTCGGATTCCATACAAAATACCCGGAAAACATGAAATTTCTGAAAAAAGCCAATGTCCCGGAGGCCTTGTGCCGCCTAAGCTGGAATAGGCGTCGACGTTAACTCAGCAAGTTGGAATTAAAATTGCTTGTTCCTAGTAGATAATTTTTTTACATGAGGCGCACAATGTCGAGCACTGTTTTTTCAGAAATTTTAAGCGGATTGTATGACAATCAAGTAATTCCCTATCTGGGGCCGGGCGTATTGTTCGACTCGAAGAGCAAAATCGATGGACGGCCCATTCCGGCGGATAGCGAAAGCCTAATACTGGCCATGAACGGCGGCAAGCCGATGGCGCCTAAACTCATGTATGAATTTCCGCGCGCTGCAATGAATCAGGAGTTAAAGCGCGGCCGGAATTTTTTAACGCAATTTCTCGACAAAACTTACGGCCAAACTAAATGGAGCAGGGCTGCCGTGCATGAGTGGCTGGGGGAATGGCGTCCCAGATATGTGGTCGATATCAATCGCGATACCCAGTTGCAAGATACTTATGCTGATGAAGAGCATACTTTGGTTGTCGGTCTGGCGCGTGTCGTCGGCACTAATTTCCGCTACAAAGTCTTTCACTATGATGGCTCGACTTATTTTGAGATCCCGCAGGAACAGATAGATAAAAACCTGCCGGTGCTATTTAAGCCAATGGGAACCCCGAAACCTGAAGCTAATTATGTGGCTTCCGATGCCGACTATGTCGATTTTATCTCCGAATTGATGGGTGGTTTCGCTATGCCCACATTTTTAAAAGAGTATCGCCAAGACAAAAAATACTTGCTGCTGGGTTTGGCTTTAAACCGTGATTCGGAGCGCATGGTGATGAGCGATATCACTTATGGCGCTAAAGAGCAACGTGGTTGGTTTCTGCGTAAAAATCCCACTGATAAGGAAAAACGCTTTACTGAACGCCTGGGTTTTGAATTGATCGAAATCGATAGCCAAGAGTTTTTGGCACAAATCCAGGCGCATGCCTTGGCGGCGGCTTGACTTTGCAGAGGATAGAGTGCGACAACTTGCCGCACTGAACTTTTGGGCAATTACTCAAGGTTAAAGCGGCTGTTAATCTACTACCGTGCATGACAATGCACGATGCGCCTCCTTCCCTCAAATCCGGCTCTAGCAGCCGGATTTTTTTTGGGAAGCTCAATAAGGCGTGAGAAGCCAAGTGTAAAATTTCTTACAAGCCATCTGCGGCGGGCTGTGGTATTTTAGTGAGATTAATTTGCTGCAATGCCAGAGCATACCTTACCTAGGATACATCGCAATAAAATGGGCGTACAAGAAAACTTCGAACAAATCCCGCTAAAAGAATTCACCGAAAAAGCCTATCTGGATTATTCCATGTATGTGATCCTAGATCGAGCTTTGCCGCATATCGGCGACGGCTTGAAGCCGGTACAGCGCCGCATCGTCTATGCGATGTCAGAACTGGGCTTAACCGCGCTGGCTAAATACAAAAAATCGGCGCGTACCGTCGGCGACGTGCTGGGTAAATACCATCCGCATGGCGATTCGGCGTGTTATGAAGCCATGGTGTTGATGGCTCAGGATTTTTCTTACCGCTATCCGTTAATAGACGGCCAGGGTAACTGGGGTTCGCCGGATGACCCAAAATCCTTTGCGGCGATGCGTTACACCGAGTCGCGGCTTACTGCTTATGCGCAAACCTTGCTTAGCGAATTGGGGCAGGGCACAGTGGACTGGACGGACAATTTCGACGCAACTTTGCAGGAGCCGGTATTGCTGCCGGCGCGTCTACCCAATGTGTTGCTGAACGGCACGATGGGTATCGCTGTGGGCATGGCTACCGATATTCCACCGCACAATCTGCGGGAAGTAGCCAAAGCCTGTCTGCAATTGCTGGATGAACCGGAAACGCCGCTGGAAGCTTTGCTGGCCCATGTCAAAGGACCGGATTATCCTACCGATGCGGAAATTATCACTTCCGCCGCCGATATACAGAAAATGTATCATTCCGGCAACGGCTCGGTAAAGATGCGCGCCAAATACGAATTGGAAGAAGGTGTTATTGTCATTACCGCCTTGCCGCATCAGGTGTCCGGCGCCAAATTGCTGGAGCAGATCGCCGCGCAAATGCTGGCGAAAAAACTGCCGATGATAGAGGATTTGCGCGATGAATCGGATCATGAAAACCCCACGCGGCTATTGATTATCCCCAAAGGCAAGCGCATCGACGTCGAGGCGGTGATGTCGCATTTGTTTGCTACTACTGATCTGGAAAAAAATTACCGGATCAATATGAACATGATCGGTTTGAACGGCAAGCCGCAAGTCAAAAATCTGCGGCAGATTTTGACGGAATGGCTGAGCTTCAGGACCGAAACCGTGCGCCGGCGCTTGCAGTATCGGCTGGATAAGGTACTGGCGCGGCTGCATATTTTGGACGGTTTGCTGATCGCCTATCTGAATATTGATGAAGTGATCGCTATTATTCGCCGTGAAGATCATCCCAAGCCGGTGTTAATGGCGCGGTTTGGTTTAAGCGATATTCAGGCGGAAGCGATTCTGGACTTGAAGTTACGTCACTTGGCGAAACTTGAGGAGATGAAAATCCGTGGCGAGCAGGATGAATTGGAACAAGAGCGACAGGAGCTGGAAAAAATCCTGGGTTCCGAGTATTTATTAAATCGGCTGATTCGCTCAGAGATTGAGCGTGATGCGGAAAAGTTCGGTGACGACAGACGTTCCCCTATTGTTGCCCGGGATGCTTCCCAGGCCCTGGATACCACCGAATTAATCGCCAACGAACCGGTAACGGTCATTTTGTCGCAAAAAGGCTGGATACGCGCCGCCAAGGGTTACGATATTGAGGTGGAAAGCCTGAGTTACCGCGCCGGCGACGGCTATTTGGCCGCCGCCAAAGGCCGGACGACGCAACCCGCCTACGTGCTGGATTCCACCGGTCGGGTATATATGATCACCACTCACGACTTGCCTTCGGCGCGAAGTCAGGGCGAACCTTTAACCGGTCGTTTGAATCCGCCGCCGGGTAGCTTGTTTGTCGATGTGTTTACCGGTCAGCCCGACGATTGGCTGCTGATGTCCAGCAGCGCCGGCTATGGTTTTCGTGTGCAACTAAAAGAATTGCAGGGTAAAAACAAGGCCGGCAAAGCCGTGTTGAGTGTGCCGGACGCTGCCAAAGTGCTGGCGCCGGTGGCTATCCCGACTATCGAACATTTGCTGGCGGCGGTGACGGTGCAAGGCCGCTTGCTGATTTTTCCCGCCGCGGAATTGCCGGAATTGGCGAAAGGCAAGGGCAATAAGTTGATCCAGATTCCCGGCGCTGATCTGGCATCCGGCCAAGATGCGCTATTGACTGTGATAGCGCTGACGCCGAATAGCGAGTTGAAAATTGTGTCTGGTAAACGGCATTTGACGCTGAAAGCGATGGATATTGCGCACTATTCCGGTAGCCGCGCCCATCGCGGGATGATGTTGCCGCGTGGGTTTCAGAAAGTGGATGAATTGGAATGCGTTGGGTAGTAGCGGGAAGCAGGCATTAGGCGCGGCGTGGATAAATCCGCGCCGGAATCCCACCCTTAGGTCTTAGCGCTACCGCCATTTCAATCTCGACATCGTTCTCGTTAGTTAATTGCAAATCAAAGTGTTGAACTAGCATGCTGAGTAACAGCTGGCTTTCCAGCATGGCAAAATGACTGCCGATGCAAATCCGCTCGCCGCCGCCGAACGGCATATGCGCAAAACGGTGGCTGGCGTTGTTTAGAAAACGTTCCGGGTCAAACTGCTCCGGCTGCGGCCAGAAGTCGGGATGGTGATGGATGTTGTAAATACTAAAAATAGCAATTCTGCCGGCTTTTAGCCGATAGCCGTCCAGTTCTATGTCTTTGCCGACTTTGCGCATCATCAGCGCGGCGGGCGGGCGCAGCCGTAGCGATTCATTCAGCACGGCTCTGGTATAAACCAGTTGTTGTATGGTTTCGGCGTCCGGCGTTTCGCCTTGTAAGACTGTGTCCAGTTCTTGCCTGAGTTTAGCGAGTACTGCGGGATGCCGAGCCAGTAAATATAAGGTCCAGCTCAATAAGTTAGAGGTGGTTTCATGGCCGGCGCTGAAAATAGTTAGTACTTCATCGCGGATTTGCCGCCTTGACATGTTGTTGCCGCTGTCGTCCTGCGCCTTCAGCAACATGTCTAATAAGTCGTGATGTTCGGTTGCGGAGTTCCGGCGTTGGTCAATTATGCCATAAATGACGGCGTCTAAAACGGCAAGCGCATGGTTAAATTTGCGATTTGCCGCAGTGGGGACGAATAAGGGCGGCAGCAATGGATTCATCATGTTTCTGGCCGCATATCTCAGCCCTGTCTCTAAGGCCGGGGCGATCTGCTCGATTTTATCCAGCACGCTGGTGCTAAACATGGTTTGCGTGATGACTTCTAAAGTCAAGCGCGTCATTTCATTAGCAAGGTTAAGTTCGGCGCCGGCGCCCATTTGCCGCCATCTGCTCACTAAGCTTAGCCCGGCTTGCAGCATTTGCACTTGCAAAGCCGTTAAATTCCGGCGCTGAAACACCGGCTGCATTAAACGCCGTTGGTTTTGCCATAACTCGCCTTGGCTGGTCACCAAGCCTTGGCCTAAAACCAAGGCCAGGCCGCTGGGCTTTTTGGGATTGTAGATTTTTATAAACACATCGCTGTGCTTGATCAAGGCCTGTTCCACAAGGCTTGGATGGCTAAACAGATAAAATTGCCGGGTCGCTAATCTAAAGCTGACTAAATCGCCATATTCACGCCGCCAAGCGCAAAACGCCTGATGCGTATTGGCCCGCATTTGCCGGATATTGCCTAACAGCAAATCGCCTTTGACTTGGGGGATGGGTTTTAGCTTGGTCATGATGGGTTTGTTTTCATATTTTTAGCTCTGGAAATAACAAATATCATTCTGGATTGATGTTTCTTAGCAAATGGATCCTAAATGATGAAGAGTAACTCTATGAATTTTCATGCTTATTTCTTGCTAGAAGGATGAGGTCAACTATGTCAACTTTTTGTGAAGTCATTGTCAGCTTATGATGGTTTATTGTCAACTTATGCCTATCAGGTACAGGGTAAACGCGTTAATATTATTTTAATTTCAGTGTGTTTATGGAAAAAAATACACAGCTTTTCTGCTTGATAATAGTGTGCTTTATATGGTTTAATGTTTGTTCATTTATCGGTTGTTGTCACAACTAAACTGACTGTCGCATTATAGTCGTGACGAACGAACGAAAACGACCCACAAGAGACACTTGGCTTTAGTTTTTCGTTACCCTGAACCCGCCATTCACGAAGCTTAGTAAACGACACCAAGGAAACATTGGCCCAAGTATTTCCGATAGCAGCTAGCAAACATTTAGCAGACTTACAAAATTCTAAAAATGTTTTCTCATGTGAAATTGGTTCCGGGAATAAGCATTATCAGAAGTAAAGAGGAGTCTACACTGGGTCTAGCGTAAATGCATAGGCTTATTATGAGTGTTAGTGTGAAGCGTTGTGACTGTTGAAGTTGAGGCGTGTTGCTCAAGTTATCGCTTTGCAAAAATTTCGTTTACGCCACAAGAAGCTGCACTGTTTCACCCACCCAAGTTTGGAGGCAAAGACCTTTTGAATTGCAAACGATTAAACGTTAATTTCCATAGACAGTAAATTTGATCATTACGGTCAATGTGGTTTGCAAATTATCTGGTAATGCATGACACCGATGCTTTTCTGCGGGCATGACTGTAGTTGATGCGGTGTTACTACATAACGAGAAACTCACGTAATGGTTCTGCTTGATGAAGTGCCGCTTAGAACGATTGATTATTATGCGTTCTGGACGACCGGAACGACAATAACTTGTTCTCAAGAGATATAGGTTCAGGATTGTATAACTGGGAACCCTAAAATAACCCTGTTAAAACAGATGGATACACGAAGTTGGTTGTGTTCGTCATGGAGTTTTGGTTGTTTTTTTCTACGATAAAGAAAGGCCTGCATCGCTGCAAGCCCTTCTAAGTTTGGCATCAACAGACGAGCGCGAACTGCTGATCTATTGGTTACCCCACGGCATGGGACCGATAGCTTCATTATCATATTCCAGCGTACTGGGGTTGGTCTTGCCGAAGGTTAAAAAAAACGGTGCCTGCATGGGATTATAGCTTGGGGATGAAAGGGGGGTTGTTGTTGGTGATGTTGGAGGCACTAAAACATCGTAGTTTTTAGTCTCAACATTATATCGGCGGACTTCACCGACATAGATCCCAGCCCCGCCAGTAATAGGAACAAACAATCTACCTTGCGGGCCGAAGAGCAGACCGTGAGCGTACGCCCGCTCATTCAAGGCTAAAGCACCAGGCACATCTAGGTCGATATGATCGATGCATTTACCTGTTTTACCATTGTAGATCAGTATCTTGTCAGTATCGGTCGAAACTGAAGGGTCTTCAAAGCTGGTTACATAGAGATTCCCATCAGGGCCAAACACCAAGCCTTCAGGTCGATGTAGATTTGCAGCACATCCCTTATCATTGTTACTGGTGAATACATCAACAAATTTCCCGTTGAGAGTGAAGCGGATAATAGAGCCACTTATCTCATCAGGTGGAACTGTAGGTGAACCATTCACATCGCCACTGAGTGAGACATAGATAAGGCCATCGGGACCAAGCACGATACCTCTTGGATTAAACCCATCCGGCGCTACCCCGGGAAGATCAGTAGACCCGGGAGAAACAAAATTCCCTAGCCATTTACCGTTTGTAGCGTTGTATGTCCAAACATTTCCTGGAAATCCCTCATAGTTATCGCCATTGTCAGCTACGTACAATATATTGTTTGGGCCTCTAATTAGACCTCGGGGTACAAAGGGCGCATCGGGGTTATTAACCTCTTGATGTTTGACGGTGATAAGGGCGGGTACCAGGGCATCCTTAAAGTCGCCCGTATCGCTTTGGAACTGGAGGACCTCGCCCGGAGTATTATTACCCACATTCGCGTTCTGATTAACGACATCCAGAACACCTTGAGTGAATATAAGGCCCGTTAGACCTTGTAAGCGCCCATTAAGGCTGCCAGGCGGAATAAAATCAGCTTGATATGCCCCGCTATTACTATCGAAGCAGATGACCGAATTTCCCAAGTAATCGCCAATATAAAGAGAGTCTGCATTGCATGCATTAACAGAGTCATTCGCATTGGCAGGGGAAATGTTTATCCCCATTGTCATCATTATTAGGGCGGCGCTAGTCAGTGTTCTTATTTCACGAATACACTTATTTTTATTTTTCATAATACACACCTCTTATTTAGTTAAAAGTGAGGTATCCTGATAAATCAACTTACAACTTTAAGTTTGATGTTAAGCACGCCAAGATTTTTACCTGCGCTAACTTATGAAATGATCAATATCCGGATACTCCAGAAAATGCATCGATTTATACATAAGTCAGAAACTATTAATTAACGTCGTAGCCAAAAGACTACATATTTAAATTTTTTTCATGGCCATGCTTAAGCAAATGCATTAAAACAGTGCGCCAAAATAAAATAAATATCTATTAGTACCAATACCTACATAAAATAATGTTTTTATTGGCACGATATGACTAAGGCATAAGGACAAATACCGGGCATGAATGTAAAGCTGTTTACGAACACTGCTTAACTGTCGTCACTACCTAGCAAGCCTGGAGTTTAGCCAGAAATCAAAATCGCAACCTGTACTTTGCATACCCTTTTAAAAAATGACTTAAGAGCTATAAGCCACATTCAGCAATTGATGTGGCTTAGATTGCGTCACTACGGATTATGCAGATTTACCCTAGTATAAGTACGTATTTACATTTTATGTAAAAAGAGATAAAAAGTTTTAAAAAAATATACTTGGAATTGATGGTTTTTGTTTGCATATTTAAGTCATAAAGCGGCGAATATTTAATTTGCTAAAGCTTGCAAGCTATAGCTGCCTAATTACGAACAAGTTTTAGCCAAAACCACCGAATCAAATGTATTTTAAATCATTGTTGCATCGCAATTTTACTTAAACTTTTAATCAAATCATGAGCGCCAATAAATGAATACCACTCTTATTTGTCAATTAAGCCGCAGGGCTATTATATGCGCCAGCCTTGTCTTTACCGTTCCTGCCTCAGCATGGACTTTGCAGGATGACCCAAACTCAACCTGGACCACCGGGAGCTCATTCAATCAAACTCCTAATGGTAATGGTGTAACATTTAGTGGCATCATTGCCGAAAACCTGACAGCAAACATCCTGCCGGATCTGACTGTTATCGTTCCTTACGCATGGGTATCGTTTGATAACAACACATGGATACCCCTAACTTGGAGTAATTCCGCTAACGGCTGGTACTCTAGTGATTTCGACAACCTGGGTACCAGCCTGACTTTGTCTGTATCGAGTTCGATAGCAGGAGGCAGCGTGACCATGGGAAGTATTGCCGATGTAACAGGAACCGCACAGTTTCCCTTAACTTCACCATGCACCACATCGCCAAGTTGTTCTACTGTTAACAATCCGTTAGAAACCCTGAGCTTAACAAGCAAAATTCCATATATTGACTTAGGTGCGTTTACTGCAAACCAATCAAAACTATTTGATGTTTCGTTTACTGCTACTTACGGTAATGGAATGACAGATCCTCTATACGTTTATGCTGAGCCATGGACACTCGCAGCGATTCCAGCAGCAGTACCAGTACCTGGTGCAGTCTGGTTGTTCGGTTCCGCTATGATCGGTTTTATTGGCTTGAATCGCCATAAGCAAACGCAACAAAACCACTTAGCCTAAACCTCCTATTGTTAATGAACAGTAAACCCACAGCTAACGCTGAACATATTGAACCAAAACCAAAGCCATCTCTTCGGAAGCTCTTCGGAGGTGGCTTTTGTTCAATTGCTCATAAAGCCAGTGCAGTTGTGGCGATGAATTTCTTTACGTTTATTTGCTACTGGAATTTCAATCTACCGTTGATCATTTTATGGTGGTACCAGTACTTGGGTACATAGCACTCTTATACCAAGACATTATCCGCACAAAAAACCGGGAAGTCGGATTTGCTGACGTAGATCTCACCTTAGTGCTGTATAATTGTGAACAACGCTGGAAAGCGCCGGTAGAATTGGATCAGTTAATTTACCCTGCGCCTGTTGGCCTTGAAAGATTTAGACCACAGCTTTGCTTTTTGTTGTTGGATCAAAAGCGTATTGAAAAGTCAGAACTAAACAGCCAAAGAAATTTGGCAGCCGCTTTGTTTCAACTGGGAAATAGTCAATCAGATCAAGATGTACGTAATGTATTATATCACCTGCTGGACTGGTTTAAGGGGCTTCCAACTTAAGCCGGAACAGATTTTAAAAAACAACGGGTTACGAGTAACCCACTCTCTGCCTTTTCTGGGCAGCGGAAGATCGCCCATTTCGGACATCAACCATGAAAATAGATCAGGAAACCATTGCCCAAACAAACGCATTGCCGCCGTTGTCCCATCAACCCGCTTGAGCCCGTAATTATGAATCACCGTCAATGCCCGTAAGCGTTTTTCGGTTAAGCCTCGGCCATTGTGATACATCTGCGAAAGATAGCCATTGCGACCCTCAACGGCGGAAGAACTGCGATGAAAGTTTCGCGCCATCCACTCGGCCCATTCCAACCAGCGTTGCTGTTCGCTTACCGGCAAAGTGGCCGTAAAAGTATCGGTCTGTAAATTCCGCGCGGCTTGCTGCCAAGCCTGACGGTATTTTTCCCTCTGCTTGGGGTTTTGTGTTTTGTGTAGTTGCTGATGCCAGTACACCGTGGTAACAGGCTATAGATCAACCAGTTTTTCGTGGGGTCATCCAGATAAAGTCCCGTTAAAATTTCCATGACCCATAGCCACCAAATTTCACATTGGCCGCCAAGTCATCAAATTGATTGCGAAACTTATTTATGGTTTGTTTTAAGTTGCAATCGCTTGAGATTGTGCGATCTTTTCAAACACCTGAGCCCGTCTTTCCAGACCTGGAAATCACCTGCTCCGCTCGGTTTATATTCTTGGTTTCAAATGAAAACGGATGAACATCTTCGGCAATGCCCGCCAGATTTTCGTGATAATCGGCGCGTGTTTCCTTTATCTGTTGATAAGCCCGCTCCGCATCAACGACCTGCACCAATTCCGCCAGGTTGTTGTCCGTTTTCTTTTGCAACAGCGCCTCAGCGGTTTCCCGTTGTGTTTTTGCTTGTTCGTGCCGCCTTCCCAGCGTTGCACCCAGCCATTTACTGATATCCTGCTGCGCATGAAACACATCTGCGCCTGATGGACAGTCAAACCCGGTAATAGCCAGCTTGATCAAAGCTTTGGCTCGGTCGCTCACGGCATGGTTAACCTCAATGCCAAGCGCTTTTAAGCGGGGGATAGCCTTTTCATACCAGGTATCGAAACGGCGGTCATCGCTGATCTCCTCCAAAAACAGGTACCGCGAGGATAAGTCCATCAGCACCAGAATGAGAAAATCACCAAAAAAGGTTTCATCCATTGCCGCCACTATGGCGCGCGGTTGCACCGAAGCCGAATTCTCGCACTGTTGTTGAAATAAGGGCAATAAGTTTTCCATGTGGGGCGTAATTGCCGGCGCAATGCCGAGGGCGACACGCCCACATGCGTGTCGATACGGATCAGTTTAGAAAATTGTGCTAATTTATCAGCGCCTACATGACAATCCAGGCCAAAGATATACAGGGTTGCGAGCATCATCCGCCTTAGCCACGCATCGCCGGCTTCGGTTTCCCAAAACGTCGATTCCGGATGCTTGTTCCGGATTTTCTGTCTTCGTCGTAAATGTTGGTGAACAGCGCTTTTTGATCGATGAACGGCCGATGCAATTTTCCGGATATTTTTGTTGCCCTTTGTTGCCAGTTGACCTACAATCAAAAGACTCGTTGCTCGTATGCTTTGTGTTAAGGTTTTTTTTAGTCATTAAACAATGATACAGCAACTTGCAACGAGTTTTTGCTATCTCACATTACAATAACGCCTTATCGTAATGAAATTTTACATGATTTGTCCCGCTTTATGCTGGTAGC
>CAVPMI010000061.1:0-21031 GCA_963705975.1 uncultured Pseudomonadota bacterium
CGCCCAACCCCGCCATCTAGCAAAGCCCTCCGCAACCTGACATCCTGTGTTTTTTCTTTGATGAGGATGAGCAATGGCAGTCACAACCAAGTGGATCAATCATATTGAGGCGTGGCAGCGGAGCGGCCTTAGGCAGTCAGACTATTGCCGCCTGCATGATCTAAACGACAATACCTTTGGAGCGCGGTTAAGCGACTATCGAAAGCAGCAAAAAGGCGCGTTACCCGCGTTGATTCCGGTTGTGGTGAAGCCGTCGGCCACGGGAGCGATTGTCTTTAAACATGCCCAGGGCCATCTACTCGAATTGCCGTTGTCAATCTCGGCCCCCTGGCTGGCGGAGTTGTTGTCATGCCTGAATTAATTGCCAGCCCGCCTCAAATCTGGTTGGCGGTTGCACCGGTTGACATGCGGCGCGGCATTGACGGATTGTCGTCTATCGTCCAGCAAGCACTTGGGCAAGCGCCTTGCGCGGGATCGGCGTTTGTTTTTCGTAATCGCTCTGGTAATCGTTTGAAGTTATTGCTTTGGGACGGCAACGGCGTCTGGTGTTGCCAGCGCCGTTTGCATCGCGGCCATTTTGTTTGGCCCAAGGCGAAGGACGCGGGTTTTTCGATCAGCCAGGCGCAATGGCAGTGGCTGATCGCCGGTGTCGATTGGCAGCGTTTGTCCGCCACTCCCAAAGCGGAATGGCAAGTCGGATGACTTGATTTGCGATGGCTGAAATATCGAGAAAATACAACAAAAAACCCAGTAATAACAAGGCTTGCAGGGTATTTCATGGTATAATATTCACCATGAAATCACTCGCCGAACTGGACCATTTAGACCTTGATCCCGCCGCTAAAAAACAAGTGGCGGCACTGGTTCAATCACTACTGGATCAAGTAGAGTGCGATGCACAGTTGCTGCAGCTTAAAGAGTTGGAAATCCAAGCCAAAAACGCCGATATCTTGGCTAAAGATTCCGTCATCAAAGCCAAGGACTTCAAAATCGAAGCGCTGACGCATGAGTTGGCCCATATCCGCCGGATGCGTTATGGTGTGAAAAGCGAAATGTTGTCAAAACTCCAACAGGATCTGTTCGCCGAAACCTGGGCGAGCGATTTGGCGGCCATCGAAGCGGAAATCGAACAACTGGCCGACCCGCAACCGGGCGAGACCGTTGCCAAACCGAAACGCCCGCGCGCTGGCCGTCAACCGCTGCCGGATCACTTGCCGCGCATTGAAATTCGCCACGAGCCCGAACACTGCATTTGCGGAAAATGCGGTAACACCGCCTTGGTTAAAATCGGTGAAGACATCACCGAACAACTGCATGTCGAACCCGCCCAGTTTTCCGTCATCCGGCACATTCGCCCCCAATATGCCTGCCGCCCGTGCGAGACGGTCATCGCCGAACCGATTCCGGCTGCCGTGATTGATGGCGGCATGGCCACCGTGAGTTTGTTGACCTGGGTGGTGATCTGTAAGTATTTGGATCATCTGCCGCTCTATCGGTTGGAACAAATCGCGGCACGCGACAAAGTCACTCTGGCCCGTTCGACACTGGCCGAATGGGTGGGGCGCGTCGGCGTGGCCTTACAACCCTTGGTAGATCGATTGATTTGGCATCTGCAGCAAGGTAAGACCTTGTTGGCGGATGAGACGCCCGTGGCGCAACTCGACCCCGGGAAGGGAAAAACCCGAAAAGCCTATTTATGGGCTTATCGCAGCAACGACTTGGCGGGCGGGCAGACGCCACGCATCATTGTCTTCGACTACTGCAAGGGACGGGGCGGCGAACATGCTCGTCAGTTTTTGGGGGACTGGAAAGGCCATCTGATGGTGGACGATTATACCGGCTATAAAGCGCTGTTCGTCGACAATGGCCTCGGACAGCTCTGTACCGAGTTGGCTTGTTGGGCGCATGTGCGCCGTAAATTCTTCGACCTGCATCAGGCAAACCAAAGTCCTATGGCCTGGGAAGCCCTGCAGCGCATCGCCGTGCTCTATACCATTGAAACCGAGGGAGCAAAGATGAACATTGCAGGCCGAAAGCAACTCCGCGCGGAAAAGAGCCTACCGCACTTGAAAACGCTTCATCACTGGTTGATTCAAATACGGGTTACCACGGCGGATGGGGGTTCGACCGCCAAAGCCTTGGACTACACGCTGAGACGCTGGCCGGCGCTGATCCGCTATGCCGAAACCGGCCATCTACCCATTGATAATAATCCGACGGAGAATTGCATACGCCCAATAGCGATTGGCCGGCGTAATTGGTTGTTCGCCGGTTCCGAGCGCGCCGGACAACGGGCGGCGGCCATCCAAACCTTGCTGGGCACCGCCAAGCTCAACGGCTTGGACCCGGCCGCTTGGTTGAAAGACACGCTGGAAAAACTGCCGGTCTGGCCGAATAGCCGGATCGATGAATTGCTGCCGTTTTCGGCTGAGTATTTTGAATTTAAAAAAAATCAGAAACTGGTTTGAATAATCAACGTGTCGGCGTTGCGCGCTTACATTGAATTAGGTATACCTGAACGGTCGGCTGTCCGTAAACCGCCAAGCTTTGCCGAAGGCAAAGATGCTTTATGATTTTATTAGATTCATCGTTCCAACGCTCTGCGTTGGAACGCAGAGCCGGACTCTCCAGCGTCCTACACCAAGAAGCCTGAGTTATGGTTGATTTGCAGGTGTATGACGCCAGAGCGTCAATACCTGCATTCCAACGCGGAGCCTTGGAACGATAATTTTCGAGAGACAGGGATTAAGCTTTTGGTTGCTTAATGAATCAACCCACGATTCTTTAGCGCCGTATAAATATCGTCAACACTATATTCCGCGCAATTAAAAGCAATATCGCTAGCCGTTGGCTTGGCGTCCACAGCCAAACACAATAAGCCGGCGTGTTTAATTGCCTGCGCCAATGCGTCTTCCGCCTGTTCCAGCACGGTAGCCGCATGTCCGGTATCGAACAATTTGCGTTCCAGTCTATAGGCGGCCTGTTTCGCCTCAACGCCGTTCAAGACAATAATGGCGGCGGTTTGTCCATAACGGGTCGCGCGTTCTTCGGCTGACACTGGCGACCAGTCTTCCTCGCCGGCGGCGCCGGTAATCATGCCTGCGCCGACCGTGACGTTGCTTAAGCGGTCAATGATGATAAACGAGCCGGTGGTTTTGTTAAGTTTGTACGGATCAAACACCACCGGCGCATTGACCGCAACAGTGCAGGCGCCGATTTCGTTCAGTTTTAGCTCGTTAGCATCGTGATGCGCCAAGGTGTTGACGTCGATGCGGTGGTGGATCATCGCTATGGAGCCTGGCGCGTTGCGGGTGGCCAGCTTAAGGATGTATTGCCGGCCCGGCGTCATGGCTTGTTCTGTCATCCAAACGATGGTGGCTTTGAATTTATCGGCGATGGTCGGCGCGGATTGTTGAGCGCCGACGATGATGTCGCCGCGGCTGATGTCGATTTCGTCTTGCAAGGTCAGCGTGACCGCCATGCCGGCAAAGGCTTCCGGCAAATCGCCGTCGAAAGTGACGATGGATTTAATTCGGCTGGTTTTGCCGGACGGCAGCGCGGTAATTGCATCGCCGCTATGGAATACGCCGAGACGCCACCGTGCCGCAGAAACCTCGGAAATCCAGGTTGGGGCGGTTGACGTATTGCACCGGGAAACGGGCGTCGGCGAAATTATGGTCGCTGGCAATTTCGATAGTGTTCAATAACTCCATCATGGTCTTGCCGGTATACCAGGGCATATTTTCGCTGGGGTTGACGACATTATCGCCGTCCAGCGCAGACATGGGGATAAAGTGGATGTCCTGGATGTCCAGCGTTTTTACGAAGTCCAGATAATCCTGTTTGATGCTATCAAATTTGGCTGCGCTGTATTCGATTAAATCCATTTTATTAATGGCGACGATGATATGTTTGAGTCCTAGCAGTGAGGCAATAAAGCTGTGCCGCTTGGTTTGCGTCTGCACGCCGTAGCGGGCGTCGATCAAAATGACCGCCAAATCGCAAGTCGAGGCGCCGGTGGCCATATTGCGGGTATATTGCTCGTGTCCCGGAGTGTCGGCGATGATGAATTTTCGGGTCGAGGTCGAGAAATAGCGGTAGGCAACATCAATGGTGATGCCTTGTTCGCGCTCGGCCTGTAAGCCGTCTACCAACAAGGCCAAATCGATTTTTCCGGCGCCGGTAGTGCCGGATTTAACGCTGTCGGCTTGCACTGCAGCCAGTTGATCTTCGTAAATCATTTTCGAATCGTGCAGCAAGCGGCCGATCAAGGTGCTTTTACCGTCGTCGACATTGCCGCAGGTTAAAAAACGCAGCAATTCTTTACGCTCGTGCTGGGCCAGATAGGCATTGATGTCAGTGCTGATGAGGTCGGATTGATGGGACATGAGTTCTCTGGATTCTGATGGTATGGTCGCTGAATGAACGAAATCTAAAAGCTGGTTGCGGTAGGCCTTAAAAATAGCCTTCGCGCTTTTTCTGCTCCATAGACCCGGCCTGGTCGTGGTCTATTAAACGGCCCTGTCTTTCGGAGGTGGTAGTCAACAACATTTCCTGGATGATCTCCGGTAAGGTAGTGGCAGTGGACTCCACCGCGCCGGTCAGCGGGTAGCAACCCAGGGTGCGGAAGCGCACCATTTTCATTTCCACTTTGTCATCCGGTCCAAGCGGCATGCGCTCGTCATCAACCATTATCAGCATGCCGTCTTTATTGACGACTGGTCGTTCTTTAGCAAAATACAACGGCACAATAGGGATGTTCTCCAAATGAATGTATTGCCAAATATCCAACTCGGTCCAATTAGACAATGGGAAGACGCGGATGCTTTCGCCTTTGTCGATCTTGCCGTTAAAAATATTCCACAATTCCGGGCGCTGATTTTTTGGGTCCCAGCGGTGGTTTTTATCGCGGAAGGAATACACGCGCTCCTTGGCGCGGGATTTCTCCTCATCCCGGCGGGCGCCGCCGAAAGCCGCGTCGAACTGATATTTATTCAGCGCCTGTTTCAGCGCATCGGTTTTCATCACATCGGTATGTTTTTTACTACCATGCGTGAATGGACCAATACCTTGTTCTACACCTTCCTCATTAATGTGTATCAATAAATCCCAGCCGAGCTCGGCAGTCAACTTGTCACGGAATTCGATCATCTCCCGGAATTTCCAAGTAGTATCGACGTGTAGGAGCGGAAAAGGCGGCTTACCTGGAAAAAAAGCTTTTCGGGTTAGATGCAACATTACTGCCGAATCTTTACCTATGGAATACAACATCACCGGTTTTTCAAATTCCGCCGCAACTTCGCGAATAATATGCACACTTTCTGCTTCAAGTTGTTTCAGGTGGGTTAATTTATAATCGGTCATGAATGGTTCCGTGCGGCTTAGCGCATTGGGCGATGAATTGGAACTGCTTATTTTAATGGCAAACCCCTTAGGATGCTATAAACAAAGCTTATGAGACAAATAATCGGATTGGAAAGCATACGGGCACAGCATCCTGAACGGATGAATGTGCAAAGATTGGCCGAAATATTATTATCTGATTTTCGGCAATGCTGTTGCTATATCTATGGTAATGGCGAAGATGAGGAGAAGAATGTGTTACTGGCGGAATTGGCTTTACTGCCGGAAACGCTGGTCTACGATAATTTCGATCAGCGAATCGACTTTGTGGTGTGTGGTGCGATACTGCGAAATGATTATGTGCCGTTGACTTATCTGCTGCAAGCAGAAAGTTTAGTCATTTGTGGCCGCTGCTCAGTCATACCTAAGGTTTGCGGCGTCGACTTATATTTGCAGCATAGTTATACCTGTGTAGTCGGCGACATAGCCCGCCAAAAATTTGCTCTTCCCGTCAATCACTTACTAAAAATGTTATAGGCAAGAATGTCTAGTCTGCTGGTATTTTTACCCGATAAATTATCCTGAAAGTAAATTTTTGGTTCTAATTTCCTCTTCAGCTAAACAAAGTCTTAAATATTCCCGGCTCTTTGGTGTTTTTTTGCTATGTTTGTTAGTACGGAACAGCTTTTTTTATGGGTTTGCACTGCAAGCATTGTGGTTTGCCATTATTCGCTGCAACCACGGCCTAACAAAACAGGCAAGAACGATGTCTTTTCAACAGAGAGCCCGATTTTAATGAATACACTTTTAGAAGCCAATAAAGCCAAGTTATTAGCGGCCATGCCTGTGGTAAAGAAATATGAGATCAGGTTGGAAGCCTTAAACGATTGGTGGGGGAAAATCGCGCTTATAGGTAAGATAAACAGCCATAATGTCGCATCTACCATTCTGGAAGATATGAGCCTCACCAAAGATAAATTCGGTGAACTGCAACAGAAGCTAACGCACAATTTGTTGATCGAGAATTTACAAAAACTGGTGCTGGATAATTCATCAAAAGCCCAAGTCACCATCGATTTATTAATCCGCAACTTGTTTGAACGCACTGCCGATGTGGGCTTTTTGGCAACTGATGACGATATACGCCGGTTTCTGTCCACGGACTCGCCGAGTTCTGAACAAGAGCATTTCATAGTAAATCGTTTGCAGGAATACGTTAAAAAGTACAGCGTCTATGATGAAATTATTATCTTAGATACCAAAGGCCGCGTAAAAGTCCATCTGGATAAGAGTAATCCGCTAAAACAAACAACTGATCCGCTGATAGCTGAAACGTTAACAACACCAAACAATTATGTGGAAACCTTCAGATATTCCGAATTACAAGCGGATCGTCGGCATTCTTTGATTTATTCTTGTCGAATCACTGTAAACAATCAACGCGACTCAAGGGCTCTGGGTGTTTTGTGTCTCTGTTTCCGGTTTGATGATGAGATGAAAGGCATATTTACCAATTTGCTGAATCAGGAAGACCTTGGCGTATTAACCGTGCTTGGGGCAGATGGCAAAGTGATTGCCAGCAGTAATGAACGCTTGGTACCGGTTCAATCCGGCGTCAATCATAATGATTCGGTGGCTTTAATCGCCTATCAAGGCCGGGATTATATTGTTAATACACGGAAAACTCAGGGCTACCAAGGCTTCTATGGCATGGGCTGGCGAGGACTAATGTTAACGCCCTTGGCAACGGCGTTCAAGCGTGATGAGTCAGCTATCTCGGCCAGAGCCGATTTTAGCGATATTATGGAGCAAGCTAGCACCTTTCCAAAGGAACTACGTGATATCCGTCAAGCTTCGGCCGATATTAATGCCGATCTAGGTTTGTTGGTTTTAAATGGTCAGATAACCTCTGCACGTAAAAATGCGGCGGAATTTATGCCGGTTTTAGAAGCCATTAAACAAATCGGTTCCGATATCGCCAGAATTTTTACCGAATCAGTGAATAGCTTGCAGGAAGTGACAGTAATGTCTTCGCATTTGGATAATGCCGGATTTTTAGCTTCCTTGGCCGTTGATATTATGGATCGCAATCTTTACGAAAGAGCGAACGATTGTCGCTGGTGGGCCTTGACTTCCTTATTTAGGCAAATTTTGGCCCAATCGGAGATTATTGCTAACGACAAAAAACAGATCACCGATATATTAATTTATATTAATGCATTGTATACGGTCTATACCAATTTATATGTATACGATGTAAATTGCGAAATTTTGGCGGTGTCTAATGTTTCCGAGCAAGGTTTTGTCGGCAGAATAGTTGACGAGGCAACCGGTGCGGTTGCGGCATTAAAAAACAGCAATAGTCAGCGGTACACCGTATCAAATTTTATTAAAACAGCTCAATATCAACAGTGCTATACTTATATTTATAACGCAGCCATCACTGACCTGGATAATTCAAACAGGGTGTTGGGCGGTATCGGCATCGTTTTCGATAGTGAACCGCAATTCGCCGCCATGTTGAAGGATGTGCTGCCGGTTGACGAGCATGGGCATTTATTGGATGGTTGTTTCGCTGTGTTTGCCGACCGCAGGAAGACTATTATCTCTGCCGCCAATCATGCAACATTAAAAGCCGGGGATACTCTTGAAGTGGATGAACATTTTTTTGCGCTGAAAAACGGTCAGCGCAGTTCGGATATAACGCAATATGAAGGCGTTAATTACGTCTTGGGCGTGGCGGCTGCGCAAGGGTATCGGGAATACAAAGTTAAGGATGATTACCATAACGATGTATTGGCGTTTGTGTTTATCCCTTTCTGATTTTTTTGAACTTTTTCCTGGGATATTCATCAATATCAATGAACGAAAAATAATGACATTATTTTTACCGATTGGGTAAAATGTAATTTCTTGGGGGCGACATGGCTTCGACGTGGGTAGCAAAACTTCAGGTGCATGCCGAGGACAGTACACCTCGTAAATCCTACTGAAAAAAGTATTCGCAAATGACGAAAACTACTCAGTGGCCTTAGCAGCTTAAAACCTGCACCACTTCTCTGACTGTGTGTGCTTATGCGCGCAGGCTCTTCGGAGCACTCAGGGATCATATTACATAAGATCGCGCCAGGGCTTCGTTCGTAGCCTGAATCGCTAAATCCAATCGAAATCGCTGTTGACCCTCTTGGCCCGACGGGTAATCAACAGTTAAATCAAAAGCGCGGGATAAGCATGTAGAGCTTGTAGCGGAGTGCTTGCGGACGCGGGTTCGATTCCCGCCGCCTCCACCAAGAAAAAATCGTTTAAAATCAGCTACTTACAAGTGGCTGTATTTTTTTAAGCCCTTCTCTCTCCTAAATCTAAGCACTTAAGATACAAATCCAGACTGACATTCATTATGAAACGCAGCCATGCCTTGCAGATACTGAATAAAGTTAAGCCAATAATTGTTGAAAAATTTGGCGTGACAAAACTCGCTTTATTTGGTTCAACGGCCCGAGATGAAGCCAGCGATAACAGAGATGTGGATATTTTAGTAAGTTTCGATGGTCCTGCCAATTCGGCGCGTTATTTTGGCGTGCAATTTTATTTGGAAGATACGCTCGGTTGCCGGGTGGATTTAGTGACAGACAAAGCCGTACGTTCACAATTACGGCCTTTCATTGAACGCGAAGCTATAGATGTCTGACTCTTTACAGCCTGAGTGGCGTTTTTATTTGGATGATATGCTCGGCTTTGCCGAGAAAGTGCTTTGTTATACCGAGGGTTTTGATTAGCAAGTTTTTATGTGTGAATGCGCAAAAGGCAAGACCTAACCCGAAAGTTTTATAGAAAATCCAACATGTTGGAATGTTGGAACTGACCCCGTTGTTTTTCGTTGTTTTTATTGATTTAGCATTCATATTGTATTAAGCAGAATTCTTTATCAAAATCATTGGCAAAAGTCATTGCGCGGTTTTGAAGAGCAATTGTCACAATTTATGATGTACAGCGTGGCAAGTTGCTAGAATTTTTCACATAGGATTGATCGCAACCGACACAATTACGCCAGTCTGCAAAAGGTGCGAAATGGCGCTATAACCAATTGCAGCAATCAAAAACATCTGAAAGCTGACTGGCGTCAATTGCACGGTCAAACCATCGTTCAATATCTTGCAGTGTCGCATTTGCGATTTGCGCAGTAATTTCCGTTGGTATTGGTCCAAAACGTTTAGTTAGCAGCTTTTGCAAAGATAGCATTTCACCTTTCTGAACACCTTCTGCCTTGTATCCAAGCGCCCACTCTTCAAGTTTATCTGATAGCATAACATTTAGCTCCTGTAAATCATGTACTTGTGGTAATAAGATACTGTATTCGGGTCTGCGCATCAACGTTGCTCTAACCCAAAGCCCAAACATGCGACGTAAATCCGGTCTATCAGATAGCCAACCGGCTAAGCTAGTCAATAATTCTTGCATAGCTGTTGGACTGGTAGGATGTTCAATTCTAAAGACAGCGGCGACCAAGTTTTTTAGTGATGCCAATTCTGAATCTGCATAAGCATTTTCGTCAATCACCAAATGTTTTGCTTTGATTTTAAAATGTTCCACCAAGCCCGGTACAGGTGGAATCAAATCAAAGACATCCGTGGCTGCTGTCCAGCGGTCTTTACCGTTGTATAAAACAATTGGCAATATTGGTGGCAAAAGGCCATCTTTCAGTACATCGCCACTTTTGATCAAATCTTGGTATAGCAATCCTTGGTATACCATCATCCGTAACGCCATGTATTTATCTACACTGCTTTGGAATTCAATTAGCAGATAGAGGTATACCCATTGCCCACCGACTTTTACCTTCCAGACAATGTCATCTTCTCTTTGCTTAAAGTCCTCAGTGACATAGCTGGCATTAACCCTTTCTAGGGTCGCATAATCAAGTGAGTGCAACCATTCATCAGGTATAAAACCCATGATAAGGTCACGCACCATCTCTGGCCTGGCAAACAAAAATTTGTAGCTGCTGTCGTGGTCGTTGGTCATAATGTATAGTATATCAGTAACGGCATAGAGCATATGCGAACAGATTTTCAATGATTCATTAGGTGCTTTAGGAACCGAACCGGATGTCACGCTAACGACTATGATTGCGTCATTTAGGTGCCAATGATACTATGACTACTCAAGTTTGCCGGGGTTTAGCAGCTTTATTTTTTTGACAGTACATTTGACAGTATAAATCAATGATACTGATTATAAGTGATTGTATATAATGATTTAAATTGGTAAGTACGGTTGACGCCGCCCCACCAAGAATGTCGAAGAAAAACAACAATTTACGAGTGGTTGTTTCTTTTTTGGCACATTTCTTCGAATTTGACTCAACTTAAATTGATTACCGGGTTTTGTTCGTCGGCTTTTCGATTCAAAATTAACTCCAGTTTGGAAAGCTCGCGGCTTTTGTCTGCCATTAAGCATAGTTATTGAGATTGAGCTACCAGTAAGGCCTACGGCCATAGAATTTTATAAGTTACAGTTTTGTCCCCTAGTAAAATGGGCAGCAACCACCTAATTTGATTTTTGTAAAAATGGATTGAGATTTATTTTCCCTATTCAAAAGTCCTTAGCATCATAGATAATTCCTTTATCGTCTTCATGCATGCGTCGAAATCAGCTGAGATCTCGCCATAGACCATATCACGGTAAAACGTTGCATATTTTTGGGCATAATAAGTATCGGATTCTAGTGCTTCTATGGCCCTAAAAGTTCATCGATAGGGTTTTCACGATAGGCCGGGAAAAGATGACCGTAGGCTTTTGCATCGGCTTTCATAATGTCATGAGCCAAGGCGATTAGCTCTATAGGATTATAATGCTCACGGATCACATGAAGATCGTATATGTGTCGTACTATCGTCGGATCTCTGGAGTCGTCAGAACCGGTTTGTTCGGTTCCTGCCCGTCTAGTCAATGCAACAAATTTCTCAGCAGCTGTTTCAACGATTGATACACAGTTAATTTTCTGAACTTCGGGTGGCTTTTTGAAAGCATCGGCTATAAAGGAGCTTACGGCCTTCTCAACCGGATTTTGACGCAAAGGCCATGCAGCTAACTCAATTTGAATCTCTGGACGCAAAGCGCCGTCACCAGCCGTGATTGGGCTATAAGGAATGCGGAAAATTGTATATCGACTGGCATTGCCGGATTCTCGATGTTCGGTTTTTTCCGGATCAAATTCAAACCCGGCGCCCAGTAATGCATCGGTGGTTTTATTGCGTAGTTGGCGAAGCGTCGGACGAGTAATTGCACCGGCTGAAATAATTTTGAGGTCAATATCTTCCGACATGCGATGGATCAGCCTATGGGCGCGACCCAAAGCGGTACCCCCGCCAAATACCAATTGGAATGGCGACGCATCAATGGCGGTAATTGCCGCCAATGCTTTGACTACGTACCAATCCTTTTCGACCAGGGCGGGGCTGGGTAATCCAAAATAAGCTTGTACTTCCAGCAGTTCCTGCAGTGATGGTTTATCGTTCAAGAATCAGTTCCGTCTTTCCGTAATGAAGCTGCCGAGAAAAGCGTCCTTTTACGCGCAGAACAGGGTTAACCGGTATTTGTGTTGACCGGCCTTCGTTATAAGCAATTTCAGCTTCGATAGGTTCCCAATCGACGCCAAGTTTGGTAAGTGCCTGACGTACCGCACCCGAAAAGCCGTTCTTGCTGAAGAGGATGGCTTCACCGGTTAATCGCGATCGAATAGCTCGACCGTAGACGCCATAGCCAAGACGGACTAAGTTACCTGCTCGAACCAAATTACGCAGCACCCGTAGAACTTGGTCTTCACCGCCGAGGTCAGAGAATTCGCGAGGCAGGAATACGTCTTCCTGCTTATCTGCAATTCTGGCCTCAATTCTTTCTCGTAATGTTTTATGACGACGCATAATTTTGTTGCTTTGCAAAAACCCGACATTTAGGTTAAACAAAAACCCGACAAACTTCAAGTTGAATTTACTCATGCCGCCAAATTGTGCGCAATGCAAAATTAAAGTGAGTTGGGTTGCGATGCATTCAGACTGAAAAGATTAGAAAAACGCTGATCAGCAAACCTTCGGCCAGAATTGCACGCCTTAGTTCTGCTCAAAATCTTGCGTATTCACGGTACTTGCGTCGGCTTAAAATATATTGGGCCTGAGGTGTCTGAAAATTAAAAATTGAATGCCCGCAGACATTACGGTCGGCCTAAGTCTAAGTGACACAATAGCATTCTGTTATAAAGCAAAGCCTATCTCTTTCCGTTACGCAGTAACGACATATTCAATTGCTGAATCTCTGTTGCTCAAGTCACCCAGCACACTGAACGATCAACGATCTTGTTGTTTATGCTAACGGACACAATAAGCCGTTGCATACCCTCTAGCCCCCCGCATATACTCCTCTTTACTTCTGATAACATGAATTCTCAGAAGCAATAAGTATAGAGTAGGCATTATGCAAAACATCATCAAAACTGAACAAAATTTACCCGTAGCAACTTGTAGCCGTAGCTAAGGGCTACATTGAACAGAGCACCAGTAGCGCAACGCTCAAAGCGTACACTGCCCTAAATGACTGGCTCAATGCTGCACAAATTTTTGACGGTCACTTATTTTGTCCAATCACGAAAGCCGGAATGATGCAGCCAACGGCTTTAACATGCCGAAGTATCGCAAACATTATAAAAAAATATGCGGCGCTTGCTGGACTGAGTCGCACTGATTAACCCATTCTTCTTTTACAAAATCCTTGAGCAAGTCCTTAACCATTTCAGGATGCGAAAACAACAGCTTATAACTAATATCGTGCGACATAGGGTAAGAACGGTGAGCCTTTGAAATTTGACAGATTATACCTCTTTGTCAGGACTCCGGTACAAGTGGTGCATGGTGAAGTTAAGGGAAACTATGCGGTTCCTGTTACATCGGCAATACTTCCCATGGTCACGCTGCCTCCTGCTATCGAACTCGATACAGACAAAGTCAGGCTGGTGCCCAGGTTGTCGAAATCACTAGAGTACCAGCCGTTAGCGGAATTACTCCAAGTTAGGGGAATCCATGTGTTGTTATCAAACGATACCCATGCGTAAGGAACGATAACAGTCAGATCCGGCAGGGTGTTTGCTGTCAGGTTTTCGGCAATGATGCAACTAAATGTTACACCATTACCATCAGGAGTTTCATTGAATGAGCTCCCGGTGGTCCAGGTTGAGTTTGGGTTTACATTCATGCCCGGTATTTGTCCGTATGTCTTAGTCATATCGTGCCAATAAAAACATTATTTTATATAGGTATTGGCACTAATAGATATTTATTTTATTTTGGCGCACTGTTTTAATGCATTTGCTTACGCATGGCCATGAAAAAAATTTAAATATGTAGTCTTTTGGCTACGACGTTAATTAATAGTTTCTGACTTATGTATAAATCGATGCATTAAAGTCCCTTTTAAGATTCGGCTTTTTGTCATACCGAATTTGAGAGAGTATTTTATTTTACTGAGGATAATATAATGAAAATAAAAGCAATTAAAAGAGGGTTAGCTACCGCCTTCGCTTTAGTCATAACCCTATTCATATCCGGGGCGCCATCGTATGCAGGAACTGTCATTAACCTGGGCCAGGCAAACGCAACGGTTGAGAATGGCGGCATTGTGCTTCCAGCAAAAGCTGAGCCAAAAGGTTATTCACTCTCTGACATGGCAAAGGCCACGGCTTATTTCAATGTTACCGATCATTCCGGTGTTTTCCCATCGATAGTAAACGGCAAACCTTTTCAAGGACTTTTTACCACGTCAAGCAATACGTTCAATGTAAGTGAAGGCACCATGTTATATGTGCCAGTACAGGTAGCCGATGACTCTCCGCCAATTATCGGAGACTTCCCCAACGTAGCAAACCGTTTAGCGGTAGAGAATTACTTCTATTCGCACAAAGAGCTAGGCTTTCTTTACACAACAATTACGGTTGACGGAAAGGTAACCTCGCTAAATCACGAGTATTTGGTAGGAGTAAAAGTCCCGCCACTCCCAGATGGAGGGGGGACGCAATACATGGTCGTAGCGGCATTTTTGACGCCACTTAATAAGGGCACTCATACCGTTGAAATTAGTATTCTTGCGGATGGGGACGCACTTTGCGCAGCAGTTGGCAGTTGCCCGTATTCCTTATCAGCAACATATACAGTGATTGTCAAATAATTGGTCTACCGCGTTTAACCAATTTCTCCCGTTGCGCTACGAGACCTTGGAAGCGATGCGATAGCGAGAGAAGGTCGAGTAGTCCCTTACCGAGTTCAAAACTCCAGGATTCTCCAGCAAAAAGCCGGGAATTAAACAACCTGGGGTAGTCACTTTTCAACGATCTTTTCCCCAGGGCCCTGGTAAGTTTTGCACGCCGTTTTCCACCTCATGCACTGGCTAGCCTGCGTTCGAGAAGACGAACATCTGGAATTCAAAGAAGCCAAACAACAATACGATACGACTAAATTACTGCGTTACAGTGTAGCCTTGGCTAATGAAGGCTGCTGTCATTTGGTGCTGGGCGTCAGTGATAAGCCTCCACGTAGGGTTGTCGGCAAAAGACGCCGGACCGATCAAAGCCGATGAATCCGATAGCTTGTCTACTCGTTATGCACGTTATTAACCTTTCTGGGCATAAGGAGTGCTTTAATGCAAACCTCAAACGACTGCGCTTCAATAGATAAAGCCAATATAAACCATATTGTTAAGTCCTTTAACGCAAACCCTTGGTGCATATTGAAGCTATGCATCCGGCACGGTGCATAGCTATGGGCGTTGCCGAAAATACGCTTGTAGCGTTGTTTCGTCAGGTCAATATAGTACTGCGGCAATATTGGCGTTTCTGTCAAAAATGGCTTGCAAAAAGATTATGGCGACACCCAGTTTTCGAATAATAACCCAGGCACACGCTCAAATTCGCGTAGATTATTACTGACCAGAATCAACCCCTGGCTACGGGCATGAGCAGCAATATGCAGGTCGTTAACACCTATCGATTGCCCAGCAAGTTCCAAGGCTGCGCGAATACTACCGTAGTGATAGGCTGCGGCGTCTCCATAAGGAAGCACTCGTAAGCGACTGCAAAAGTCCTCGACTGTGGAAATGTTTTTAGCCTGGAATTGGCTTTTTTCGGCAGCATGCACCAGTTCCGCCAGAGTGACAGCGGAAATCGTCATTCGACCATGATGCTCATTGAAAGTCGCTAAGACCTCAATGGGTCATTGTTTGATCACATAAATGACAATATTGGTATCCAGCAGATACTTCAGCATGAGCTAAGTTTTACAAATTTTCGCGTTCGGTTTGTTGTTTGCTGGCCCGTTCAGACATAAAGTCATCGCTAACCGAAGGTCCAGACAGGAAGAAACTGTCCCAAGAGGAGTCAGCCGGGGCGATGATGCGCTCAAGACCTACAACGCGCACTTCGACCTTTTTTACAGAATCAGGGAAACGCATATCGGCTGGTAAGCGCACAGATTGACTGTGGTTATTAGTAAATACAGTGCTATTGGTCATGTTGCTGTCCTGAAAGATCTATATGGTGGTAATATATTCCGATGTTTTTCAAAAAGCAATTATCGGCAAATCCATAAAGTTTCCATCACAAAATACCATATTCCTTCATACTGCGTATTTCTATAAAAGTAGCCACAGATACTGACTGCTCAAAATGCAATTCTTCTGCCTTAAAGCCGCTCGGCTTACGTTGTCGCACCGTTTACAGCCCCAGATCGCTCAATCCTGGGTAATCATCAGGACGACGACCTTGCGACCAATGAAATTTTCGCTCTGTTTCCGGAATGAGCAAGTCATTAATGCTGGCAAAACGTTTCTGCATTAAGCCTTCTTCATTAAACTCCCAATTTTCGTTTCCATAGGAACGAAACCAATTGATTTCATCATCGTGCCATTCATAGGCAAATCGCACGGCAATCCGGTTGCCTTCGAATGCCCACATTTCCTTAATCAATCGATATTCATGTTCTCGCGCCCATTTGTGAGTTAAGAACGCGATAATTTGCTCTCTTCCTATGGGAAACTCGCTACGGTTTCGCCACTGGCTATCTACGGTATAAGCTAAAGCAACTTTTTCCGGGTCGCGGTTATTCCAACCATCTTCAGCCATTCGGACTTTCAGTAGCGCCGTTTCATTTGTGAAAGGCGGAAAAGGAGGACGTGATTCAGTGCTTATGGTCATTATTTTCTCCAATTTTATTTTAATGTATCAATTTTACCGATATTGAAATTGTGATGTCCAAAAACTGCCTATATGCCATCAGTTTGTAGTTTGAGCGCCCGTATCTCTTCCAACAGCGGCTCGATCATTTTTTCAACATCCGTTTTTGAATATCTAGGTGTGATATGCTGTGGGCAATTCCAATCGAATGCGTCAATATGAATAACGATCCCGCGCTCAACTCGGGTTCGATAATTCGAAAATGTTAGCTTGACCATTAAATCGGGTTCATCGTTTGCATCGACAATACTTGCCCGTCCCCATATTTTCAGTCGTTGTCTGTTGGGGTAATCCATTAACATCAATGAGATTCGATTATTTGCATTTAAATTCCCTACACTCAAATATTGAGCGTTACCGCGACAGTCCGCATAAGCAATAGTACGATTATCAAGCACTTTTAAAAAACCCAAAGGCCCGCCTCGATGCTGAATATAAGGCCAGCCCGATTCGGACACCGTGGCTTGATAAAAACTGTCACGTTCGCCAATAAAGCCTATTTCAGAATCGGTTAACCAATTACGAGTCTCATCGGCCCATTCAAAACGGCTATTTTTTTCCCGGCTGCCATATAAGCGCTGGGCTGCTTTTACACTTGGGGTAAAAGCTAGTTCGGCAAGTACAGTGTCCATATCAATTCTCCACAATGAACCGGCGATAATTCATCGCCGGTGATGAATAACAAAAAACCATTTAAATGGTTCTTTTCACGTCAACTTTAGGAAAATCAATCTCGGTTTGGGCAACTTCGTTAATATAATTGGTTAAGGTATTCAAGGCGACATGCATCACAATCTCAACGATTTCTGCCTGAGTATATCCGGCTGTTTTGACGGCATCCAGGTCGGCATCTGAAATATGTCCGCGTTCAATCGCCACGCGGGCGGCAAAATGGACGGCGGCCTCCGCTTTAGGATCTGACGAAGCGCAGTTTCGGTTTGCCTCGATTTCAGCGTCATCCAGCTTCGCAACATTTTTACCAAGATAGGTATGGGCCGATAGGCAATAGCTGCAGCTATTGATTTCAGCAATGGTTAAGGCAATACGTTCCCGTGTTTTAGGATCGAGCATGCCTTTGCTTAAAGCAGTATTCAGGCTTAAATAGCCTTCCAGTGCGGCTGGGCTATTACCGACCAGTTTCATTAAATTTGGCACAACACCCAGTTGTTTATTAACCGCATCCAACAATGGTAAAGAATCGGCAGGGGTTTGTTCTGTTGTAGGAATAGTGATTCTGTTCATGATTTTTCTCCAGGTTCTTATTAAGTGGTTTTGATCCGTATCACACTCTGCGATGGGGACGGTTATAATTTGCCATATTCCACTTGCAGAGAGAATCACCGCCATTTACAATATATTATTTCGTTAAGTGGAATAATAGTGGATAGGTTACATTTAATGACCGTGTTTGTAGCGGTGGCTGAGGAAGAAAGTTTCGCTGCAGGCGCTCGACGGCTCTGTATGTCACCGCCAGCAGTAACACGGGCGATTTCTGCGTTGGAAGACCGCCTAGGCGTGAAACTGCTTAACAGGACGACCCGTTATATACGGGTGACCGATGCCGGAAGCCGTTATCTCGAAGATTGCCGGCGGATTATCAATGAAGCCGACGAGGCCGACGAAGCTGCCGCAGGGATAAATGCAGAACCTCGTGGCCATCTGGCCGTTACCGCGCCAGTTATGTTCGGCAGATTATTTGTAATTCCATCTATAGCTGACTATCTGCAACGATATCCTGATATGGAAGTATCTGCAATTTTCCTTGACCGCGTTGTCAATCTACTTGAAGAAGGTTTTGATGTCGGCATACGGATCGGTGAACTACCGGATTCCACAATGAGAGCTATTCGAGTCGGTCAGGTTAGGCCTGTGTTGTGTGCATCTCCAAGCTATTTAGCAGAAAAAGGGATGCCCTTGCATCCATCAGATTTGATTCACCACAGTATTATTGCCTCCAGTTCTGTTTCGCCTATTGTGGACTGGAAATTTAGCCAGGATATCATAGTAAAAATTAAGCCAAGGTTGACGGTAACTAACAATGATGCTGCACTCGAAGCGGTTCTAAACGGAATGGGCGTTACACGGCTTCTTTCTTACCAAGTTGAAAGCTATTTAGCTTCGGGCAAGTTGCATGCTTTATTGGTTGAATTCGAACTGCTGCCCTTACCTATCCATATTATCCACCGTGAAGGCCGCCATGGTTCTGCTAAAGTCAGGACATTTGTTGATCTTATTGTTACTAAACTTCGTTGTCTTAACCCATCTTTAACAAGCCGCCCCTCAAATTTAGCCAATTTAGCCTCATCTGTTTACTTAAGTCATTGATTTCATATATAAGTCAACTCATTTTTGGGGTTATTTCAGTTTGTAGTGCCATAATAGTTTGATACCACTATTGCGGATTTTTTAAAACTGCGCTAACTTTGCGCCATGTATATCCGCCGCACTCATACCAACAACTCCTCCACGGGCGAACGTTATTTCACCTTTCGCTTGGTGGCTAACCAGCGCGTCGATGGAAAACCGCGCCAGACGACTTTATTGAATCTGGGCAGACATTTTTCCGTCGACCAAGAGCATTGGCCTTCGCTTTGTGTCAGAGTCGAGCAATTGATGAGCCATCAATCGACGCTATTGCCGCTTCAATTGCCGTCAGCCGTGGAAATAGCCGCGCAGTCCATCTTTACACAACTCTTGGCGCAACAGGCGACCGTCACCGAAGCGCCGCCACAAAAGGACGATTTGCCATCAGCGCCTGCTAAATCTGCCGCACCTTCAGAGTTCACCCTGCCTGTACCTGTTGATCTTCAAGTTGTTGATATCACTTCTCTTGAAGTAAGCCAATCCAGAACCGTAGGCGTCGAGCAGGTGGGCCTTTGGGCGATGCAACAACTGAATTTTATCGAATTGCTGACAGGCTTGGGGATTAATGGTGCACAAATAGCCGCTATAGTCGGCTCCATTATTGGGCGTATGGCCGGTGTATGCTCGGAGCTGGCGACACACAACTGGCTAATCAGGCAAAGCGCACTGGGCGAGTTAATCGACGCGAACTACGAAACGTTGCCCTTGATGACGATGTACCGGGCGGCAGACGCCTTGTGGAAACACAGTGCCCAGATCGAGCAGACCTTATTCTCTCGGCTGACTGATTTATTTGGCTTTTCGACCACGATCACCCTGTATGATTTGACCAATACCTATTTTGAAGGCGAAGTGCCGAACAATACCAAAGCCAAGCATGGGCGTTCAAAAGAGAAACGTACGGATTGTCCACTGGTGACTTTGGGCTTGGTTTTAGATGGGAGCGGCTTTGTGCGCCGCTCGCAAACTTTTGCCGGCAATGTCAGCGAACCGGGTACCTTGGAAACGATGCTCAATCACCTCAATGCGCCGTCAGAGGCCTTGGTGGTGATGGATGCCGGTATTGCCACGGAGGACAATATTCAATGGTTACGCGATAAAGGCTATGGTTATCTGGTCGTCAGTCGTGAGCGCTCACGTCAGTTCGATGACACCACCGCTGTCTCTCTTAAAACGGCGTCAAATGAAACGGTACGCTGCCAAAAAGTACTCGCCAAGGATGAGAAGGAAATTCGGCTCTATTGCCATTCCGAGGGGCGTGAACAAAAAGAACAGGCTATAACCGAGCGCTTTTCAAGTCGTTTTGAAGCCGAACTTAATGCCTTGAACGCCGGATTACAACGACCACGAACCGAAAAAAATCCAAATAAACTCCATGAACGCATAGGTCGCCTGAAAGAAAAACATCACGGTATCGGTCAGCATTATCAAATTGAATTGCAAACCGATGAAAGCGGCGAAAAAGCCATCAGTCTAACCTGGCAAAAACAAGTGGTGGCGGGCTCTTCTGCAAATCTTCCCGGCGTGTATTGCTTACGGAGTAATCAAACAGCCTGGACGGAAGAAAAATTATGGCGTACTTATATCACGCTCACTGACTTGGAAGCCGTTTTTCGCTGCTTCAAAAGCGATCTGGGTCTCCGGCCTATCTTCCATCATAAAGAAGAACGCGTTGATAGCCATCTGTTCATCACCGTATTGGCCTATCAGTTTGTGCAACTCATTCGCCGGCGTCTAAAAGAATCTGACGTCAATTTCAGCAGCAGTTGGAGGACTCTACGGGAAATATTGAGTACTCAAAACCGCGTCACGGTCAGTTTCCGTCGAGCCGATGGTAAAGCTTTACATGTGCGTAAAGCCACCAAAGCGGAACCCGAGCAGATGGATATTTATAAGGCACTAAAAGTTAATCCGGCACCCGGAGGTATTAGCAAAACTATCGTCTGAAATACTGAAACTAGGCTCTATTTTTCGAAATGTAGTGCCACTCCGATTTTTTTTGAATCGCAACATATTGTTTTTAAATGCTTATTAATTTGACTTGTTAAAGAT
>CAVPMI010000062.1:0-47869 GCA_963705975.1 uncultured Pseudomonadota bacterium
TTCCTCGGTGGACGGGCAAACGAACGAAGAGCGCTTGGCGGGTTCGCTTCGCCTTGTCGCTGGGCAGAAAGTGTGTGCCAAGAAGCAGGCGGACGGCACCCTTTATATGTTTCAAGACAGCGGAGATACCGTTGTCTATGGCTTTGGGGACGCTGGCGCCCCTTTTCCGCCCGACCAGCCGCAGACGTTGGGGTATTCGCTCACCTTTTCGTCGGCCCACGCGGCCAGCTTGATATCTCTGGGTCCCCAGAATGTCAGGGGACGCTGCACGTCAGTCTTCTCTAGTAATCCATGTTCGATAGGGAACAGTAGAGTGCGCCCCCCCTCACGCTTTACGCAGCGGCGCGAGGTCCTCTTTGCCGAGCGACGCGAGGACTTTGTTGATGCGTGATAAGGTTCGCGAATCAAACGCTAATCTCGACCCCGACCGGCTCGCCGCGCTTGTCGAAATCGACAAGAAGCGACACGAATTTCGGCTCCCACCCGCGCGACTCTTACCGAGACGGGGGCGCAAATAGGCGGCCTGGGGCTTGCCCTTATAGTAAGTGATCTGTAGCCACGTGCCGCTCATCATCTCTGAGGTATTTTGCCATACACTCCGCGATCACCCCGAGGACCTTCGTCAGCGTGCAAGCAGCGATTCATGCAGGCGCCGTGCACGTTACGGAGCACGGATACGATGAGGCATTGGACGATGGAATCGACTTGGTAGACCTCTTCCGAGCGGTGGCTGACGGCGATGATATTGAGGACTATCCTGCGGATCCGCGAAGCCCAAGTTGCCTTGTGCTGGCCCAGATTGCTGGAAGTCCCGTGCATGCGGTGTGGGCGTTCGACGCTGGGGCGAATCGCGCTATACTTGTACACGTACGCACCCCACGCGGCGAAATGGTCGCCCGATTCCGAACCAGGAGACGACCGTGAGCACAACCTTGAGCAAATGCGTTCGCTGCGGTTCGGAGGATCTCGAAGAGCGGGAAGTGGAACGAGTGGTCCGTGGCGGCAACCATGCGGTTCTCTTGAAGGCACCGGCAACTGATCCTGACCGAGTGTGGCGAGCGGTATTTCGCCAGAGATGTGATCGAGCGATTTGAGGTTCGCTCGAAAGAAACTCAGCCGCGGAGCTTGACGACTTCAGTGCAGTTGGCCAACTGCTCATCGCCAAGGCAAGCTGAAGTGGCTTGGGGTCACGCCGTGTCGCGCGACCGATTCGTCGACGCCTGCCCCAACACGCGCGTCGCTCGCGAATATGAGCCATAACCTCGTCCATCACTTCCGGCCCATCGGACATGAATCCATGATCCCCTCGGGGTCTGCCGCGTCTGCCGCCCCATTCGGTACCTCGATGATGTGATCAGCTCCGACCTGCACACGAATCTTGATGATGGCCCTTCACATCCTCAATCAGGATATCGCATGAAGTATCATCACGCCCGTCGTCGGACTTTGAGCTCGTCGGCGAGCACCCTCACGATGTCCCATTGTCCCGCCAGCGCAGCCAGCCGCAGCGCCTCCTCGAGCGACTGATTGCCCCAGGATTGCCCATTTGGGGTGCCGAATGGTGATCGTACCCATTCGGATCCGCCATACCACTGGTTTTCTCGAATGCTTCGAGAAATTCGTCTGTGCCGTGCCCCTTGGAAATCATGTGTGCTCGCAAGGGTACCAAGGGTTCGAATCCCTTTCTCTCCGCAGGGGGATTTCGGGGTTTCGTCGCGCTGCTCGGCACTGGTAGGCCCCCCTCTGTACCCCTTCGATTTGGGTACCGTTTGGCAATGAAAGCTCGGGTATGGCTTGGTCGAGCGGAGTGAGGGGACCAAGCCCAAGTTCGGCGTGCGTGCGCGCCCCCCGCCGATAGCGGTTTATCATCGTGGACGATTTGCGGCCCGTGCGATCGGCGACCCATGTCTCCGTGCGTCCGTTGGCCAGGCTGATGGTGATGAACGTGGCCCGGAAGCGTGGCATCGAATCGGCGCCTCACGTCGCTGCGCTCGTATAGTGACGCGCGCTCCACCTTTGCGACTTTCAATCGAGCGATTGACGCGCTAAATACTAATAAAGGCAAGCCTGATTGGAAAATCAAAGAAGCTCTAGCTGCAATTGATGCTGGTTTTATTAGACTTGAAACAGATCCTGATTTCATCCGTGCTTGGTATACAGAAAGACTCATTAAATATGCTTGGTCACTTTATAATTCCGATTGGTTGATTTTAAAAAACAACACAACTACTGAGTTTCTTACGAGTGATAATCCAGTTTCGTTTAATGATCCTGGTTGTAGAGTGAGTCCACATCCAAGGATGCCAAGATACCTTACTGTTTCTCCGTTTATTTGCCTATATTGCGACCTGAGTCTGAGACCAAAAACTCCAAACATTTCAGAGCTGGATTTCGCTCTACCACCACAAGGTAAAATTAGTTCAATAACTATCAACCATCGAGATGTTTCTCGTGTTAACCGAATTATAGTGCAATGTGCTGAAGATTTGGTTATCTCTCCAAGCAAGAATTCCTCCATCGAAGCTTTGGTCAATAAATATGCTAAATATCAGATTGATGTTGACTTTATTAATATATCCAAACCTAATGAATACATTTTTGGAATGCAAATTAGAGTGCGTGAATCACTTAGAAAGTAACACCCCCATTAAGGTTGACTTATGAAGTCAACCTTACCCTGTTTTTCGAGACTTTCACTTAATATTTTAAGCTAGGCAGAAAGTCTAATACATGGCAAGTTACTTTTCGTTTTAGAGAACAAGCCCAATATACGTTAATCAGATTCAGAAATAACAATACCCTTTGTGTCACATACAAATTGACCAAATGAATTAATGATTTCCTCAATAGTTGAAACACATTCCCAAATAAATTCACTGGTAAGATATATCATCCATATTTCATCGCCACTTTTAGCAGCGGCTAACCAATTTGGTGGCCATTTATCTTTGTCGATTCGTTTCCAAAAACGCTCTCGATCATCCTTGGGCCACTCGAAACCACAATGGAACATTTTGTTCCTGTAAGCAAAAAGAACATTTAAAATTTGTCGAATATCTTTCGGCAAAAAATTTAATAATCCAGTTGATTTGGATAATTGCAAAATACCTCTAACTAAGTTTTCTTTTCTGCCACTTTTTTTGCTCCAAACGAAGTGACAATCCCATCTTTCTGATTCATCCAATTCCAACCGAAGACCCATAATTTGATCTTGCTCTTCTTTAGTGAACAATTCTTTATGAATACCTTTGAACGCTTGACAAAAAAGAGACTCCATTAAAGGAGCTAACATTCCCACAGCAGACATGCTGAGCGCTGCATCTTGATAACAAGAAGAATGTAACTTATCTACCCATTCATTAGATGCATAAGTTCGCGTAATAGCACATTGATGATTTTTGGCAACATCTTCAATTTGCTTGATTTCTAGAGTTAATTGGTTGTCAACATTTTCATGAGTTCTTAGTAAATGCCTTATAGCAATCATTTGTGAGCCGTAATCTAGATCTGGCAGAATTAATGATGCATAATCACGGTGTTCAAAATTGAAAAGACCATTGCTACTTGACTCGTAATTCATAACTACAAATCAAACCAAAGTTAACACGTTAATAAGTAAACCTTATCGAATTTCTCAACACCCACTTGAACATAATATGCGATGAAAACTTCAGATAGAAAAACAAAATTAAAAAAGGTGGGGCAAAAGTTTAAGAATTTATCAGTCAGCTGAAAGCATCAGGAGAAAATATCTTCCAGGGCTTCTGCGTCCAGCACCCTGTCCAGCCAAATTTCAAGTTGTTCTGTGGAAGCTGCCGCGATGAGGGCTATTTTATCGGCTGGCAAAGGGCCAAAACGCTTGGTCAATTGTCTCTGCAAAATGAGAGACTCACCTTCTTTTTTACCTGCTAATAGGCCTTCTTGCTTACCTTCTTGTTTACCCTCCTGACGTCCATGTTCAATAAATTCCCGTTCCCAGCTTTCTATGCGTTCAGCGAGTCCCATTTTTAACTCCTTTAGATCATTTACTTTAGGTATGACCAAGTGATGATGGCTTCGGCGCAATAACAAAGCCCTAATCCAACCTGCAAATATACGCCTTAACTCCGGATTATCCGCCAGCCAGAGGTTTAAGTCGTCAATCCAATCTAACAGGGCTTGGGTATTCAGTGGATATTCAAAACCTATCACCGCCGCCATTAGATTTTTTAAAGACTTAAGATCCTGGTTTTGGTAGTCTTTCTCGGCAATCAGCAAGTATTTTAAGCTAGGCAGATAGTCTAAGACAAGACCAGGAACTTTTGGAATTAAATCCGCGATATTTGTTGCGGCATGCCAAGTCTTATCACCATTGTAAAGCACAATCGGCAAAACCGGCGGCAATTTATGGCCCGGTAATATTTCGTGACGGCGGATTAAGTCTTGATATAACAAGCCAAGGTAGACCATGACTCGAACCGCCATGAAATGATCGACTTCACTTTGAAATTCAAGCAAAATATAGAGGTATAGCCATTCACCATCCGCTTTTACGCGCCAAACCACATCATCATGCCGGTGTCGATAGTCGTCGGTGACGTAAGACGAGGGCTGTTTTTCCAGGGTTGTGAAATCCAGGCTGTGCAGCCAGTCGTCGGCAATAAAACCCATGATCAAATCCCTTACCAGTTCCGGGGCGGAAAACAAGCGTTTGTAGCTGGGGTCGTCTTCTTTATCCGTGGTTTCGGTGGTTGACATAAGCAGGGTTATTCATGATTTTTCAGGCTAGTTTACAGGCTTAGCTTGTATTCGTCATGCTATATAATCACGTTCAAGCGTTTTGCGGGCGTAAGCGCTTCCATTCGTAGACGCCGAGAAAATAAGGGTTTTCGCTGCGGGGTATCCAGACCGGGTCCGGGGATTCCAGCAGTTCGGCGACGCGTACGACGCGCACTTGGGCGGCTGCGCCTTGCGCGCCGTTGTGGTAGACGGCGAGATTTTCGGCGCGGCCAGCGACGAACAGCATTAAATGATAGGGTTCGGCGTTATCCAAGGGTTTTTGGTAAACCAATAGGTCGCCGCTGCGTGCGGCTTCGATCTGGCGGGATTTTAGCCGGAAGTTATAGCCGATGAGGGTTTCGGCGTCGGCAAAATAGCCGTAACGCGGCTGTTCCTGAGTTAAGCCGGTTTGCCATATTTGCGGAAAATTGGCGAACAATTGCCGGGCTTGATCGGAGAGCGGCGTTAGATTCAGTTTGGCCGGGATGCCGAGTTTGTCATTCCGGGCTACATCGCGTTTTTCCAGCGCGGTGCGATAGGCAAAGCGCACTAGTCCGGCGCAGTCGCGCTGCTTCGGCTCCCATAAGGGGCTGAGTTTTTGCGCTTGTAGCAGGGCAATATTACTGACCGCCTGCCGTAGCGCGTTTTCGTCTTGCGGGATTAAATAGCCCAGATCTCCTTCGCCGGCGTCATTTTCGCCTTCGCGTTTGGGTTCATGCAGTTTATAAGCTTTCACTTCCGCCGGCATATCACGCTCGGCGTCTTGGCCGGGTACGTAAATTTTTGCCGGTTGCCGATTGCCTTGCATGACTACATAGGCGAGGGTCTGGGTTTCACCGGGCCGGGCCAGGGGTTTTTGTACGCGGCGATGGGTTTCGGTTGGTAGGCCTTCGTCGAGAATTATGTCCAGATTCGCCAAAGTATGCTGAATTGCGCCGCCCGGCCAATAATTGGTGTCGATGCGGAACACGCCGATAGGCGGGGCCGGATGCACATACAGATAAGGCCCGTAGCCGGCTTGGTCGAAATTCTCGCCGTCCGAGTTCAGAAAAAATATCCCGCCGCTGTTGGAATGGGTGTCGGCCCAGTACACGTGGCTGTTATCCGGTTCGTAAATATGCAAATCGGTGTAGACTGAATTGCTGTCGCTGGTCAGCACGGCTTTTAACGGTATCGGCGAAATCACCGCATCCAGCGTAGTAGAAACTTTTGCTGTGCCGAGGCTGTTGGCGCATTCGGCGATGATGCTGTTTTTGCCTTTGGCCGCCGGAAAATTCCGGGAAAACTCGCCGTTATTATTGCGTGCGTAATAGCGTACGCCGTTGATGTTGATGACTATCGGGTCGGCCTGCGGGTCCGAACAGGTACCCGCTATTTTAATTTGCATGCTGCTGGTCCAGCCGCCGCTGGGTGCGCTGAGGGTCAGCACCGGTGGTGCAGTTGGCATGGAGAGGGGCTGTTGTTGGCCGCGTCTCGCCAGAATATCCGGGTCCGAGCTGGGTGTTGCTGCGGCTTGGATAAACCAGCCGCACAGTAACGCACTATATATAAGTAGGGCAGGGGCTTGCTTAGGCATCCGCATCGAGGCCTCCATTGGGCTGTGAGGATTAAGTAATTCAGCAAATGTAGCAAGGAAATGGGGAAACGGCAATCTTGGATACGAAACACATTTAGTGGAGCAGGCATTGGGTTTTTGCATGGTAATTATTCAACGACCTGAAAAAAGACGCGATAGACTTGATAAAGCAAAGCGGACCCGAGGGCTATTAAAGCCTATATCCAAGATTGCGCTTTGCTTTATCAAAGTTGGTCCGATTGATGTTTGCTAGATTAGTTAGAACTGAATTGATACGCGTGATGCATAAACCTATGAGGCCAACTGCAAAGGTCGTGAAAGTGCATGGTAAAGGAACCGTGGAAGTGGATGTGTCGACTACTGAGTATGCCGATAACACTGAAATTGGAATACCGGCGCCATAAGTATTGTCATCGAGAATAGTCGCTCCAGTCTGCACGTTTTGGTACCCTGCATATATGAATGTTACCTTGTTTCCCGAAGAAGCGGAATAATATGCAGAACCATCTGAAAAAAAGTAATTATTGTATTCGGTAATAAGCCAAGCATTATCACTTCCATCATAAGATACGATGGGTGGGGTATCGAATGAACCTGTATTGCTATTGATACCATAAACTGAAGGGTTGGTCTGCCCTGTCTCAAACACGGTTACCCCATCTATGCTTAGATAGGATAAGGTTTGCAGAATAATGTCATTGGTATTTGCCGTTCCGACACCAGAGAAAGTCATATCTATAGTGGTGCCGTCTCCCCATGTTTCGGCCATGATATAATTATCGGCGGTTGCAAAAGTGGAATATGTAAGAATTAAACATGCAAGGCAAACAGGTAGTGAGATGTTCATAATTTGGTCTGATTTAGTTAGGGAATATAGGTAATAGAACAAAATCCGCCGTGATTTTATCTGTATTTATTAACATTTCTAAACAGGATTTGTTCTGGATTTTAATTAAATGTAGTTTTTTAAATACTATTCCAAAATTGTGGGAAGTTGGTATCTACTTTAAATTCCAGGGTAAACGCTGTTATTTATAAATAAATCCATTACTAATCATGTGATTGGAAAATTTGGCTGAACTTAAAGCGGGACATCTACGAGGTTTAACCGTTCGCCCTGAGCCTGTCGAAGGGTGACGGTTAAGCCGCTCATGGTTCGACAAGCTCACCACGAACGTCTTAACCTTAAACTGTCCCGCCTTAAGTGGGTAGCCGAAAATTTTGTCATACGTTTTACCTCGCTTTTTAAAGTAGATAAAAAAATCAATTTGCGAAAGCGGGATAGAGCTTAAACCAGATTGTTGCTTAATTATAAACAGGCTTAAGTTAGGCTGTATATCAAAAATTATATATTGATATTTAATTGTTAGTAAAGGTACTTATGTATTCGTACCAATTGAAGTAAAAGCAATGTTAAAAGAAAATAGGGCCACCAATTTAAAGCGGGACAACTGCGAGGATTAACCGTTCACCCTGAGCCTGTCGAAGGGTGGACGGTTAATCCGTTCATGGTTCGACAAGCTCACCACGAACGGCTTAACCATAAGCTGTCCCGGCTTAAGTTGGTAGCCGAAAATAGTATCTGTTCTTTTTAGATTATTAGCATTTCAAAATCTAATATTTATTTTTATAACCTTATTCGTAGCCAGGATTTATTTAAAAAAAATATCCTAGCATTTTGTCTTCAAGTTGAATTAGCTGCTGATGTTTAGTTATGTAATAGTAATTTTTCTGTTCCTATTTACGCTGGGGCCTGCCACTGTGAATGCACAGTCTTACGAAGGCGCTTTGATGAACCAAACATCCGACAACTTACCGAAGCCACAGTTAAACATTGAGACGGCAGAAGAGGGAAAAGCCGTTCCCCGGAAAGTTCGCAATTTAAAGGCATCAGACATTTATGACCCGGCCAATGGCAAAGTTTTACTAATCACGTTTGCGCCGTTTGATCCACCACCGCCGCATCTGAACACTCAGCGGTATGGCATTATTGACTCCGGAGTTCTTTCGGATCATCCGCAACTTCATAATTTAATTGTGGCAATGAAGGATTTCACTGGCAATAATGACCCGGTTGACAGGATCGGTCACGGCACAGAGATGGCCCTTCTGCGAGTTGCTGGGATTGCTTTACGTAATGCAATGTTCATTGCTAGCGTTCCCGCAGCCCAAAGACCCGCTGCAGCAGCTGGCATTTTTGCCGCTGGTTCCCCGGCAATAGTTTCGGCCAAGGTGACAGAAGTGGATGGGACTATCGATCCAAAGCATATAATCGAGGCGATCCATTGGATGGCTACGCAAGGCGTAACCGAGATAAATCTGAGTATCGGATTTCCTTCTGACAGCCCGGGCCCGGGCAAGTACGCTGCACTGTGCGAAGCGATTGCCAAATACGCTGACAACACAGGAAACGACAAGCCGGCTCAGGTTATTATGTTTACGGCAGCAGCAGGTAATTTGGTTTGGCCTGATAAACCGTTCTATCCGGCCGATTGCAAGTTGCCGAACCTGATGAGTGTCGGCTTAGCTCAGCAGGGCAAGAAATCGGAGTACTCAAGGAAGGGTGACGTATACTTCGAAGCGCCTGAAAAAATGGGTATCGTGTTCCTGCCACCGGAACAGTACCACCTGAAGATGGCTGACGCTGCGGAAAGGGCGGGCGATAGCCAAGCAGCACGCCAGAGCTATCGCGCGTCGTTGACAGCACGGGAAAATCCGGCGGCGCTTTTCCGGCTTGCGCTGTTCGATCTGAACGCCAATAATTTCGAAGCGGCTTACACCGGTTTTGCACACGCTCTGGAACTTGAGAATCTTGTCGCGAATAAAGCCATGATTGAGCATAATTTAGGTGTCGTCCGTCTTAGGCAAAACCTTCCGCAGGATGCCATGGTACACCTGGACCGCGCACTGGCTCTCGATCCTAATCTAGTCGACGCCCGCATCTCGCGGGCTCGCACGTTTTTCAAATTAGGCCATCCCGAACAGTCGTTGCAGGAACTGCTTGCGGCAAGGGCTTTGTCGCAGGACAAGGGCTACATCGATAAATTGATCGCCTCATTGCCGAAACACGGCATAACGCATTCCAGTAAAGGTGGACAGAATAAATGAACGTATTCATTGAACTTTTAGCACGCCTTGGGGACCTTGTACCACTTCTTGAGGGGTATCAGCGCTGGGTAAGGATCTTGGTATTCCTGTATTTTGTTGGCGGCGTGACCGGATATTTCGCCTTGGTGCTCTTATGCAGAGGTGTTTATCCGGACTGGGTAAGAATCCTGGTATTACTAAATGTTGTTGGCGGCGTGATCGGCTATGGCGCTCTGGTGTTATTTGCGCCAACGGCGCAGTTCACGCTGGATGATGTGCGGACAGTCGACAGAGTGGCTACAGGTAAGCCGCTGATCTTCGACGTGATCGCGCGAAATCCGACTTCGGCGAAGGTGGTTGTGAAGGAGTTGATTCTGAGTTTTCATAATGGTAAGCCTCCCAGCGGCGGCCTGCAGGGTTTCGAGAGCGTCAGCGGAACCTACGATGTCAGTGCGTCTGAAAAAGCCAAGGGCCTGATGGTGGTGTACGTCAATAACAGGGAAACGCTTGGCGAGACCTCTGTGGTTTATCCTTACGCCGGGCAGGATTTCGCACAGCTTAGGGTACCCGTGGCGCAAACGATTGAGAAAGATGGGACGGATAGATTTAGAGTTAAACTGTCGGCGCCGGATGTGCCGAAACTCAATCAACGCTTCTTAGATGTCGTTGCGGTATATAACGGAAATAAAGAAACCGAGCTAAGGAGGGTGGAGTTGCAGTAAAAGTTGGCGCGGTTCCAGCGGCGGCTTTCGCCCCTGCCGATAGCATAGATGCGAATCACCCAATGCAGGCAACTTTGCTCTGCTAAAAAAAGTTGGGCGGCGGCACATGCTTAAAAAAGCAAATCAACTAAAAACAGGACTAGAGTTCAATTTAACCCTGTTTCCGAATTATAACAACAGTAGTGGAAATCAAAGGAAAAAGCCTTAGGCGAATATGTCCTCCGGCGTTTCTGCGTTCAGCACCCTGTCCAGCCAAATTTCAAGTTGCTTTTGCCAATTACTGCTGTTGGACAATTGTGATAGACCTTGCATTGTGGTAAAAATACCAATTGTAAAAGCGAAAAAAACTAACTATGACAGAACCTTTTGGCTTTCCTGCTTGGAAGACACGGAGTCTAAAGCGTGTTTAGTTAAATTGTCATGTTTAGTTTTTATTATTGACGACAAGCAATGCAATTAAAATTTTTGTAATACGATTCGGGGTCTTCTATGAAAAGCTTAAAACCAAACCAAAAGCCAGGCATGCTTACGCGGCTTGCCTCTAACGTTGGCTGGCTGGCCGCCACCGGTTTGGCCTGCGCTGCTGCGCCGGCCTACGCCGATTTGGCAGATGTGAATTTTTATAATAATATCAGTTACGCGCAAACCAGCGGCATAGCGCCGGTGACGCCTTACGGTTATTTCGCCAATATAGGCGGCGATTTCCAAACCGCCGGCGACTTTGACAGCGTGACCGCGAGTTATCCGGGGCCAGGTTCGCCGGTTAATTTGAGCATAAACGGGACTAACTTTAATTACGGCTCGCAGTACGACAGCACCCCGAGCACTCAGCAGAGTGACTTTCCCTATGGAACATATACCATTACGGCAAGCAATTCCGTCACTAACAATGTGCAAAGCGAGTCCTTTAACTATAGCGCCGATTATTTCACGACTGCCATCCCGGCCTTGACGGCCAGTTCCTTTTCTGGGCTGAACGGCTTGAATGCAGCGAATGGCTATACTGTAGCGTTCAATGCCTTTACGCCGGACCCGAATGTGACTGTGGGCTTGACTTTTTTCAGTATTTTTGACGCTAGCAATAATCTGATCTTTACTTCGGGCGGTTTGTCATCGGCGGCTACCAGTGTCTATATTCCGCTTAACACACTGTTGGCTAATAGCGCTTATACCTACGAGCTGGATTTTACCGACCGCATTATCGGCTATGACGCAGTGAATAATGTTAACACCTTACAAGGTTTCGATGTTAGAACCGATGGGTCATTCACCACTGCTGCGGCGGTGCCGCTGCCGGCTGCGGCTTGGTTCTTTGCGACGGCCTTGGCCGGTTTTGTTCTGCCTAAAACTCGCCGGGCGGTAGTACGCGATTAAAGAGCAAAAAAAATACAGGGTCAATTCAATCTGACGCTGTTTTCGAAACGGAGCGCGGCATAGTCACAAGTTGGGTGTGTTGAGATGTGCTTTTGCGAATATAGAGGCTTGCATTCGGCAAGCCTCTTTTTAGAATAAGTTGGCTTAGTTTGCAGGGAAATGTGCTTTTTAATCAGTTTGTAAATAATAATTTTCAGAGAATTTATTTTGATAAATGTCGAGTAATGGGCAAAGGATAATCACTTGCTTCTATGTTTTTTAGTTCCATATGATTTTTATCAAAAACTATCGCATTTCCCATGCCAGAAACGCCTTCAATTTGTATAGCTCCAAAAACAAATAGTTTATTGTCAGCACAAAATAATGGCCGTTCTCTGGTATATTCAAGTTTCTTTACTAATTTGAGATTATTATCGAGAACAACAATATTGTTAACGCCTTTTGGTGTGGTTGAACTTTTCGTGTTTTCTTGCAAATCTATAACCGGATATTTTTTTTGATCCATCGTTAAACTGCATACATAACTTAAGTGCACCAATTGCCTATCAAGGTCTAAAATTTTCTGAGACAACAGCGCGGTGTAAACTGAAGATTGTGCTTTTTCAAGCTCATTAGCCTGGTTTGCTGCTGCGGAACAGTCATATGAAATAATGGTAAGCAAGAGGAAATAATAAACATAAATTTTATTTGTCATTTGATTTATGCCTGATTGAATAGATAGAGGACAAAGTCGAGTTTTGTGGCATAGTTAAAATCGCCAACATTGTATCGGTCTGCAATGTTCTGAGTTGTAAATGGCATCCACCCTATAATTACGCGTTGCATTTTTGCACTTTTGTATTTAATTTTGTCACCTAAATGTAGGATTTTCTTTTCAGGATTCATGGTTTCTAATTCATTTTGGGTCGTTCCCAATTTTCTTGCTATGCCAAAAAATGTATCTCCAGCTTTTATGGTATATTGATGTTCTTCAAGGTCTGTAGTGCTGACTATCGAAGCGGTTTCCGATTTCATCAGTCTTGTTAAGATATATGATATTCCTGCTCTTATGTTTACCTGAGGGGTGTCAATATTTTTGCACAGTTCAATATAAAGTGCGTCTGAAAATATTAAATCGGATCCTTCTAGCTTGTTCTTCAGCACATTAAAGCCTGGATCACCAGAATTTCCAATTTGCATAGCTCTTTTGTTCCAGGCATGATTTTGTGGGCCACCGCTTTCCACCCAGAGAACTGCTTTAAATATTTTCCAATCAATATTTTGAAACCCTGTAGATTTGGAAAATTTGTCATTGTAAAACTGAGTTTCTTTGATAATTAAATCATCGTATACGTTCCATGATGGCTTGTTGATTCCTGAAACCATAGTTTCAATCCAACTTTGGTTTAAACTTGCCCAGCGTTTATTTTCATGTATTTTTTGTAGCAGTGTTTTGTTAGTGACGCAAACTGAACCGGTTTGTCTGGAGAAGCCAGGCCCGCATCCACCCGCAGGGGCATTTGGGTCAATCGTGTCTTGATTAATAGTCATAGGAAGCTTAGTAGTTATCGCCAGCCGGTCATAGCCTGCCACATCCTGCGCCAGCAGTCGGCTGACGCGCCAGTCCGGGTCGTTGCTGACTTGGTAATCCGGGCTAACTCATAGCCGTGCTGCTTTGCTATTGCCGCTAAAGCTAGCGGTTTTTCGCCCCAGGGGATGCTGTCTTTGCCATGATTATAAATTACCAGCTTTTTCATGCGGCTGGACTGTCCGCATCGATTTTTTCTAAAGCCGGCGGTTTGGCTTTAAACACCTCGGCAATCATTTCCAGTTGTGCCGCTAAGTGCGGGATTTCCGGAATTTTCCAGGCTTTGCCGATGACTCGCGCCAAGATATTATTCAGCCAGGGGCGGTCGGAGCTAGCATGATGCAGGATAAATCGGTACGACTCGCCATCGTTAAACACCGCGAAGTCTTCCAGACTAATCTCTATGGTATCCGCCTCGCCGTATAGCCGGGTTTGCACATAGACTTTGCGTGCGTCCAGGTCGAAATTGAAAGCGGTTAATTCGGCTATGCCTTTCAGAATAAAATTTGCTCCCCAGACAATGAGCGCGTTGGGGGTAAGTTTTATGGCGATTTTTATTAAACTGGATTTGAAACTCATAGTGGCCTTCGGTTGCTCAGGTAGGATTTAAAATTATAAATATTATGCGTTATAAATATGACACTGATAAAAATATCGTCCGTGAAAACCAACGGCAGATTTAAAATCCTCGCCGATAACGGCTCGCCAAATCGCTAGGATCTGCGCCGAAAAAATACGCTAAGCGCAAGCACCACATCAGGAATATCGTTTTTAGGATGCCATATTGCCGCCAGCGGCGCGCTGAAGTGACGGCTTTTTCTGATAAACAGCAGGGCCTGCCGAGTTTTTTTAATGCTGTGCTGATGGCGATATCCTCCATTAAGGCAATATCTGCAAAACCGTTGACGGTTTGAAACGCCTGGCGCGTTATAAATAGCGCCTGGTCGCCGGTGGCAATGCCGGTTAAACGCGAGCGTAGGTTCATCATGAACGCGATAATGCGGAATATAGTTTTTCGGGAATCGAAACGCACATCGAAACGCCCCCAGTGATAGCCGCGCTGGACTGCCTGTAAAATCAAGTTGGCCGCGCCTGCCGGCAATTGCGTGTCGGCATGTAGAAACAAAAGTATATCGGCGTTGCCTTGGGCGGCCCCGGCATTCATTTGTTTGGCTCGACCGGGTTGAGTTTTTAAAATCTTATCTACATAGGGTAGGGCGATTGCCTCACTCCCATCTTCGCTGCCGCCGTCAACCAGCACTATTTCACACTGTGATCGTAATGCTTGTAGGGCCTGGAGTTTGGCAGCCAATTGTTCGGCTTCGTTAAGGACGGGGATAACGATGGTTAATTGAGGCTGCATGCCGGTTTGGTATCTTTTTCCGTAGCATAAAAGCATATGGTGTTTCCGCCTTGGTTCTTTGCGTGATACATGGAAATTTCAGCACGCTTGAGCAGATCCTCTGCTGTAGTTTGCTCGCGGAACATGCATGCGCCTACGCTTGGTGAGCTAAAGTAGATCTGACCTTCGATTTCGAAATGTTCGTCTAGCGAAGCGCGGATTTTTTCGGCAACCGAGACTGCTTTTCGAACTGCGCCGGCTTCGATTTTGTCCAGATTTTCCAGTAGCATTACAAATTCATCCCCGTCAAACCGGGCGACGGCGTCCACTTCACGTATACAGGCTTTGAGACGTTCCGCAACTTGGATCAGCAGTAAATCGCCATGTTCCTGACCATGCAAGTCATTAAACAATTTGAACTTATCCATACCCAGAAATAACAACGCGCCGTAACTTTTGCTGCGCTTGGCATTGGCAAACGCTAGATTCAAACGCTCGATCATTGCTTGCTGATTGGGTAGTTTAGTCAAGCTGTCGTAATAGACCGGAATCGGTGCGTCTGCTGCGGCCTTTTTCCGTAAAGAAATATCCAAGGCGGTGGTGAATATGCCGGTAAGCTTGCCATTTTCATCACAGACCGGCGAGACTTGTAAGTCCATGGGAATCCAGGTATCGCCAATTTTCACAGAGAGGTCGAATCGAAGCGATTCGCCTTTCTTGGCGGCATGAATGGCCTCGAGCACTTGCGCCCGGACCTTAGAGTCCTCTGTCCACCACGGGTATCCGTAAAAATGCCGGTCTATCACCTCCTGGTTGCGCTTGCTTTCAAGGGCTTCCTGGTTTGCTTTCTGTATATCCTTAGGCGTAATCAGCAAAGCGATAGCGGTATAGAACCGGTCGAAGATTTTTGTAAAGCGCTGGGTGCTTGCCATTAAAGAAGTATGCATCTTGGTTCTGCTGATGAGTTCCTGAGCGTATGGCCGGCTATACAGATGCATGGCCTCAATGGCGAAGCAGGCGATGAGTCCATTGGCCAGGAAAAGCAGATTTGACCAGGAATAGGTTTGTATAGTTTGCCAAGCAAAGGAAAAATGTGGGTTTGCCAATGTGTTGACAATAAGCGCACTTAAAATCACTGCGATCAAGCCGGCTTCGAAGCCGGCGAAAATGGCCGTTAACGGGACGGCGAGAAAAAACGTTTTATAAGGCAGGCTGGTTTCCGCCGGCTCGCTTATCAAGCGGAACCCGAATGCCAAAGCCACCAAGCCAATTGTTATCAGTAGATGATAAACATACCACGGTTTCTTTTTCATCACAAATCGGCAGTGTTTGCGGTTCCAAATTACAGTGTTTCACAACTACCCAAAAGTAACATTCGATTCTGTCTCTAGGCCTTGTAGCAACTCGGCGTTAAATTGCTCAATCGGCAGGGGTTTGCCAAACATATTGCCTTGAAAGATCTTGCAGCCGTTTCTTTGCAGGAAATGGCTTTGCGCGGGAGTTTCGACGCCTACGGCGATGACTTCCAGCGAAAAATTTCTCGCCATGTCTATAATTGTTTTTACCAGCATCGCGTCTTTGAGATTGGTTAATAGGTGCGGCATTAAACTTGGGTCGATCTTTACTTGATCAAACGGTAGTTTTTGCAATTGCACTAAAGAGGAGGAACCTGCGCCGAAATCATCCAGGGAAAGGTTGACGCCCAGTTGTTTTAGCGCCTTTAATTTAGCCAGACCGTCATCTAGATCGGTAAACAGCGCTTTTTCGTTTAACTCGAGCCGCAAATGGGCGGGGTCTACTTTATACTGGCTAATGGCTGCGGTAATGGATTCCACAAAATTATGCATCATAAATTGTTGCGAGCTGATATTAACGGACAATTCAATACCCCGTGTCGCCGGATTTTGTTCCCATTCCGCCAACTGCCTGCAGGCGGTTTGGACAACCCAATTGCCTATATCCAGAATTAAACAGCTTTCTTCGGCTATCGATAGAAATTTATCGGGTAATAGTACCCCGAACTCAGGATGCTTCCAGCGCAACAAGGCCTCGGCAGTTGGGCCATGATTAGAGTGGATTGATTGAATTTGGTAAAACAATTGCAGTTGCTGGCCTGATAAGGCATTACGTAAATCCGTTTCCAGGGAGAGGCGTATTTCCACGCTATGCTGCATCACCGGATCATAGAAGCGTATGGCGTTTCCGCCTAGATTTTTGGCGCGATACATGGCAATGTCTGCATGCTTGATGAGATCGTCGCTCCAGGTTGTTTGGCCGCAGAACATACAGACGCCAAGGCTAGGCGAGCTGAAGTGGATATGACCATTGATTTGGAATGGTTGGTCTAGCGATACGCGGATTTTTTCGGCAATCGCGCCCGCTTTCCGGGAAGCCCCGGCTGAGGTTTTGTCCAGGTCTTCCAATAGCACTACAAATTCATCTCCGCCAAAACGGGCGACGGTATCCACTTCGCGTACGCAGCATTTGATGCGTTCCGCAACTTCGATCAGTAACAAATCGCCATGATCATGACCGTGTAAATCGTTTATTTTTTTGAACTTGTCCAGATCTAGAAACAGTACGGCGCCGAAACTTTTGCTCCGATTAGAACTGGCAAGCGCCAGTTTTAAGCGATCCATAAACAACCGCCGATTGGCTAGTTTAGTCAAGGTGTCGTAATAGGCTAAAATCCGCACTTCTTCTTCGGCCTTTTTACGCAAGGAAATATCCAAAGCGGTCGTCAATATGCCGGTAACCTTGCCATTATCATCACGCACCGGCGAAATATGAATGTCCACCGGCACCAACTCAGCGCCTATTTTTACCGGTACATCAAAGCGCAACGATTCTCCTTGCTTGGCGGCATTGAGGGCCGCAATAATTTGCGCATGGACCTTGTTGTCATAAGTCCACCACGGGTAATCGTAAAAATGCCGGCCTATCAACTCCTGTTTCCGGCAGCAGTTGCGTTCCAGCGCGGCTTTATTGACCTCCTGTATGACCCCATTCGTGTCCAGTAAAGCGATATACGTATAGAGATTATCGAAAATTTTGGAGATGCACTGGCTGCTTTCCTTTAAGGCGGCATGCGTTTTGGTGCTGGTATTCAGTTCCTTAACGAATTGCCGGCGATAATGATGCATGGCCTCAATAGCAAATGAGGCGATAAGTCCGTTAAGCAGAAACACCAGATTCGGCCAGGCATTGGTGTGTAAATTTTGCAAAGCAAAGGAAAAATAAGGCGGCGTTAATAGCGTGTTGACAATAATCAAGCTTAGTATCATGGCGAGCAAGCCAGCTTCTAAACCGGCGGCGATTGCTGCTAACGTGACGGCTGGAAAAAAAGTCATATAAGGCAAGCCGGTATCCAGCGGCGCGATAACCAAGCGTAAGCTGAACGCCAAAGCCACCAGGGTGATAGTGATCAGCAGATCACCGACATTCCTCGGAATTTTTGCCGCCACAACAGGCAAGTGTTTGTGGATTGCAAAGCCTAAACGATAAAGACGAGTGATCAAATATTCCAGCATGTTCAGTCCTGACGTTTATTTTGTGGCGTCAATTAGCAAAAAATATGCCGTCTCGTTATAAACGGCTCTATTCTCCTTAATTGGCAGGAGTTTCGGTAGTTAAAATAAACCTTAACAATAAAATAGACAATACGTAGAAATACAGAGTTCCTTGTAAATCAGTAGGTTGATGTTTTACACTATTTCCACATGAAAAGTACAGAAAATTGCTATTGCAACTGAGCTTAAAAGGGTTGTATAAAGGTAACGGAACCAAGCAATAAGCTATAATATGACTATTAAAAGGCTGAAGAGTTGCGTGAACAGAGGATGCTCATGCTACGTTAACGCTCCAAGGACAAGACTATGATCAATAAATCCGCAGACATAACCCTCCCTGCCGACCTGCAAAGGCACGATCAGGGTACTGGCCCGGTGCGCAGTCACCGCCCGGAATATCAAGATTTTTTGCCGCCCTGCAATCATGCTTGCCCGGCCGGGGAAAATATCCAGGCTTGGCTGGCTTTAGTGCAGGCCGGCCATTATCACCAAGCCTGGCAGCAGATTATGCAGGATAACCCGCTGCCCGCCATTCATGGCCGGGTTTGTTATCATCCCTGCGAAACTCAGTGCAATCGCGAACAATTGGACGGCGCAGTCAGTATCCATGCCGTGGAACGTTTTTTGGGCGATATGGCCATCGCCGAAAATTGGCAGGTTGCCGTTAACGCCAAGCCCAGCGGCAAACGCATTCTGGTCATTGGCGCCGGGCCGAGCGGTTTATCCGCCGCTTATCATCTGGTGCGTTTAGGGCATAGCGTAGTGATTTATGAGGCCGGCCCAATCGCCGGCGGCATGATGCGTTTCGGCATACCTGCCTACCGTTTACCCCGGCATGAATTGGATAGGGAAATAAAACGCATCGAAAGCTTGGGCGTTGAGATCGTGTTGAATCGCAAAGTTGAGAATTTACTGGCCGATAAGCAAGCCGGCAACTTTGCTGCGGTGTTTGTGGCTGTCGGCGCGCATTTGAGCAAGCGCATTGATATTCCAGCCAGAGACGCTTCAAAAATGCTGGATGCAGTGGCTTTTTTGCGCGACGCCTCGGCAGGCAATGCGCCGAAACTAGGGCGAAAAGTCGCGATTTACGGCGGCGGCAATACCGCGATGGACGCTGCCAGGACCGCAAAACGGCTGGGTGCGGAAGAAGCCTTAATCATTTACCGCCGCGACCGCGAACATATGCCGGCGCATGCCTTTGAAGCCGATGAGGCGCTAGAGGAGGGCGTGATCATCAATTGGTTGCGCACCATTAAAGAAATGGACGATTCCTCTTTAAAAGTGGAAGTGATGGAGTTGGACGAGCACGGTAGACCGCAACCCTCCGGCCGCTTCGAAACCTTGGAAGCCGATACCTTAATCCTGGCGGTGGGTCAGGATACCGATACCGGCTTTTTACGCTCGACGCCCGGCATTGAATTCATGGCCGACGGCACGGTGATCGTGGATAGCGGCATGCAGACCGGCGCTGAGGGTGTGTTTGCCGGCGGCGACATGGTCCCTAGCGAACGCACCGTGACGGCGGGTGTTGGTCACGGCAAGAAAGCCGCGCGGCATATAGACGCTTGGCTGAAAAATACCCGCTATGCGCCCGCCGCTAAACACGCTTTGATTGAATACGAAAAGCTGCATATTTGGTATCAGACCGACGCCGAGCAGAAAAAACAAGCGCATATCCCCGCCCAGCAACGCACCGATGATTTCTCGGAAATCGTCGCCGGCCTGAATACCGTGGACGCTACTTTTGAAGCTCAGCGCTGTTTCTCCTGCGGCAACTGTTTCGAGTGTGACGGTTGTTATGGCGCTTGCCCGGAAACCGCTATTATCAAATTAGGTCCTGGTAACCGTTACCGCTACGATTATGAACGCTGTACCGGCTGTGCGGTGTGTTTCGAACAATGTCCTTGCCATGCTATTGAAATGGTTGCTGAAAAGGGAGTATAAACTAATGACGGAAAATCAAGTTGTGACAGTAGATGGAAATGAGGCCGTCGCCTATGTGGCGTATCGCGTGAACGAGGTGTGCGCCATTTATCCGATTACCCCGTCTTCGACGATGGCGGAATGGGCCGACCAATGGGCGACCGAAGGTAAAACCAATATTTGGGGCAATGTGCCGCTGATTGTGGAAATGCAGAGCGAAGGCGGCGCGGCCGGGGCGGTGCACGGAGCTTTGCAAACCGGGGCGCTGACCACCACTTATACCGCTTCGCAGGGTTTGCTGTTGATGATCCCGAATATGTATAAAATCGCCGGTGAATTGACCTCGACAGTGATACATGTCGCCGCTCGCTCGTTGGCGGCGCAAGGTTTGTCGATCTTTGGCGACCATTCCGACATCATGGCTATCCGCGATACCGGTTTTGCGTTGTTGGGTTCCAGCTCTGTCCAGGAGGCGCACGATATGGCCTTGATTGCCCAAGCGGCGACTTTGGAAGCCCGCGTGCCATTTATCCATTTCTTTGACGGCTTTCGTACCTCGCACGAAGTGAATAAAATAGAATTGTTGGCCGATGCGCAAATTCGCGCGATGATTGATGCCGATCTGGTGCGGGCGCACCGTGCGCGTGGCCTAAATCCGGATAATCCGTTTATTCGCGGCACCGCGCAAAATCCGGACGTGTATTTTCAGGGCCGGGAAACCGTTAACCCGTTTTATGCAAAAACCCCGGTCATTGTCCAACAAGCGATGGATAAATTCGCTTTCCTCACTGGCCGGCAATATCGCTTGTTTGAATACAGCGGCGCGACCGACGCCGAAAAAGTTATCGTCATCATGGGTTCCGCTGCGGAGACGGTGAAAGAAACCGTCGCCCATCTGGTACAGCGCGGCGAGAAAATCGGCGTGTTGCATGTGCGTTTATATCTGCCGTTTGCTAAAGAGGCGTTTCTGGCGGCATTGCCTTTGACAGTGCGCTCTGTCGCAGTGTTGGATAGAACCAAATCTCCTGGCGCGACCGGCGAGCCGTTGTTTCACGACGTGCTGACCACGTTTGCCGAAGCCTATAATTCGGGTACGCTAGCGAACCTGCCGAAAACCATCGGCGGCCGTTACGGTCTGTCGTCCAAAGAATTTACCCCGGCGATGGTGAAAGGCATTTTCGATGAATTGGCCAAGCCGCAACCGAAAAGTCCTTTCACTATCGGTATCGTCGATGATGTCGGTTATCTGAGTCTGGATTATGATCCCAGCTTTTCTATTGAATCGGCAAAAGTCATCTCGGCCTTATTCTTTGGCCTAGGGGCGGACGGCACGGTAGGCGCGAATAAAAACACCATTAAAATTATTGGCGAATCGGCGGATTTATACGCCCAAGGTTATTTTGTCTACGATTCGAAAAAATCCGGTTCGCAAACCGTCTCGCATCTGCGCTTTGGTCCCGATCCGATACGGGCGCCGTATTTGGTGCAGACCGCGCAATTTATCGGCTGCCATCAATTCAACTTTTTATTCAAAACCGATATTTTAGCGCAAGCCGCCCCCGGCGCGGTTTTTTTGCTGAACAGTCCGTATGGCGTAGACGAGGTTTGGGCGCATCTGCCGCGCTATATACAGGAGCAAATCATTGTTAAGCGCTTGGCCTTCCATGTGATCGACGCTTCGAAAGTGGCGCATGAAACCGGCATGGGCAATCGGGTGAATACTATCTTGCAGACTTGCTTTTTCGCGCTGTCCGGCGTACTACCCAGAGAGGCGGCTATCGCGAAAATCAAGACGGCGATCAAAAAGACCTATAGCAATAAAGGCGAAGAAGTGGTGTTGAAAAATTACGCCGCCGTCGATGAAACCTTGGCGCATTTGTATCAGGTCGAGGTACCGCAAATAGTCAGCAGCACCTTGGAAATGCCGCCTATCGTGCCCAGCAACGCCCCGCAATTCGTGCAGGAAGTCACTGCGAGAATGATGGCGGGCGAGGGCGATCAGCTCACTGTGAGCCAAATGCCGTTGGACGGCACGTATCCTTCCGGCACGACCGCTTGGGAAAAACGCAATGTCTCGGATGTGGTGCCGGCCTGGGAGCCGGAGCTGTGCATACAATGCGGAAATTGCAGTTTTGTCTGTCCGCATGGCGTGATTCGTTCGAAATTTTATAATCAAAGTTTGTTGGAGACTGCGCCCGAGGGCTTTAAGTCCGCCGGCATCAGCGCCCGAGGCTTTCCGGAAACCCGCTATACCTTGCAAATCTATGTGGAAGATTGCACCGGTTGTAATCTCTGCGTCAGCGTTTGTCCAGCTCTCAGCCTGAAGGAAAGCGGCGTGAAAGCGATCAATATGACGGCGAAAGCTCCGTTGTTGGCGCAGGAAAAGACCAATATTGATTTTTTTGAAACCCTGCCGCTCAATGACCGGGCGCGGGTGGATTTTTCCTCTATCCGTGGCGCGCAGTTTCTGCAACCGTTGTTCGAATTTTCCGGGGCCTGCGCGGGCTGCGGCGAGACGCCTTATGTGAAATTGGTGTCGCAATTATTTGGCGATCGCTTGATCGTCGCCAACGCCACCGGTTGTTCTTCTATTTACGGCGGCAATTTGCCGACGACGCCGTGGACCAAAAATGATGAAGGCCGGGGTCCGGCTTGGTCGAATTCCTTGTTTGAGGATAATGCCGAATTCGGTTTTGGCTTTCGTTTGACGGCCGATAAGCATCGGGATTTGGCGCTGCAACTGCTGCAAGGCTTCAAGGCCGAGTTAGGCAGTAATTTGGTGCGGGAGATTACCCATGCGCCGCAAAAAACCGAGTCGCAAATCCGCGTGCAACGCGAACGGGTCGCCGAATTGAAAGCCGTGTTGCTGCAATTGAACAGTGAGCCAGCCCTTGATCTGTTGTCCGTGGTTGATCATCTGGTGCGGCGCAGTATTTGGATTATGGGCGGCGACGGTTGGGCTTACGACATCGGTTCGGGCGGCTTGGATCATATTTTGGCCAGTGGCCGGGATGTGAATGTGTTGGTGCTGGATACCGAAGTGTATTCCAATACCGGCGGGCAAATGTCTAAATCGACGCCGTTGGGCGCAGTCGCTAAATTTGCGGCAGGCGGCAAGACCGTAGGCAAAAAGGATATTGCCCTGCAAGCCATTTCTTACGGCAACGTGTATGTGGCGCGGATCGCGATGGGCGCGAATCCGCAGCAAACGCTGTTGGCGATGCGGGAAGCGGAGGCATACCCGGGGCCGTCCTTGATTTTGGCGTATAGCCATTGCATTGCGCACGGCATCAATATGGAGAATGGCTTGAAACAACAGGATTTGGCGTCCGCCAGCGGTTATTGGCCGTTGTTGCGCTATAACCCGGTGTTGCGGCAAAGTGATAAAAACCCGTTCGTGCTGGATTCGCCAAGGCCGCGCATCCCGTTTAAAGACTACGCCTATAACGAATTGCGCTATAAAATGCTGCAACGCACCAATCCGGAAGAGGCGGCGCATATGATGACTTTGGCGCAGCAGATCGTCAATCAGAAATGGGATATTTACGAGCAGATGGCGGCCCGCTCCGGCAGCCAATTCCATCCTGACGCTAACCCTATTGATTAAAGGACACAGACTATGGACTTATCCACCGATTATATGGGTTTGAAACTCAAACATCCGATTATTGCTTCCGCCTCGCCGTTGTCGGAGACTTTGCAGGGCGTTAAGCAATTGGAAGACGCCGGCGCTGCGGCTATCGTGATGTATTCGTTATTTGAGGAGCAGATCCGCAAAGAGAACGAGGCCTTCGATTTTTTTCTGGATTCCGGTACGGATAGCTTTGCCGAGTCGCTGAATTTTTTTCCGCAAATTGATAGAGCGCCGAAAGGGCCGGAGCAGTATTTAAATCATTTGCGCAAAGCCGTTGATGCGACCGATATTCCGATCATCGGCAGTTTGAACGGTATTACCAACGCTGGTTGGATTGATTTTGCGCGGCAGATCCAGCAAGCCGGGGCCAGCGCTTTGGAATTGAATGTGTATTTTATTCCGACCGATATTGAGGTGTCGGCGGCGGCGGTGGAAGAGCGGTATATCGATATTCTCACAGCCGTGAAACAGGCGGTGACGATTCCGGTGGCGATTAAGCTGAGTCCGTTTTTTAGCGCGACCGGGAATATGGCGCAGCGTTTGGATGCCGCCGGGGCGGATGCGTTAGTGTTATTTAATCGCTTTTATCAGCCGGATATTGATCTGGATAATTTGCGCGTCGATCCGAGGGCGGAGTTGAGTACGCCGGCGGAAATTCGTTTGCCGCTGTTGTGGATCGCGGTATTGTATGGGCGGATTAACGCTTCTTTGGCGGCGAGTCGCGGCATTCATTCGGCGTCTGAAATCATTAAATATCTGTTGGCCGGGGCGGATGTGGTGATGGTCGCTTCTGTTTTGCTGAAGCATGGGCCGCAGTATTTGCAGGTGTTGCTTAAGGAGACGGACCAATGGTTGTCGGCGCGGAGTTATCGTAATCTGGCGGAGGCTAGGGGGGTGATGAGCCGGGAGCGGGTGAAGAATCCGGAGGCGTTTGAGCGGATTAATTATATTAAGGTGTTGGAGAGTTTTACGAGTAGCTCTGGGTCTTCTGGCTTGGGTCGGGGGTAATCCGTTTTTTTAGAGCATTTACGTTGTTGGCGCTAAGCCAGCTTTGCCGTCAGGGTGTTCCGGCTGAGGCCGCCGCAAGTACGTCCATGTAGGCTAGGCTCCGGCATCCATGCCGGCAAAGCTTCTGGTGTTGGGTATCATTTTGGCTTACCTTTTTTATTTTGGTGCTTGAAGTTTTTTTTGAGGATCCGGTTGATCTTGTGCTATAGGTGAAGAATCTACTGTTGATGGTAATGGTGTTTGATGAATTTTTGTCTCTTGATGAAGTGCGTTGATATTTTGTTTGTTTGTATATATAAAAATAATAAAATTCTGACACCATCAAAACTGCAGGGTCGTAGGGCGGGTTAGATGCACCACCAGCAACCCTCAGGTTAACAAAAGCTTTTCGCTTTTCGTAACCCGCCAAGCCTTCACTCTCACGATCACCTTTTTTACAAAGCTAGAGTTGCGTGGTTGGGTTAGTTCCTAAGAACTAACCCAATAATCGAAGCCAAAAAAAAATATAGTGCCAGATCTATGATATTGGGATTTTCTTTTTAATTCTACGCTAGCTTTGCTAATAAAGCATCTGCCAATAATGTTGGGTTGCGAAAAACATGCAACCCAATCTACGCGCTTTTCCCCCAAGGGCCGTAGGGCGGGTTAGACGCGCCAGCAGCAACCATGCTGTTTAACAAAAGCTTTTCGCGCGTCGTAAACCGCCAAGCCTTCACTTACACGACCACCATTTTTGTAAAGCTAGAGCCGCGTAGGTTGGGCTGACGATAGGAAGCCCAACAAATCGAAGCTAATAAAAACCCAATTTGATTACATCTTTTTTAGATGCGCAGCCATTATTTCAGTAAGTCGACTCCGATTGTTGGGCTTCCTATCGTCAGCCCAACCTACGTGCTGAGATTGAGAAACAACGCGCAGAAGCGGCTTTTGCCGAAATTGAACGCTTAAAAGCGTTATTGGCAAGCAAAGAGCCTTAGTTGCAAAACACTATATTTGTGTCATGGCTTGATATTTAGCTTGAAGCCGGTCAAAGACCTGTTCTGCCGGAATACTTGGCCCACTGTGCAAGCCTTGCTGGATTTGCTGTTGCAACTGCTCAAGCTGGATTTGACGCATTTGTTCACGCTCTTCGAGGATGCGTAAGCCATCGCGAACGACCTCACTGGCGCTAGCATAGTGTCCACTGTCCAACTGCTTCTTAATAAATTGTTCAAAATGTTCGCCGATAGCGTAATTTTCTGACATGATTTAGCTCCAAATAGCATGTAGAGCATATTAACAATTTTTTATAACTTGGCAAGTGATTCTTAATTTTAGTGCCGTAGGGTGCGCTGATTCATTTACCAGCGCGTATCCTATGTAATTGGGCCGATATTTACAGCGAGATTTAAAGGGGTCAGAGATTTAAAGGGGTCAGAGTAGATTTATTTCTAATCTACTCTGACCCCTTTAACTACTCTTTAACTACTATATTTGTGTCATGGCTTGATATTTAGCTTGAAGCCGGTCAAAGACCTGTTCTGCCGGAATACTTGGCCCACTGTGCAAGCCTTGCTGGATTTGCTGTTGCAACTGCTCAAGCTGGATTTGACGCATTTGTTCACGCTCTTCGAGGATGCGTAAGCCATCGCGAACGACCTCACTGGCGCTAGCATAGTGTCCACTGTCCAACTGCTTCTTAATAAATTGTTCAAAATGTTCGCCGATAGCGTAATTTTCTGACATGATTTAGCTCCAAATAGCATGTAGAGCATATTAACAATTTTTTATAACTTGGCAAGTGATTCTTAATTTTAGTGCCGTAGGGTGCGCTGATTCATTTACCAGCGCGTATCCTATGTAATTGGGCCGATATTTACAGCGAGATTTAAAGGGGTCAGAGATTTAAAGGATTTAAAGGGGTCAGAGTTTAAAGGGGTCAGCAGAGTTTAAAGGGGTCAGAGTAGATTTATTTCTAATCTACTCTGACCCCTTTAACTGGCTCTGACCCCTTTAACTGGCTGGAAGGTAGACAAGAAGGTAGACAAGAAGGCCGGCTGGAAGGGGAGCGCTTATTTTTAACCAAGCTGCTCAGCAAGCGTTTTGGCCCCTTGCCGGATTGGCTAGCCGCTAAAATCGAACAGGCGGGCATGCAGCAACTCGATAGTTGGGGGGAACGTATTCTGGACGCGCAGACGCTTAGTCAGGTATTTGAATAACAAAATGAATTTAGCCGTGTAGGGTGGGCGCTGCTAAGGTTTCCAGCAGCAGCAAGATTTCGGCGGCGCTGATGTAATGCAACTCCGGCGCGGCGGCGAGTTGCGGGTCGCGGCTGCCGGCAGCAATGGCGTGCAGGGCGTGTAAGAGGGGGCGCAGCCAGTCGGGGAGTTCTGGGAGGTCTAGATTGTCTTGGATGATCGCCAGAGCGGCGGCGGGGTCGGCGGCTTGCAGGGCTAGTGTAACTGCTAAGGCGATGCGGCCATCGTCATAATGGTTTTCGCCGCCGTCGCGGCGGTAGGCTAGATAGCAGGCCAGGGCTTTGGCTTTGGCTGCGGCGGCGGCGTGGGGCTGATTGGCGGCGGTTTCGATGTCGGCGAGGATTATCCAGGCTGTCCAGGGCTGGGCGGCGTGGCCGAATTGGGCGTAGCAGGTGATGGCGCGGCGGATTGCCTGCCGGGCGGCGTCCAGGCGGCCTAATTTGCATAGCGTATCGCCTAAATTGTTTCTGGCGCGGCCTTCATTGGCTAGGTCGCCGATTTTGGCATAGATCTCTGCTGCTTGCTGGTAAAAGCTTGCGGCGTCTTCCGGGCGGGCGAGTGCTTCAGCATACAAATTCCCCAGCTGAATTAAAGTGAGGACCTGACCGGCGGCGTTACCCAGTTGGACGTTGATGGCGAGTGCTTGCCGGTAAGCCTGTTCCGCCGCTTCCGGCTGGCCTGCGTCTTGATAAGCCATGCCGGTTTGATGCCAACTGCCGGCAACAGTGCCCAGGTCATTAAGCCGGTTGAACACTGCGCGGGCTTCGCTATAGGCGGTTAGCGCCTCCTGATAACGGCGTTGAGCCAGGCGCACACTGCCCAATTGGATTTTGCCGACCGCAACTTGACGTTCATCACTGAGAGATTCAGCACGGTGAATGGCCTGTTCATAAGCCTGGGCGGCGGCGTCCAAGCGGCCTAAATGCCGCAGACAATCACCGGCATCGGTGAGACAGACCGAAGCCATTTTTTCCGCGCCGCGATCTTGTCTTTGTTCGGCTATGGCCTCAAAACGCTGCTGCGCTTCGGCAAGCAAGGGCTGCGCTGGTTCCGCGCCGCCGGCGGTTTTTACTACCCGGCCCAGCAGAAAGCAAGCCATCGCCAGGTCGTAATCGGCGACTGGATAGCAGTCCGCCCCTGCCGCTCGTGCGCTGTGCAGTAAGGTCTCAGCGGCGGCTAGGGCTGCACTGATTTGTCCGCCGGCCAGTTGCTGTTCTATGCGGGTGCCTTGCGCTTCAAAATGGGCGTGATTCCACTCTGCGCCCAGCTTGGCGGCGGCGGCATCCCGCGCTTGCCCGACGCGGTTCAGCAGAGCGGGTTTGCCGAGATTATGCAGCAAGCGGTATAGCGTTGTGGTCAAGTCTATGGTCGCTGCTGCATCCCCGGCTTGTTGGATGTGTGCCAGCAGCGCCAAGAAATTGGCTAAGTCCAGCAAGGTCAAGGTCGCGGCCAGTTCGACGTTTTTACTAGCTTGTTGTGCAAGATACTCGACATAGCCCAGCATGGCCGCTGCCCAACGTTCTGTTAACTCAGCCTGCTGGGCTGTTGGACATTGCGCCCGCAAATATGGACATAAGGCTGGGTTTAGGCTGAGATAATTAAAGGGGTTGGCGGTTGCTAAGCCTGTGGCTATCAGTTCATACGCCAGTGCCTCTACTTCTTGTGGTTCCCAATCCATCATGATTTGCAGCACAACTAAATGCACACCGCCGTGAAACACCCCCAGCACCTGTACCTTATTCTGACTCTCCGCCGACAAGCGTTGCAGCGATAAGGCGACACTGGCGTAGAGCGAGTGTTCGCGGTCTGCGGGGAATTTCTTATGCATGTCCGCCATCAGCGCCGTGAGCTGGGCATGGGTTTTGGTGACGCCCAAGCTGCGCAAACTGGGGGCTAACAGCGCCAGGGTTCTGGCGTGGCCGTGCACGGCGTCTACCAGTTGCTCTATAGCTTCCCGCTGGGCGTGGGCGGCGCTGCTGATGCGGTCTTGATTTAATAAGCGCTCGATCAGCTTTACGGCGTCTTCGCGATCCAGGCGCTGTAATTCTATGAGCTGCTGTGGGTTGTCGAACGGGGCCGGCAAGGCTTCGCGGCTGGTGAATAACAGCCGGGTGTGGCCTACACTATTGAGCTGGGCGCAGACGGCGAGTATGGCGGCCAGTTCCTGTTTTAAGTCGTCGTTAAGCTCGGTTTGGGTGCTTGCCGCCAGATAGGGTGGTAGCAGGATGCTTTCCAGGTTGTCTATCACTACTAAAGTGGTTTGTTCCAGCAGGGCGCGTTGTACAGGCTGGATGGCTTGGTCTAGGTCAGGATAGGCCGCGACGCTATAGCTGGGCAGCAATTGTTGGCCTAGCGCATCCAGCAGCGCCTTGGCTTGGGTATGGGTTTCCACCGATACAAACGCGGCGCGCTGGATTTGCTTGCTGCGCACCAGCCAGCGGGCGAATTCGACCGCCAGCGCGGTTTTGCCTTCGCCGCCTTGGCCGCGCAGTATCGCGTAACGGTCGGGGCTGTCGGGTTGCAGTAACAGCCGTTCCAGGCGCAATAAGTCTTTGCTGCGGCCTACAAATTCCGGGGTTGGTTCGTCCGGTATTATCTTGCCCATGCGGTTTTTTAACGCCTCTTGGATACGCGCTTGGCTGGCTGGACTGACCGCTGCGGCTTGGAACAACTGCGGGTCGTGTTGTTCCTGAAATAATACCGGCACAAACCAGTCCTGCAAGCGCAGTTCGCCGACGCCGAAAATATGGCCGCGTAAGCTGTCGTCATGGAGCTGTTGCTGACCGGCCAGCATCGCCGCGCCGACGCGTTTGCCTTCCGCCAGGGCGCGGTAAAAGGCTTGCACGAAAATCCCAGCAGTTGCCACTAGTACCGAATGGCTCATTGCTACGACCGAGGCCACGCCCAACTTTAACAGTTCCGAGGCGACCGATTCCGAGGCTTGCTCGGCAGCGGCGGTTTGGCAGGCGTCTAGGAATACCAGCGGGATGCGGTAATCGCGCAGTAGCGGGCCGAGTTCCGTGGTGTAGACGGTGAGATGCCGACGATTAACTAAAAGGTGTTGATCTTGCGGGTCTTCAAAGCATAAGCCGCCGAGGCCGACTTTGGCGTCGTACACGCCGTGGCCATCGAAATGTACGACGTGGTAGGGTGCGCCTAGACCTTGCGCTTGTTCTAAGGCCAAGCGCAAAGCCGGTAAGGTGGCCGGGCTTAACAGCGTTAATTCGACTAAGCTGCCTAGGGTTTCCATGGCGGCTACCAGCGGCAGGGCGCTGGCGCGGTGGTCTAGATAGCTGCAAGCAGGGTCTTCGGGGCGGGCGGTGATTAACAGGATGCGGATGGGTGGGGCGACGGCGGCGACGGTAACATCTTGGGTGTTGGGTAGGCAGCGGCGCACCCGGCTGGCTTTTGCGCCTTGGAATAAATAGCTTTTGCCATCGTGCAGGAGTTCCCAAGGTAGGCTGAGTAGCAAGGTTGCGGCTTGTTTGGCGCTGTCTTGTTCTGCTGCTGCCGCGCCAAGTTCCACAGCGGCGTCTATAGAGACTGAGAAACGCCGGTTGACAGGGCTAGTTGCTTGCCGCCAAGCTTGCAGCGCCTCGGTTGTGGCTTCCGGCGGCAGCGCGGCTTGGTAGAGTTGTTGGCCCCAGGTTGACAGCTTTGCTTCAATCTGCTGAGCGCGGGGCTTAAACATTTCTCCCGGCCATACGGCGTATTGTTCCAAATACCAGCGTATGTCATCGGCTTCTAGCGGCCCCAGCGGGGAAATGAAGCGCCAGTTTTGTTGACTGCTGACATCGCGCTTGCCGGTGGCGGCAGGTTTATACACCAAGCGGGCGCGGGCGGAGGCGCGGCGGGTTTGGTCTTGTGTGTGGATTTTTAGGTCGGTGAGTTCCAGTACCAGGTCTTCCAGTGGGTCGGCTAGTGGGGTAGGGGTAGGTGCTGTGTCTGTCAACAGCTGTTTGCCGAGCGCGGCCAGAATTTTAGGCAGTGCGGCTTCAATGCCGCCGGGGTTGCTGCTGACGGAAATATAGGTTGGTTCGCCGGCAAAATAGTCTTCCATTACCCCAAGTTTAGTGGCGTTTAGCGCTAGCGGTATGACTGGATAGTTGTTAGCGCCGCGTTGTTTTTGCAGTTTTAGCGCGTGTTTCAATTCCTTGCCGACCCATCTGGATTGCAAGCTTTCTTGACTGACAACTACAATGAAAGCGCCGGCATTTTTAATCGCTTTTTTTATGCTCGGTGTTAGTAATAGGCCGGCGAACAATTCCCGTGAATCTATCCAGGCGTCTAGCTTATGGTTAGCCAGTGCTCTGTGTAATTCGCGGACAAAGCCGTTGTCCTTGCTGCTGTGCGAGATAAAGAGTTGGGACATTTAATGCCTTGGCGCCGGGTTTTTTAGCTAATGGTATAGATTTATGCCGTTTTGCTCAAGTGTTCGTGTTGGGTTGATTAGAGGAAATCAGAGACATGTTAGGTTTAGATGTCCAATTAAGTAAAAACGCATAACCATTTTTAATATTTGGTAGCTTTGATTAAGGGGTCGAAGCCAAGGCGCTGAGATTTTGGGATCGGCGAGGGCTTGCAGAGGGGTAGGAGGCATGGATGCCGACTTTACCCATCTTTAACAAGTCAAATTAATAAGCATTTAAAAACAATATGTTGCGTATCAAAAAAAATCGGTGTGGCACTACATTCTGAAAAATAGAGTCCAGTCTCAGTATTTTAGGCTATCGTTTTACTAATACCTCCGGGTGCCGGATTAACTTTTAGTGCCTTATAAATATCCATCTGCTCGGGTTCCGCTTTGGTGGCTTTACGCACATGTAAAGCTTTACCATCGGCTCGACGGAAACTGACCGTGACGCGGTTTTGAGTACTCAATATTTCCCGTAGAGTCCTCCAACTGCTGCTGAAATTGACGTCAGATTCTTTTAGACGCCGGCGAATGAGTTGCACAAACTGATAGGCCAATACGGTGATGAACAGATGGCTATCAACGCGTTCTTCTTTATGATGGAAGATAGGCCGGAGACCCAGATCGCTTTTGAAGCAGCGAAAAACGGCTTCCAAGTCAGTGAGCGTGATATAAGTACGCCATAATTTTTCTTCCGTCCAGGCTGTTTGATTACTCCGTAAGCAATACACGCCGGGAAGATTTGCAGAAGAGCCCGCCACCACTTGTTTTTGCCAGGTTAGACTGATGGCTTTTTCGCCGCTTTCATCGGTTTGCAATTCAATTTGATAATGCTGACCGATACCGTGATATTTTTCTTTCAGGCGACCTATGCGTTCATGGAGTTTATTTGGATTTTTTTCGGTTCGTGGTCGTTGTAATCCGGCGTTCAAGGCATTAAGTTCGGCTTCAAAACGACTTGAAAAGCGCTCGGTTATGGCCTGTTCTTTTTGTTCACGCCCCTCGGAATGGCAATAGAGCCGAATTTCCTTCTCATCCTTGGCGAGTACTTTTTGGCAGCGTACCGTTTCATTTGATGCCGTTTTAAGAGAGACAGCGGTGGTGTCATCGAACTGACGTGAGCGCTCACGACTGACGACCAGATAACCATAGCCTTTATCGCGTAACCATTGAATATTGTCCTCCGTGGCAATACCGGCATCCATCACCATCAAGGCCTCTGACGGCGCATTGAGGTGATTGAGCATCGTTTCCAAGGTACCCGGTTCGCTGACATTGCCGGCAAAAGTTTGCGAGCGGCGCACAAAGCCGCTCCCATCTAAAACCAAGCCCAAAGTCACCAGTGGACAATCCGTACGTTTCTCTTTTGAACGCCCATGCTTGGCTTTGGTATTGTTCGGCACTTCGCCTTCAAAATAGGTATTGGTCAAATCATACAGGGTGATCGTGGTCGAAAAGCCAAATAAATCAGTCAGCCGAGAGAATAAGGTCTGCTCGATCTGGGCACTGTGTTTCCACAAGGCGTCTGCCGCCCGGTACATCGTCATCAAGGGCAACGTTTCGTAGTTCGCGTCGATTAACTCGCCCAGTGCGCTTTGCCTGATTAGCCAGTTGTGTGTCGCCAGCTCCGAGCATACACCGGCCATACGCCCAATAATGGAGCCGACTATAGCGGCTATTTGTGCACCATTAATCCCCAAGCCTGTCAGCAATTCGATAAAATTCAGTTGTTGCATCGCCCAAAGGCCCACCTGCTCGACGCCTACGGTTCTGGATTGGCTTACTTCAAGAGAAGTGATATCAACAACTTGAAGATCAACAGGTACAGGCAGGGTGAACTCTGAAGGTGCGGCAGATTTAGCAGGCGCTGATGGCAAATCGTCCTTTTGTGGCGGCGCTTCGGTGACGGTCGCCTGTTGCGCCAAGAGTTGTGTAAAGATGGACTGCGCGGCTATTTCCACGGCTGACGGCAATTGAAGCGGCAATAGCGTCGATTGATGGCTCAGCAATTGCTCGACTCTGACACAAAGCGAAGGCCAATGCTCTTGGTCGACGGAAAAATGTCTGCCCAGATTCAATAAAGTCGTCTGGCGCGGTTTTCCATCGACGCGCTGGTTAGCCACCAAGCGAAAGGTGAAATAACGTTCGCCCGTGGAGGAGTTGTTGGTATGAGTGCGGCGGATATACATGGCGCAAAGTTAGCGCAGTTTTAAAAAATCCGCAATATGGGTATCAAACTATTATGGCACTACAAACTGAAATAACCCCAAAAATGAGTTGACTTATATATGAAATCAATGACTTAAGTAAACAGATGAGGCTAAATTGGCTAAATTTGAGGGGCGGCTTGTTAAAGATGGGTTTAGCCTACACGGACGTACTTGCTGCGCCCTCTGCAAGCCCTCGCCGATTCTAAAATCGTCGGTTAACGGCAAATTCAATTAAAAGCAAAAACCTTAAAGGAGTCAGAACCTTAAAGGGACAGAGTAGATCTATTTCTAATCTACTCTGACCCCTTTAAGTGCTGGATATTAAACCGATCATGAGCGAGTTTCTACCACGCCAGGAAATTCGACAGCCTGCCTGGTCGCATGAGATCGTGAGCGCGTATTGGCAAAAAAAAGAATAAGCCAAAAACTAAAAAATATAGTACCAGCTATATGGTATTGGGATTTTCTATTTAAATTTACCCTAGCTTTGCTAATAATTTTCAATATCCGACAGCATTGAACTCATTGGTAAACGCAAGCAACTCATGATGTTCGTTCAAAATTTGCCGGGCATTCCGGCTACGGATGCCTTGTCTGTGAACGACGGCGTTATAAGCGACCTTCATTTGTCGGGCGGCATGGCGGGGTTGAACTTGTCCGACACCGGTGCCTAGACCTGGAACCAGTATGGATCGGATTGGAACCGCAGTTTGGGCATTGTGATTATGCACAGCAATCAAAGCGGCGCGGAAGGCAAGATAGACATTGATGGTTTTGCTGATATTGCTTGGAATGCGCATGGTTGGCGCACTTACCATATATGGGATGCTAGTGTGTTGTGTAGGCAGAATGATAGCCTGACCGACTGGAATCTCGCCGAAATGCAATTCTGCAAGCAGAGCTTTAAGATTGCTTTCCAGTTCCCAGCCGAAATAGTGCGAGAACGCAAGATCAATACCTCCATCCATGAATCCGAAACTATTGGCCGGGCTAACGACTGCGTCCGCAGCTTGATCTAAGATGTTGCCGCAGTAGCTTGTTACCGCAGGTTCGTTGGCAAATTCAGTTTCCCAGGCCGCAACCACGGCTGGGTCTTTGTCCCGAAGATGGATAGTCAGCATAGTTGCGCATCCTGGCGATTAAAAAGGGTGATATTCATTTAACTAGGTAGCTAAAAACACAAATACAAAATGCCGTCTATATGATTTTGGGATTTTATATTAAATTTTACGTTAGCTTTGCTAATAAAGCAGTTGCCATTAATACTGGCTTGCGAAAAGCATGCGACCCGACAAACGCGCTTTTTTTAAAGTATATCATGTAAGTATAGCTCTCACTTGTGAGAGCTCGTTGAACAATTTGCCTTCCTAATCAAGACCCTCTGCAATCAGTCTGAAACCGAAATCACAGGCTTTGAATAGCCATGCTATCGACTCAAAAATTGACTTTTTATTCAAGGCCTTACTCGGCGCGGAAGAAAACCGTAATCTGCTGATCCATTTTCTGAATGCGTTTTTAGCCCAAGATTTGTTCGAACCCTTGGTGTGGGTGGAAATTCTCAACCCGTATACCGACAAAGAGTTTTTAAGCGATAAACTCAGCATTGTCGATGTCAAAGCTAAAGATAGCCATGACCGCCTTTATCAAATCGAAATCCAGCTCACAGCCTACGGCCATTTACCCGCCCGTATCCTCTATAATTGGGCCGATATATGCCGAGAAGCAGCAGGGGAGCAACTCGCGGCGTCTGAGAAACAGCGCGCAGAAGCGCGCTTTTGTCGAAATTGAACGCCTGAAAGCCTGAAAGCGTTATTGGCACACAAAGAGCCATGATACTGAGCCTAGTGGTTGTGTAGAGACGCAACGACGTTGGCTGGGTTAGTTATTTTTTTAACAAGCTTAGAACGCCAGAGAAGCAGCCGTTCCTTGCAGTTTAACCACGCTATAATTATCCAGCTGGCCATGAATAATCGGCGTAAATGGTAGTCTATGGATGGTAGTTATCCCTAAGGTATTAATATTGATTTGCTGATTTAATTCCAAGACTATTTTCGGGATGAAGAAGGTAAATGTGGTAGAGCCGACATCTACAGTCAATTGCAGAGTCACAGTCAGTTCGTCTCCCAATTCTGTGGTCAGTACACTTATATCCTCCGGACTGAAGTGCAAGGTTTGGCGGTCGTCTTGATAAGTTAATCCTGCAATTGATCCCAGGGCTCCGGTGCCGTAAGATATATGTGTATGGTGTCCGTTTAAGTTAAATACATTGGCTGGTGATGGCATCTGCTGTTCCTCTAAGTGATGGAAATGATATAGAAGTAATGAATTTGTATAAAAATAAAGCCCCAAATAGCTTAACTAATAATTCTGCTCAAAATTCAATAGCCTATGTACGGCTGCTCATGTACTGATTAGCTTTAATGTAAGAGGGTGATCTTGGTGTTTGTCATAAATCCATAATCGCGGGCACACATGGCCTGCTCCTTTGGCATTTTCGCTGCATAGTGACAATTTAGCTTAAAATATCAATAGAAAATAGTCGCCCTGCATTTCAAAACCTTTAGCCACGAATTTTGATAGCTCGAGTAGCAGAATGATTACCTTAAATCACATTATTGCATTTTGTGTGGGCGTCGTCTTTACGCTTATTGTATTTATCATCTTAATGTTCATTGGGCTTTAGTGTACAAAGCTGCTTTTTAAGTTTTTTTGAAACCGGCGGGAGTTTTCTGCTTATGAAACTGATAAAAGCCTAATCTAAGTTTTTATGCCTCATCAGCTACCTTTTTGCGTTTGTGGCTTTAACATCTGGTTGGCAGTTTGGGTTATGAGTACAAGTCATCATTCGTTTAAATAATGCCATTGCTCGCATATTCGGGCTTTGTTATTCCAATGTCGATTTCCTAGGTAACTGCGTGCATGCTTTCCTATGGACTTTTTTTTGTCATTAATATTGTCAGGAACTTAATTTTAAGTATACTAAGGTTTTTATTTTAATTATAACGAAAAAGATTATGACCAATATTCACGAACTTTCTGTAGAAGAGTTGCAAAAGTTGTTAGCCGAAGCCCAATTGACCTTAGAAGTAAAGCGGCAAGGCAAGAAAAAAGAAGTCATTGCGCAGATTAAGGAGCTTGCAGCTTCAATTGGAGTGACAGTGGAAATTTTCGATAACAGTAAAGTATCCGATAAACGCATGCAATTGATCCAAGGTAAGTATCGGAATCCGCAAAACCATCTACAAACTTGGACAGGTAGAGGTCTGTCGCCAAAATGGTTAAGAGAGTTAATTGAAGCGGGCCACAGTAAGGATGAGTTTTTAATAAACAATTAAAGCTATATAAAGTTAAAGCTAGCCCAACGGCGGCGCACGGCTCAAGAGCGCCAATAATTCCGATTGCTTGCCGGTTCCGGTTTTACGTTGCAGATTTTTGATTTGGGTGCGCACTGTGTTCTCTGCCAAACCGGAGGCTTGCGCGTAATTTTCGACTGTTTGACCGGCTAATAGCGCGGCGGCGCATTTTAATTCGGCAGGCGATAAATTATACAGTTTGCCCAATAAGGGCAGCGGGGAAATTACTTTACCGCTTTCCAATATCACCAGCAAGGCCAAGTTAATCTGCCATTCTTGGACAAAGGGTGATCTGGCCGGTAAAGGGGTCGCAAAGGCTTGTTGCGTTCCGTTGCTAAGAAATGCTGCGCCGCCTTGGGCCGGCGTGGACGTTGCTTGGGTGATTAAAGCCGCCAGTTTTTGATTGTCATCCGGGTGCTGGGCGGATAAGCGCTGGTTGTAGCTGCTGAAGCCGGAAGTGCTGTTATCTTTTAGCAAGGTTTCCGCCTGGAGGTTTAAATGCCGGATGGAGGCTGTGGCGTCGACGATGAGCATAGGTAGGCTGAGCGCATCAATAGCTCTGGCACCTAACCAGGCTTTATCCTGCAAAGCTTGCGTGTGTTGTTGCAGGCGCAAGCTTCGGTTTAGATGGCGGCTGAACTGTTCGGCGATCCGGCGTTCGCCTTCGCTAAATTCCGGCTGGCCTTGGCAGCGATGCAGGCCTAATACGGTTTTCTCGGAGCTGCTGTCGTTTATCCAGGCGCCCATCGCATAGCGGCCGCCGCTGGGCAACAAAAAATCCTGATAGAATTCATTGTGGTTAACGTACTGTTGATCCAAGTAGTGGGTGCAATAGCGCCATTCGTGCAATTTGGCTGCCGCCATCACCTGCATGCGCGGGTCAATCTTGACGTAATAATTTAAATAATGGTTTTGATTTTCCGGGGTGGGTAAATCGCCATCGCCGGCGGCTACCAGAAATACAGGGCTTTCCCGGCATTTATCAACTGTCATGATATGCGCAGCTACACCATCAACTTGCCGGGCGCACAGCGTCATGACCTCAGGCCACATGCCTGGGTTAAGCGCGGTTTCGTAAATTGCACCGATTAAATCCTCAAGTGCCTTATCTTTAGTCATAGTCTTGGGTCATCAAGCAATCTAATTTATTGTCGAACAATAACACTTAATCTAGGTGATGAGAACTAAGTTTTTATAAATATTTAATGACAAAACAATGTCATGCGCATACACTAGTCAGCAAGGAGTCTGTCGCTCACGGTATCCCGCTACCAAAACGGCAAGGGGTCAGGGATGACCCAACCTTATAGCTCGCCAATGGCCTGCCTCAGCGGCGACTTTAAGGCGAAAATCGCCAAGCCAGTGCCGATTCCCAAAGCCGCCAATAATGCAAAAAATTCAGAATGCGGCATTTTTGTATAGTAAGTGCCAAGATAGCCGGACAGGTAGTTGCCGAAAAATGAGGATAAAAACCACATGCCCATCAGCATGCCTATCAGTTTAGCGGGCGCGACCTTGCTCACTAAGGATAGGCCAATCGGCGATAAATACAATTCCCCTAGTGTATAAATTAGCGTACACGCTACCAACCATAGAAAATTAATCCGCACACTATCCGCTTGCACGCCCAAAGCGAAAATAAGTACTAAAAAGGCCGCGCCCAATAAGCCTGCGCCGATGGCCATTTTGGCGATACTGGATGGGTCATTGCCGCGCTTGCTTAAGCGTAGCGATAAGCTATCCAGCAATGGGGCCAGAAAAAAAATAAAAGCGGGGTTTAGTGCCTGAAACCAGGTGGATGGCATTTCCCAGCCCCATACCCGGCGGTCAGTCTGATATTCTGCAAACAATTGCAGCGTGTTGCCTTGCTGTTCATATACTGCCCAGAACACGATGTTCAGCATCGCCAGTAACATTAGTCCGGCGATGGCCCGCCAATCGCGGCGGTTCAACGCTTTAGGGGCGACAGCTACTTGATGCATGGCGACGGCGGCCAAATATTTTTGCCCGCTTAGATAGATGCTCAGGCCGAGTAACATGCCGACGCCGGCGGCTGCGAAGCCATAATGCCAGCCGTATATTTGGCCCAATGTGCCGCAAATCAACGGCGAAAAAAACGCACCCAGATTTATCCCCATGTAGAAGATTGTGAATGCGCCATCGCGGCGCGGGTCGCCAGGCGCGTATAAATGTCCGACCTGCGTGGAAATATTGGGTTTGAAGCAGCCGTTGCCCAGAATCAAAAACAGCAGCGCCGGCAGAAATAAGGCTTCAATAGCCATCAGAAAATGCCCGATCGCCATCATTACGCCGCCCAACACCACGCAATTGCGTTGTCCCAGCAGTCTATCCGCCAATAGCCCGCCAAAGAAGGGCGTAAAATAGACTAGGCCGGTATACAGCCCATAGATTTGCGAGGCTAGCGCCTGGTTCGCCAATGGGCCGTACAGGCTTTCCAGGCCGCTTTGTAAAGCGGCAAACCCAAACACCGGCGCTCCGGCTTGCACCTGCTGGAGCAAATGCTGGGTCATATATAACACCAACAGCGCCCGCATGCCGTAATACGAGAAGCGTTCCCACATTTCGGTGAAGAAGAGTACGAAGAGGCCTGGGGGGTGGCCGAACAGGGTTTTGGGAGGCATGGCGTTGAGCTAAGTCTAGAATCAGGCAGTATTAGTCGTGTGCACTAGAAAAAATATTTGCTCAAAGAATGTAAGCATATAAACTAGCCGGAAGAAATTCGAATTTTACACCCTTGTATTGCACATATTCATCTACTATGGTGCGGCTGGTAATAAGCAAAGGTTGGTCGATATGCGGATTAATTTCAACAAATATCAGTAATGGTGTGATAAAAGGGTGTAAAGTATTTACGCCGTGGTGTATTTTGCTAGGCGATTTTGCTGGTTATGCCGGTTTCCCACCAAGGATTGTCAAATTTAAGGCGGGTAACGATGTCTTTCTTGGCAATTTCAAGCATGGCTATTTTATACAAGACTAGAGTAGTGATCTTAGTTTAGGGTAGTTTTTATATAAGATCAATCAATTGATTCTGATTGGTGAGTGAGAGCAAAACAGCCGGCCCACCAATGAAAAACCCTTCAAACGACATCAACCGTTATCAATTTGCATGATAATTTTGGTCATGGGTTGGTACTGTCCAAGTCCGTCCGGATTTTGTGTGCAGATTAATTTAGAATACGCAAAAAAAACGGAGGATAGTATGTACGCAATTAGATTAATCATGATTATGATTTCACTATCAATCCTGACGGGTTGTGGCACAGATCCCAGCAAAGGACAATTCATTGGTTCGCCGGCGCCTAGCAGTAAGTTTTCAAAACTGAAATTTGGCATGGATATATACGAAGTCAAAAAATTGATCGGACAGCCTGACGATCAATATGACCATGTTGATGGTTCCGGATATAACCGGCAGATGGAGTTTTATTATAAAAATGAAGGCCAGCTAACTTTTGACTATTCGAGCTCCATGGCAAACCATTTGGCAATAATTAAAGTTGACCAGAACGCTACTGGGTCTAGACAATAGCGTATGAAACTCAGACTAACTAAACAGTACGCTTTCTATTCATGATGGATGTTTCCCAACCGGCAAAATCAAGTGTTGTCGTTGCGGTTGTCCTGTTTTTAGTCATGCTCATCGCCTGGTTACCGCATTTGGATAATCTGGCTGTGCAACAGATTGACGCCGGTCTGAATCGAGCTTTGGTAACTTTTGGCATTGCCAAGAGCTTGGATGCCGCCATTTCAGTCGCCCAGAGCGCGCAAGTTAGCATTCACCTGGGTGTTGGCATGGCGTTGACCGTAGGCGAAGCGCTTGATCCCGTCAATGATCTGGTCGAGCAGTTTTCCTCATGTATATTAATAGCGGCAGTAGCGTTTGGCGTGCAAAAAATTCTGGTTACGTTAGGTGCTTACGCTTGGATAAAAATTGCGCTCACCCTCTTGGCCGGCATTTGGCTGCTTTACAGTTTAAAAAATCAACAGCCGCCCCGGTTGCTCGTGTATGCGTTCAGTTTAATGTTGCTGGCGCGCTTCGCCTTGCCGTTGATCACTATCGGCGGGAATGCGTTGTTTGAGAATTTTATGGCGGGACAATATCAAACGAGTCAAGCGGCGATGACGACTGCGGCTGCCGATTTTAACGCCTTCACGCCCGATCAATTTACCTTGCAGTTGCCTGCGCCAACCGCGCAAGCGGAGCAAGGTTTCTGGGATAAGCTGAAATCCACTGTGCCGGCTATGCCAAATGCTGCGGATTTAAAAGCCGTGGTGGATAACTTTAAGCAGAAAGTCGATAGTGTGACTAATAAAGTTGTTGGGAATATTGTCAACCTCCTGGTTGTATTCCTCCTGCAGACCCTTATTTTTCCGATTGTTATAGTTTGGTTGTTATTTAAGTTGGCCATGGGTATGTTTTCCGCACTCGTAAAATAGCCGTTCCTACAAGGTTGTGAGTGTGCATCTATTGGTCATACTTTACCGTGAGGTTAACGCAACAAAACTGTTCGAACCAGGCCGCAAATTTTGAAGCGTACCCTTTTTTAGGCCACCAACTTAAAGCGGGACAACTGCGAGGATTAACCGTTCACACTGAGCCTGTCGAAGGGTGGACGGTTAAGCCGCTCATGGTTCGACAAGCTCACCACGAACGGCTTAACCTTAAGCTGTCCCGGCTTAAGTTGGTAGCCCTTTTTTACAGTACGAGGTGCGCATTATAATATTCCAAATAGAAATACTCCCCAAAGCTAATATCGATAAAAATTGAGCGGTAGTAGCGACCCATGCCGGTGCGTAAAAACACCAATTAGTACTATCCGTCGGCCTCAGTTTATTGAATAAAATAATGTTTTTATAAAACTCAACCGGTGACCAGGCAATATAAACGAGCGCAGGCAGTATGCCCAGGCTCATGCCAAGCAAAAAAGCCGGCCAGTCTTTTCCTCATGCTAACTGAGTTACATCATATTTCAAATAAAGGCTCTTGCTAGTCAAGACCCGTTAAGGCGACTTGAATAACGCCTTGATGATCCGGTGATCTACTGAAAAGCCTAGCAATCTCTTGACAATTTAGATCGGCAAGTCCCATATTGAAAATGATATTCTGAGAAATAGGAGAATGTGCAGGCTCAATCTCTTTAAGTTTGCAAAACGCGGCTGTCTCGACTTCATGCCCTTCCATTTGCAACAGCATCGTCAGACTTTCAGCCGCATCGCCATAGCCTTCTGCAACTAAGATACGGATTTTGGAAATTGGTATGTTAAATTTGTTAAATGAGTTTTCAGTGTTTGTGTTTGTTGGCATATTTTATTGTTTACCAAGATGTGGTGATAGCTATTCAAAATTCAACCTTAAAATTATATCCAATAAGACAATTTTAAATCTGGGCAAATTATCTACTGTTAATGAATGAAGATAAATACGAGCAACTACTTAGCAGCCTTTTATGGCGCTAAGCAGTCGGTTTTAGAAGCCAACAGGAACATTCGCTGTTATTTAAGTTGGCCATGGTTATGTTTTACGCACTCGGAAGATAGCCGAATAATGTCGAAGCGGGCCAAGCCCGCGTGAAGGCTTATCCATTCCTAAAGGCCTTATCGCGGGCGTGGACCGCTCCTACTAGTTTGTTAGTTTTCCTTAAAGCGTATTTATTTGTTACGCTCAATAGTACAAATAAATTAATGAAACGGCTCAGCGATCTGTTTTATATATTGAGCTATATAAGTATTGATACTGATAGATTTTACTTAAAAATATATATAATTTATAATCTAGTCTTCTATTTAGCTGCGGTAATTTGCAGTGGTTTTTATTTTGACTTGCGGATTTTTTTTAGGTTGCACCTTGCAAGCGCATAAATCCACTCCTTGCTTCCCCTTTTGGACTAACCATGATTGAACGCCTGGTCAAATATCACGCTATCATTTCCATAGTTGGGAATATTGTTAAGGTTAATGTCGGCAATTTTGCCGAAAAGCCAGGTATCAGCACCCGGTTTGGTGATTTGGCTTTTATTGAGGATAGCGGTGGCGCGGAATCATTGGCACAGGTTATCAAGGTAGAGGGGAGCCAGGTTTCCTTGCAAGTGTTTTCCGGTACGCAGGGTATTTCCACTGCGGCTGCGGTGCGTTTTTTAGGCCATGCCATGCAGGCCAACTATTCCGCCAATATTCTTGGGCGGATTTTTAGCGCCACGGGCCAACCCTTAGACGGTGGTTCGACGCTGGAACATGACCCGAAAGTGGCTATCGGCGGGCCCTCGGTTAATCCGATGCAACGTAAGCTGGCTTCCAAAATGATCCGTACTAATGTGCCGATGATTGATGTCTTCAACTGTTTGGTGGAAAGTCAGAAAGTGCCGATTTTTTCCATCTCCGGCGAACCCTTTAACCCGTTTCTGGCGCGCATAGGCATCCAGGCCGATGCCGACATCGTGGTGTTTGCAGGGCTGGGCTTGATTTTTGACGATTTCTATTTTTTCCGCACGCAGTTTGAGCAGGCGGGCGTCTTCGCCAGAACCGTCATGTATTGCAACATGGCTTCCGATCCTATCGTGGAACGCCTGCTGGTGCCGGATATGGCGTTGGCAGTGGCCGAACATTTTGCGGTAGAGGAGGGCAAGCGGGTGCTGGTATTGATGACCGATATGACAGCTTTCGCCGACGCACTTAAAGAAGTCGGCGTTTCCCTAGAGCATGTGCCGTCCAATCGCGGTTATACCGGCGATTTGTATTCACAATTGGCCAGACGTTACGAAAAAGCCTGTGATTACAAGGGCGCAGGCTCAGTGACCATTTTAACGGTTACCACCATGCCCGGTGATGACGTCACGCATCCGGTGCCGGATAATACCGGCTATATCACCGAAGGCCAGTTTTATCTGCACAATGCCATGCTCGATCCCTTCGGCTCGCTTTCCAGGCTTAAACAGCATGTTATCGGCAAAGTAACCCGCGAAGACCACGCCCAGATCATGAATACCATGATCCGCTTTTATGCGGCGGCTAACGAGGCCGAACAAAAACAGGCGATGGCTTTTGAATTGTCCGCCTACGATGAAAAGTTGCTTAAATTCGGTGGGCTGTTTAGAAAACGTTTCATGGATATTAATGTTTGCATTGCGCTGGAAGCTGCGCTGGACTTATGTTGGCAAACCTTGGCGGAATGTTTTAGCGAAGAACAATTATTGATGAAACAGTCTCTGATAGAGTCTTATTTTCCAAAGGTTCCCCATGAGCAGCCAGTCGTTTAGCAAAGCCGCCCTGCACAAGGAAGTTGCCCAGCTGAAACGCTATCGGCAGTTTTTACCTTCGCTGGACTTGAAACGGCAACAACTTGTCGTCCAGCGTTCCAAGTCGGCGGCTGATCTGGCAAAATTAGCAGCGCAAATTCGTGAATGCCGCGCTAGCGTAAGCGAAAATCTGCCGATGATGTCTTATCCGAACATCGTATTAAACGACTTGGTAGCCGTATCGAAGGTCAGCGTCGGCAAGGAAAATACCGTAGGCGTAAACCTACCGGTGCTGAATGCGGTGGAAATTACCGTCAAACCTTATTCCGTGTATGCCAAACCGCATTGGGTCGATCAGGTGGTTAAGCTGTTACGGCGCATGCTGGAACTCAAAGTGCAATTGCTTATCGAACAACGGCGCTTTGATATATTGCATGCCGCTGTGAAAAAAGTGACGCAACGGGTAAATTTTTTCGACAAGATTCTGATCCCCCGAGCAAAAAAAACGATCAAAAAAATTGGTATTTTTATAGCGGACAAAGAAAGAGTAGCCATCGTCAGCGCAAAAATTACTAAAAACAAACGCTTGTCCAAAGGTTTGCCATGTCCATAGTTGCTCTGAAAAAACTTACTTTCTGCGGTTTAAGCAGCGATAAAACCGAGGTATTGGCAGCCTTACAGGAATTGGGCGGCGCGCATCTAATCCCGGCCGACATCGCATCCGCGTTACCACAACCGGTCCGCTCTAAACATGAGGAACGCGCCAACCAGGCGCTAAAATATTTAAGCCAGCTACCGACTCGGCGGCATCAACAGCATGATATAAAGAAGTTCGATTTCGCTAGTGTCATAAACCGGGCGCTGGAGATACAGTTAGCTACCAGGCAATTGAGCGACAAGCGCGATGCGCTGTTAAAACGCATCAAGGAAGTCGAGCCCTGGGGAAACTTCAGTCTGCCTGAAGCCGGACAATTAGCCGGTTTGCGGCTATGGTTTTATATCGTTCCCAAACAAATGCTGCAGAAAATGCAGGCGGTCGATTTGGTTTGGCAGGTGGTCTGGAAGGATAATCTGCATGTCTATGTGGTGGTTATAGACAGCCGGGAGCCGGCCGCTTCCAGCATGCCGGTCGCCAGAACCCATACCGGTCAGGTTCCCCTGGAAACCTTAGCAGCCGAACTGGAACAGGTTGAACTGGCGCTGGAAGACCTGCGGGCGGAAAGGTGGTCCTTAACCCGCTGGATAGGGCTGATCGCGGCAAATATCAGCCAAGCTCAGGATCAATCGGATTTGCAGGCCGCCCATGCTCTGGCTATAGACCAAGAGGGCGTGCTTATCCTGCAGGCCTGGGTTGCCGCAAGCGATGTTGATCGTTACGAACAATTCGCCCGGCGGTTCCGGCTAGCCTTAGTAAGCGCCGATCCCAACCGGGGAGAGACGCCGCCCACCTTACTAAAAAACCCTATCCCTTGGGCGGGCGGGCAGGATTTAGTCAACTTCTATCAAACGCCTGCTTATTTTGGCTGGGACCCTTCACCGGTGGTATTTTTCTCCTTCGCATGTTTTTTTGCAATGATTATGTCCGATGCTGGTTACGCGGTCTTATTCGCCCTGTACTTGGCTGTGAAATGGCGCTCCCTGGGGCGGACAGCCGTCGGTTGGCGTTTTCGGTTGCTGATGTTAACGGTGATTTTAATCTCCTTGGTTTGGGGCGTGCTGTGCAATAGCTATTTTGGCTATAGCTTTGCGGCGCAAAGCCTGCCAGGCCAATTGAAAATAATTGCTATGGAAAACTTCGATGCCATGATGCGGTTGTCGATTTTTGTTGGCGTCGCGCATATCGCGCTGGCAAACGCGATTATGGCCTATCAACGCCGAGGCAAAACCACGGCCTTGGCGGCACTGGGATGGGTGGCGATGGTTAGCGGCGGATTCTTGCTCTGGTCCGGCACTGTTTCGCAAAACGGCTTTACACGGCAAACCGGCATAGCGTTGCTTATATCCGGGGGGCTGTGTTTGTTGTTTTTCAGTAGTGAGCGTGTCGTTGTTAATCCGGTTGATTGGCTATGGCGTATCTTGGATGGCTTAAAGGCGCTGACCGAAATCACCAATTTGTTTGGTAATGTCTTAAGTTATCTGCGGCTGTTTGCTCTGGGCATGGCCAGCGTGTCGTTGGCCATAACTTTTAACCGGCTAGCCATGGAGGTTCATCAAGCCTTGCCCGGCGTGGGACTGTTGGCGAGCCTGCTTATCCTGCTGGCCGGACATTCCTTGAACCTGCTGTTATGTTTATTAAGCGGCGTTGTTCATGGCTTACGGCTTAATTTTATTGAATTTTACAACTGGAGCGTCTCTGATGAAGGTTATCCATTTAAAGCGTTCGCCAAAAAAGGAGCAGGTTGATGAATGAAGTAATGGTATTTTTGGGTTGGGTCGGCATCTACGCGCCGATGGCCTTAGGGGCGCTAGGCAGCACCATCGGTTGTGCGATTGCCGGTCAAGCCGCCATCGGCGCTATGCTGGATACTGAAAGCGGTTATGGCCGGTATGTCGGGGTTTCAGCAATGCCTTCCTCAATGGTGATTTTCGGCATCGTTATCATGATGAGCCTGAATAGAACTATTACCGCCGACGCCTCCCCAGGCATATTTGTAATCGGGGTTTTATCCGGTCTGGTTTTGCTGGCGACGGCGATTTATCAGGGGCAATGCTGCGCCTGCGCCATACTGGCGGCGAAATCCAAACCTGAAATTTTCGGACTTTCCATTGTGCCGGCGGCCATTGTTGAAGGTTTTGCGGTTTTTGCCTTTATTTTTGCGCTGGTTGTTATCGGCGGCATACCAAAAGCTTAACAAACATATCATGAACAGCGAACAGGAACAAAAGACCTCAACCGGCGTGGATGAGTTAATCGCCAGGCTTAAAGAGCAGGGCATAGCGGTTGGACAGGAAAAGGCTGAAAGCATCGTGCTTGATGCGCAGAAAAGAGCCGAATGGCTTATCAAAGAGGCCACGCGTGAAGCGCAGGAATTGATGGATAAAGCCAAAACTGAAGCCGAAGCGCTTAAAATCGCCGGCGAGGAAGGGTTAAAACTGGCGGCCAGAGATGCTTTTCTGACATTACGCGACATGTTGTCTGGACAATTTAAGCGCGAAGTGCTGCGCGTGGTCGGTAAAAAAATGGCTGAGCAGGTTTTTCTGGAAAACCTGATTCTGACGCTGGCCGGTCAGGTTCGGGACAAAACCGGACTCGATCAGGCTAAACATGTCGTCATCCAATTGCCGGAACATGCGATCGACGCCCATGAGCTGCGCAAAAACACCGAGGAGCTGCGGTCCGGTGACTTGAGCCGTTATGTGAGCGAGCTGGCGACCGATCTGTTGCGGGCAGGCGTAGAACTTGAGGTATCCCCGGATCTGCAAGGCGGTTTGTTACTTAAGCTGCAGGATGACGATATCGTGATCGATTTTACTGATCAAGCCGTCGCTATGCTGTTACTGGAATATCTACAGCCACGTTTCCAAGCCTTGATGGCAGGCATCATTAAATGATTACCGGGCGGTTTAAATATGCGCTGCTGATGGCCAGCCTGCCGGCCCATCCGCCCGGGCTGTTTACCGCTCATCAGACGCCTCTGTCCAGCATTCAGCTGGAAAAACGCCTGGCTTGGCTGGATGAACATGATGGCAGGGACTTGCGGCGTATTGAAGAGTTATTGCTCTGGTCGCAAATAAATAATGCCACCGATGAATTTATCTGCAAAAAAAGCCGCGAGGTTATCGACTCGATTCGCGATCCATTTTTAAAAAACATCCTTATGTGGCGGCTGGAATGCAGA
>CAVPMI010000063.1:0-13984 GCA_963705975.1 uncultured Pseudomonadota bacterium
GGCTAAGGCTTTAAAAGGCATAGGGCCAAAAAAGGCGGCTGCAATTATTCAGTACCGTAAAGAACATGGCGATTTTAAAACCTTGCAGGATTTTGAGAATGTGAAAGGAATAGGCAACAAAATCACCGCGGCAAATGTGCAGGATATTTTGTTCGCAGATATGGCGCCGGCGGCGCCAAGCAGTAAAAAATCAAGATAAAGTTGTAGAAAAAATCTGGAGCAGTTTGCCTATCTTGATGTTTCGCAGTCGAATCAAAAAAGTCTATAAAAATTAATAGTTATAGGCTTTTTATCATGTGGGTTAGTAAGTTTTTTGCGATTAATTTCGACTCGATAGAAGGGCTGCGCTAAGGACAGTGCGCCTAGCATAATCGGTAGGCATTGACATGCAGGCCATTTCTATCTTACAGTTATCAATGCATCACAAGTATGTGACAAGCCTAGCAGGTTGTGGCAGTTTGCAGAATCGGCTATTACTAAAAATTAAAAACTTTCGGAGCACATCACATGGCAAGACCATTAATTCAAATGGCGTTGGATTCACTGGATTTCAACCAAACAGTTTCATTAGCTGATCAAGTAGCGCCTTACGTCGATATTTTTGAAATCGGCACACCTTGCATAAAATACAACGGCATTAATCTAGTTAACGAACTGAGAAAACGTTATCCTGATAAATTATTGCTGGTAGACCTGAAAACTATGGACGCCGGCGAATACGAAGCAGGCGCTTTCTATGCAGCAGGCGCAGACATCTGCACCGTTTTAGGCGTATCAGGACTGGCTACAATCGCCGGTGTGATTAAAGCCGCTAAAAAGCATGGCGCAGAAGCCCAAATCGACTTAATCAATGTTGATGACAAAGCAGACGTCGCAAGAGAATCAGTGAAATTGGGTGCGCAAATCGTTGGCATACACACTGGTCTTGACGCGCAAGCAGCCGGCCAAACACCATTTTCCGACTTGCAAACCATTGCGCGTCTTGGTTTGAATGTTAGAATTTCGGTTGCTGGCGGTATTAAACAAGCAACAGTACAACAAGTTGTTGAAGCCGGCGCCAACATTATCGTTGTTGGAGCGGCAATTTACGGCGCCCCATCGCCAGCCGAAGCTGCGCGTGAAATTCGTGAACTGGTAGACGCGGCGGCGGTATAAGTCATGCATCAGAAGCTTATCGTAGATAAAATTTCAGGCATTCTTGAAGCAACCAATGATTCATATGATCAATTGTTGACTGATTACCTGGATAAAGCAAAGCGCATATTTGTTTCCGGCGCGGGTCGTTCAGGATTGATAGGTCGTTTTTTTGCAATGCGTCTGATGCATAGCGGTTACGATGTCAGCGTAGTTGGCGAAATCGTCACGCCTAGCATTAAAAAAGGAGATTTATTATTAATTATCTCCGGCTCAGGTGAAACTGAGCAGTTGATCGCGTTTACCAAAAAAGCCAAAGAAATAGGCGCAAGTATTTTGCTTATTTCAGCTAAAGACGAATCGACTATAGGCGATTTGGCCGATATCACGCTGCAAATAGGCCGGGCAGAGCAATATGGCAAAGTTAAGGGTATGCCGATGGGAACCGTGTTCGAGTTGTCTACCCTGTTTTTTCTGGAAGCTACCGTTTCGCATATAATTCATGACAAAGGTATTGCTGAAGAAGAAATGAGATCAAGACACGCAAATTTGGAATAGTTTTAAAGTCTGCGGTTGAAGCGATTCGACCGCAGACCTGCTGTTTTTCGTGTCGGAGTGGTGGCGAATATAATAGCTGAAAATGAGCAGTTCGGTTGTGGTCGTCATCGTAATTTATTATAAAAGCCTCAGCCAGAGTGATGGCTTGAACAGTCAAGCATCGCCCCTTTAAAATAACAAATAAAAAGGAGACCAACATGCCTTCGCGTCGAGACTTAGCGAACGCCATACGCGCCCTCAGCATGGACGCCGTGCAAAAAGCCAACTCAGGCCACCCCGGTGCGCCTATGGGTATGGCGGATATTGCTGAAGTACTATGGAACGACTTTCTACACCACAACCCAGCAAACCCCAACTGGCCTAACCGCGACCGTTTCATTCTGTCCAATGGTCACGGCTCCATGTTGTTATATTCCTTGCTGCATCTGGCCGGTTACGACCTGCCGATAGAAGAACTGAAAAACTTCCGGCAACTACATTCCCGCACCCCCGGCCATCCCGAATACGGTTACGCCCCCGGCGTGGAAACCACTACCGGCCCTTTGGGACAAGGCATCACCAATGCCGTCGGTTTCGCACTAGCGGAACGCACCTTGGCCGGCCAATTTAACCGTCCCGGACACGACATCGTTGACCATTACACCTACGCCTTCTTGGGCGACGGCTGCTTAATGGAAGGTATTTCGCACGAAGCCTGCTCGTTGGCCGGCTCCATGAAATTAGGCAAACTGATTGCCGTCTACGACGACAACAACATCTCCATCGATGGCGAAGTGCGCGGTCATGGCAACGTGACCGGCTGGTTCCTGGACGACACCCCGAAACGCTTCGAAGCTTATGGCTGGCATGTTATCCCAAAAGTCGACGGTCACAACGCCGACGCGGTAAAAGCCGCCATCGAAGAAGCACGGAAAGTCACCGACAGACCAAGCCTCATCTGTGCCCAAACCATTATTGGCTGGGGCTCGCCTAACAAAGAAGGCAAAGAAGAATGCCACGGCGCTGCTCTTGGCGACGCGGAAATCGCCGCAACTCGCGAGCGTATCGGCTGGCCTCACCCGGCTTTTGAAATTCCTGCCGACGTTAAAGCCGGCTGGGACGCGCATAACAAAGGCGCACGCCTGGAAAGCGACTGGAACGAGAAATTGGCGAAATACCGCGCGGCGCATCCTGAGCTGGCAGCGGAATTCGAACGGCGTATTGCCGGTCAATTACCTGGCGATTGGCCGGCAAAATCCGCAGCGTTTATTGCCGCAGTTGACGCTAAAGCAGAAACCATCGCTAGCCGCAAAGCTTCGCAAAACACCTTGAATGGCTTTGGCCCCTTGCTGCCGGAACTGTTAGGCGGCTCCGCCGACTTAGCCGGTTCCAACCTGACCCTGTGGTCGGGCTGCAAAGATGTCAACGCTGCAGGTCACGACGGCAACTACATCTACTACGGTGTGCGTGAGTTCGGCATGTCCGCCATCATGAACGGCATCACGCTGCACGGCGGCTTCAAGCCATACGGCGCGACCTTCCTGATGTTCTCGGAATATGCGCGTAATGCGTTGCGCATGGCCGCGCTGATGAAGATACCCACCATCTTCGTCTACACCCATGACTCCATCGGACTTGGCGAAGACGGCCCGACACATCAACCGGTTGAGCAAATCCCTACCTTGCGCATGATACCGAATATGCATGTCTGGCGTCCGGCGGATGCGGTAGAATCGGCAGTGTGCTGGAAAGCCGCGTTGGAACGTCAAGACGGCCCAAGCACGTTGATCTTCTCGCGCCAAAACCTGCCGCACAATCCACGTAGCGCCGCGCAAATTGCCGCTATCAGCAAAGGCGGCTATATCCTGAAAGATAGCGAAGGCGCACCGGAAGCGATTATTATCGCCACCGGCTCCGAAGTCGAACTGGCAGTGAAAGCGGCCGATGCATTGTCGGCGAAAGGCAAAAAAATCCGCGTGGTATCGTTGCCGTCCACGAACGTCTTCGAAGCGCAAGATCAAGCCTATCGAGACAGCGTTCTGCCGCCAAGCATCAGCAAACGCGTGGTCATAGAAGCCGGCGTGACGGATGCCTGGTGGAAATATGCCGGCAGCAACGGTAAAGTGATCGGACTGGACCGGTTTGGCGAATCGGCCCCAGCAGGTCAGCTCTTCAAAGAGTTTGGCTTTACCGTGGAAAATGTCGTCGCGAATGTAGAAGCGGTTCTTTAATAATTAACGAGTTAAGGCTTGGTTAGTAACTAAGCCTTGATGCGTTTTCAACGAAAACATAGGTGAAAAACGTGAAAAAGAATGAATTGACAAAAGCTGTTTTAACAGCCTTACTGCTTGCTAGTTCTTCTGTGATGGCAGCATCCGATTACCCGGCAGCAGATTTTCAGCCCAAGGTGATTTATAGCGATAGTGGTGCGCAAGCTGCCGGCGGATCGAGCTCAGCTGCAACAGCTGCTAAATCCGTTGCGGCGGATTCGAAGTTTCCTGCAGCAAACTTTGAGCCAAAAGTGCTATTTAGCGATACGGAGTACAAACATACTCAAGCTGCGCCAAGTGCTGGTAAATTCAGTTCATCAGCTCCTGCCAGTGCGACAACTGAAGCAGCCGAGCCAAGCGAAACCCAAACACCAGCGTCTTCCAACAACAATTTAATTGGATTGTTGGCATTAGCTGTCGTTGGTTTTTTCTTATACAACAAAAAAGCTACTGTTAATAAACCAGCTGCATCCACAGCTTCTCATGTGGCTGCTAATGTTGATACCGGCGTTACAGGGGTTGAAAAATACCTGGAAAAACAAGGTATTACAAAAACAGGTGTGGCAAAATACCTGGATAAACAAGGTGCTAATCCAGCTACCGGCGTAGCTAAATACATGGCAAAACAGATTGTTAAAGACAGAGAGGCGGCTGCAGCTAAAGCCACGGGTGTTGAGAAATACCTGCGCGACAAAGTTTAAAATAAAAGTCGGTGATATCGGCAGTGTTTGTTCGTCTGTGGATTGCGTATTTAATAAGATATTGACAACAGCGACAAGTCTAAAAAAATCGCCACTAATTGCGCTTATACAAACTGTGCATGAGCAAGTTGTGTAAGAAGTAATAAGTGGCGATTCTGCGAGTGCCGATACATTGATGAAAGGTGGCGACTTTATGTAGCCAAAAAATATCCCTCAAGAGTCATTTGTCTAAATTAAACAAGATAATGGCCGGCGACTGGAGAGGAAACATTAATATATGACAGATGAGGACATTTTTATGGGTAAAAACTTACTAGAACAATTACGCGAAGTCACAGTAGTCGTAGCAGACACTGGTGACATTCAGGCTATCGAAACTTTTAAACCGCGTGATGCGACTACAAACCCTTCTTTAATTACAGCTGCTGCGCAAATGCCGCAATATCAAGGTATCGTTGACGATACCTTGAAAGGCGCTAGAGCAAGTTTGGGCGCCAGCGCCTCAGCTGCTGATGTCGTTTCATTGGCTTTTGATCGCTTAGCGGTTTCCTTTGGTTTGAAAATTCTGGAAATTATTCCAGGCCGGGTTTCAACCGAAGTAGACGCCAGATTGTCTTACGATGTTGAAGCAACCATTGCTAAAGGTCGGGAATTGATTGCTCAATATGAAGCGGCAGGTATTTCAAAATCGCGGATTCTGATTAAAATTGCCGCTACCTGGGAAGGCATACAAGCAGCCGCAGTACTTGAAAAAGAAGGTATTAGCTGCAATTTGACCTTGTTGTTTGGCTTGCATCAAGCGATTGCCTGCGCAGAGAACGGTATTACTTTGATTTCTCCTTTTGTCGGCAGAATTTTGGATTGGTACAAAAAAGATACCGGTCGTGACTCTTATCCGTCGAACGAAGATCCAGGCGTTTTGTCTGTAACCGAAGTTTATAATTACTACAAAAAATTCGGTTATAAAACTGAAGTTATGGGCGCCAGCTTTAGAAATGTCGGCGAAATTACCGAATTAGCCGGTTGTGATTTGTTGACGATTGCGCCATCATTATTGGCGGAACTGCAAGCCGTTGAAGGCGATTTGCCGCGTAAATTAGATCCTGCGAAAGCGGCAACTTCCACAATTGAGAAAATCACTGTAGATAAAGCTACTTTTGACAGCATGCATGAAGAAAATCGCATGGCAAAAGAAAAATTGGCTGAAGGTATTGACGGTTTCACCAAGGCGTTAATTTCTTTGGAAAGCTTGTTGTCGGATCGTTTGGCGGCTTTGGAAGCTTAAAAAATACACCGCACACAGAGCCGGTTTTTGGAGCTGTGTGCGGTTTTCAATTACCATTGATATCGAGTTATTTTTTAATATAACTCGTGTTCTTTATCAGGGTTCATTGCATGTCACAAAAAATATTAGATGTTGTTAAACCGGGTGTTGTTACCGGAGAAGATGTACAAAAAATCTTTGCAATCTGCAAAGAAAATCAGTTCGCAATGCCAGCAGTTAATGTGATCAGCACCGATACCATTAATTCAGTATTGGAAGCAGCTGCAAAAGTTAAATCGCCAGTCGTGGTGCAATTTTCAAATGGCGGCGCGGCGTTTGTCGCCGGCAAAGGCTTAAAAGCCGAAGGTCAAACTGCTTCAATCTTAGGCGCTATTTCCGGCGCTCGCCATGTACACTTGATGGCTGAACATTATGGCGTACCGGTTATCCTGCATACCGACCACGCAGCAAAAAAATTGCTGCCTTGGATAGACGGTCTGCTGGACGAAGGTGAAAAACACTTCGCCGCAACTGGCAAGCCTTTATTTAGCTCGCACATGCTGGATTTGTCGGAAGAAAGCTTGGCCGAGAATATCGAAATTTGCGGCCATTATCTGGAGCGCATGTCCAAAATGGGCATGACGCTGGAAATCGAACTGGGTGTAACCGGTGGTGAAGAAGACGGCGTCGATAACAGCGGCGTGGATCACTCATCTTTGTATACCCAGCCTGAAGACGTGGCTTATGCTTATGAACATTTAAGCAAAATCAGCCATCGTTTTACCATTGCCGCTTCATTCGGTAACGTGCATGGGGTGTATTCACCAGGCAATGTTAAACTGACCCCGAAAATTTTGGATAATTCGCAAAAATTCGTTTCTGAAAAGTACGGTTTGCCGCACAATTCATTGAATTTCGTATTCCACGGCGGTTCAGGTTCTTCACCAGAAGAAATCAAAGAGTCTATCAGCTACGGTGTCGTCAAAATGAACATCGATACCGATACGCAATGGGCAGGCTGGGCAGGCGTAAAGGATTATTACCTTAAAAATGAAGGTTATTTACAAGGTCAAATTGGCAACCCTGAAGGCGCTGATAAACCAAATAAAAAGTACTACGACCCACGCGTTTGGCAACGTGCCGGTCAAGTCGGCATGGTAAATCGCTTAGTACAAGCGTTTACCGAATTGAATGCGGTAGATTCGTTGTAATTCTTTGTTAAAACTGCAAAGGTAGTTATTGCCTTTGCAGCCCAGCGCTGGTGCCGAATACTCAGCTTGGCGATTTTGAAGTACTTGCGAGGGCGTCAGTTACAGCCACCGGAATGCTTGCCGGTGCCTGCTTAGCTATCCAACTGCCCTTTTTAGGTTAAACTGCCAAGGCGTGAATTTTGGCGTCGGGGTGTTCCTCCAAAGGACGCCGCGAGTACGTCTATGTAGGCTCGGCGCCAGCATCCATGCTGGCAACGCCTCTTCCGAAACACCCCGACGCCAAAATTATGGGGAGTGCTATAGCCTAATACCGTAATATTAAAAATATGCCGTATTAGCAACTATTGCCCTTTTGGGTAAGCAAACCTCAAACCGAAAAACTCTCCCCACACCCGCACGTACCCTTCACATTCGGGTTATTAAATTTAAAAGATTCATTAAATCCCTGCTTAGTGTAATCCAGTTCAATACCATTCAATTTTTCCAAAGCTTCCGGCTTCACCAGGACTTTGACGTTGTATTGATCAAACACGATATCGTCGCTGTCGATGTCATCGGCATAGTCCAGTACATACGCATAACCGGAGCAGCCGGAGGTTTTTACGCCTAGTCTTAAGCCGACGCCGTTGCCGCGTTTTTGTAATTGCTTTTCGATCTGCCGGGCGGCGTTTTCAGTGACAGTAATGCTCATGTTTTTTAACTCCGTTAGTGTATGGCAAGTATTGATTTTAAAGTTTGGACAAAATCATCTACTTCTTGTTCATTATTATCTTTACCCAGGCTCAGGCGGATGGCGGAATTAGCCAAGGCCGGTGTAATGCCCATCGCCTTTAAAACCGGGCTGGTTTCTGCTGAGCCTGCCGAACAGGCCGAGCCGCTGGAAACGGCGATGTTTTTCCGGTCCAGTTGCATTAGCAGCATGTCGCCACGAATGCCGGGTATGCCGAACTGCACGGTATTAGGCAGTCTGGGCGCTGCTTGGGCAAAGATCTCTAAATCCGGGATAGTCAGTAGTTGTTGCTCCAGCCGATCGCGTAGCGCCAGCAGTTTGGCGATACGCTCAGCAAATTCGGCTTTGGCCAGTTCGGCGGCTTTGCCGAAACCTACTATCGCGGCGACATTTTCCGTACCCGCCCGCAAGCCGCGTTCCTGATCGCCACCGCGTTGTAATGGTTGTAAATTTAGCTCTGGGTCGAAAATTAACGCCCCGCAACCTTTCGGTCCATAGATTTTATGGCTGGACACCGACATTAACTGCACGCCAAGTTTTTTAAATGATACTGGTATTTTACCCAGTGCCTGCACAGCGTCGCTATGCAGCGTAACCCCACGTCCTTTCAGGCTTTCTGCGATACCGGTCATATCCTGGACGGCGCCGGTTTCGTTGTTTGCTAGCATTATCGAGACAAAATCGCCGCGATTAAAAGAATGGCGGTTGAATTTGGCCATGTCTATGCAACCGGATGGTTCAACCTCCAGCACAGTAACAGAGTTTTGAAGAGCGAGAGCGTTTTCAAAAACAGCTGGATGTTCGATAGCCGAGATGAAGACGGAGCCCTTACCTGCATTAGCTAAGGCCAGCGCATTGGCCTCTGTTCCGCCGCTAGTGAAAATAATTTGCTCGGGTAGGGCGTCGGTTAAAGCGGCAAGCTGTTCACGGGCTGTCTCTATCGCGCTGCGTGCAATGCGGCCAAAGCGATATAAGCTGGAAGGGTTGCCGTACAGCGAGGTCATATACGGCAGCATCGCGTCCAACACCCGTTGCTCTAACGGGGTGGTCGCGTTGTGATCAAAATAGATCATTTACGCCGTTTTTCTTTCCTGACGACCTTGGATTTCGATGATGTGTTCCACCATTTCGCCTTGGCGCACTGCAACTTCGTGCACCAAGTCGCGATCCAGCAATTGACCGAGGCTGATTTGTTTTAGGTAAGCTCGAATTTGGTCGCTCAAGCCCATCCATAAATCATGGGTTAAACAAGGCTCTTCATTATGGCAATTAGCTTTGCCGCCGCATTTTGTCGAGTCTACAGTTTCGTCAACTGCTTCGATAATGTCCGCGATATTGATATCTCTGGCTTTGCGGCTCAAAGTGTAACCGCCGCCGGGTCCGCGTACGCCTTTGACCATGCCGGCTTTACGTAACCGGGCAAACAATTGCTCCAGATAGGAAAGGGAAATGGTTTGCCGGGTGGCTATATCGGTCAAGGTTACAGGCCGGGTTTGACTATGGAAAGCCAAATCCAACATTGCTGTTACTGCGTAACGTCCTTTGGTGGTAAGGCGCATAGTGAACTCCTAGATAAACCTGATGTAATTGTGGTAACTATAAATAAACCAACTAAATTGGTCAAGTATTTTTCTCTGACGGATTTTTTCTGATAACTCGTAGGAAATGGACTACAAGATCTTGGTATGGATTTACCTCAATTTGCCGGTTGATTAATCGGGCACATAAAAGTTATCCAACTCGCCGATGCCTCTTTATTCAGGGATTTAAGCTTGTGGGAATGCTTAAATTTAAAACAGGGTGAAAAAAAATCTAAATGCTTAGCGTTTGGCTGCTTAATCCGGCTAATCAGGTTTGCTATTGTGATTTTGGGAAAAGCGCAATATGCCTCTAAGGATATCCAGTTCTTTAGTATCGATTTGGCTGCGGTTAAATAGGCGCCTTAAGCGGCGCATGATGGATTGGGAGCGTTCCGGGTGCAGGAAGCCTATGTCACTCATGGTTTGCTGTAAATGGATGTAAAAAGCCTCCATTTGTTCGGCGTTTGCTGGTGGAACTTCATCACGGTCGCCAACCTGGCTAATGTGTTCTTGATCGGTTGCGACAAATAATTCATAGCAAACTACCTGCACAGCTGCCGCCAGATTAAGTGAGCTGTATTCGGTATTGCAGGGTATGCGTAATAAATAATGGCATAAATCCAGTTCATGGTTCTTTAAACCGGAATTTTCCCTGCCGAAGACCAGCGCAATGTTTGCTATGCGTTTTCCCTGGGGGGGAGAGGATGCGTTCTGCATTTGTTCAGGTTGCGGGGTTTTAGCGGTAACCCATTTTTCTGCGCATTGCCGAGGCGTGAGTGCCGGCCAACTGATGGTTCTGTCTCGAGCGCTGGCGCCTAATACGATTTCGCAGTCGGCGATCGCTGTCTGCAAGCTGTCGTATACGCTCGCCGTGCGTAATACATTGTCAGCGCCGGAGGCGCGTGAGGTGGCGTCGGCATGCGGGAAAAATTTAGGATTAACCAGCCGGAGTTGGTTCATCTGCATGTTCTTCATCGCCCGCGCTACTGCGCCGATATTGCCGGGATGGGAGGTTTCGACCAAGACGATTTTAAAATTTGAGAGCAAAATTAGAGTCCTGCGCTAGGAAAGTCGGGATTCTAGCAAAAGATTTGCTTTCATTTTAATAATCATTGAGCTTGGTTAGGAGGCAATATTAAAAACGCCATCCAAAACTTACTGGTTTCATGCTTGCAACCATTTGATATTAAAGTATAAAAATTTCAAGGTTTCTTGGTGGTCTTAAATTTGCTATGCTGTTTATATTCCCAACTGCTCATTATCAATTCGATCTATGCATCCGATGCTTAATATAGCCGTCCGCGCTGCGCGGAATGCCGGCGACCTGATACAACGTTCGTCTCAAAATATTGAGAAGCTCACTATAGAACAAAAAGGCCGGAATGATTATGCTTCCGAAGTAGATCGTAAAGCTGAGCAGGAAATTATCAAATTATTGCGCACCTCTTTTCCGGATCACGCCATTCTAGCCGAAGAAAGCGGTGAGCATGGTGGTAATGATTACGTTTGGGTCATTGATCCTTTGGACGGTACAACAAATTTCTTGCATGGCTTTCCACAATACGCGGTTTCGATTGCGTTAAAGCACAAAAACAAACTGGAATTGGCTGTGATTTACGATCCTTGCCGGGATGAGTTGTTTACTGCCGAACGCGGTGGCGGCGCTATGTTGAATAACCGCCGGATCCGTGTCACCAAACAAAATAGTATGCGCGGCGCTTTGATCGGTACTGGTTTCCCGTTTAAATCCATGGAAAATATCGAGCCCTATTTGGCTATGTTTCGAGCCGTATCGGCCGATTCCGCCGGCATTAGGCGGGCGGGCGCCGCGGCTTTGGATGTGGCTTATGTGGCGTGTGGCCGATTGGACGCCTACTGGGAAATCGGCGTCAAGGAATGGGATATAGCCGCCGGTGTACTGCTGGTGCAGGAAGCCGGCGGCGTGGCAACCGATTTTTCCTTCAACGACAAGTACCTGCAGTCCGGTAATATCATCGTTGGCAACCCGCGTATGCATCAGCTTATGTACCACGCTATCGAACCCCATGTGCCTGCGCACTTGAAGTGAACGTGGCGAACTAGCTGCTGAATTGGCAAGGCTGAATTGCAGGTGCGTTAGCGGCTTTTGGACTTTGGAATTGTTATTCGCAAGACTTTTCTTTTATAATTAACGGTTAAATATAATTATTAGAGGCTGCCATGGAAAAACCCTTTATCTTGCATATGCTGACAACAGCTAAAAACTTAAGCCCTTTCGATGTCAATATGGCATTAGATGCCGGCTGGATTTCAGCGATACCTTACATCAATGTTGAACCCAGCGAAGTCAGAGGATTGGTGCAGGATGCAATTTTTTCCCGCAGTCCGAAAGGCTTGAAACGTACGGCGATTTTTATCGGTGGACGGGAAACCAAGCAAGCGATGGATATGTTACATATGGCGAAAAACTCTATGTTCCCGCCGTTTGAGGTATCGGTATTCGCTGATCCCAGCGGTGCGTTTACAACAGCGGCCGGTATGGTTGCCGCTGTAGAGCGAGAATTGGCGGAAAAGTTCCAAACTTCCTTAGAAGGTAAGCAGGTGCTGGCCTTAGGTGGCACTGGTCCTGTTGGGCAGGCTGCTGCGGTCATTGCTGCGCAAGCGGGCGCAAATGTCAGAATTATCGGTAGACAATTGGATAAAGCCCAGCGGACGGCTGAACTTTGCAGTGAAGAGTTTGGCGACGGTAAAGTTACTATTAGTGCCGGCGCGGATGCCGATAAGGCCGAGTATATTAAAACGGCGGATGTGGTGTTAGCCACCGGAGCCGCCGGTATTGAGTTATTAGGCGTTGACCTGATTGCTCAGGCGGCACAGTTAAAAGTAGTTGCCGACGTGAATGCCGTACCGCCATCAGGCATTGCCGGGGTTGATGCTTTTGATAATGGTAAGCCATTAGCAGGTTCTATTAGCGGCGCGGTCGGTATTGGCGCCTTGGCTATCGGCAATATTAAATATCAGGCGCAAAACCGCTTATTGAAAAGAATGTTGGAAAGCGATACGCCTTTGTTCCTGCATTTTGAACATGCGTTTGAAGTAGCACGCGAATTTATTAATACGCCTACTTAAGGAAAAAAGTGCCGCCAATTATTCCAGCCATAGAGGGTAAGGTCAAAATGTCAAAACGCAGCATACTACATATGTTCGATCCGATGCCAAACAATAGCCCGTTTGATATCAATATGGCGCTTGACGCTGGTTTTGAAGTGCTCATGCCCTACGCTAACGTTAAATTGGAAAATATTCCCAATCTTACCCAGGATGTGATTTTTTCACGTAGTCCGGCAGGGGTTAAAAAAACCGCCATCTTTATTGGGGGGCGGGATATAGGCATGGCTATCGATATGTTGGAAGCCTGTAAATCCGCGATGTTACCGGCTTTTCAGGTTTCGGTTCTTGCTGATCCAAGTGGGGCATACACAACGGCAGCTGCTTTGGTTGCTTGCGTCGAAAGGTCACTTAAGCAGTCACACGGCAAGGACTTGCTTGGATGCAAGGCGTTGGTTTTTGGCGGCACGGGCCCCGTAGGTATTGCTACCGGCGTGATCGCTTCTCTACATGGGGCCGATACGGTTTTAATTGACCATTTATCTCTGGATAGCGCCAAGGATGCCGCTAAACAGTATAACCGACGATTTAATTCACACCTGACAGCCGCTGTGGCGCAAAACGATGACGAAAAAGCTGCGTTGATTGCTGATGCGGATTTGGTGTTTTGTACTGCTAAGGCTGGAATCAGAGTCTTAAATGCTGCGGTATTGGCGCAAGCTAAGCAGCTAAAAGTTGCCGGCGATGTGAATGCCGTGCCGCCGGCAGGCATAGAGGGTATTAATATTAAGGATTTTGGCGCGTCATTGGTCCACGCCAGTCATGCGAATAAACCTGTTGGCATTGGGGCTTTGGCAATAGGCAATATAAAATATCAATTGCAACAAGCGCTGTTAGCCTCGATGCTCAGCAAAGATGGACCATCATTGTTTCTGGATTTTCGCGAAGCTTTTCGTAAAGCACGCACTTTGGTCTAATTTATCCCTTTATCGTAGGGCATATGTAGATTTAGCTCAAACTGTCTCAAGATAATTGAATTTGACTGCTAAGCGAGTTAATTCCACATCGTTTTTGATTTTTAATTTACTGTAAACCCGGTAGCGGTAGGTATTGATAGTTTTGTCGCTAAGCTTTAAGCCTGCCGACATTTCTTGAATACTTCGGCCTTGTAAGATTAGGCGAACTACTTCTGCTTCCCTTTGCGATAGCTTGCTGAATAAATTTTCTGCGCTGGGTGAATCATTTAAGCTTTTTTTTGCTATGGGTTGATCCAAATAATTGTTGCCGGCCATGACGTTTCTAATTGCCGAGATCATGTCGTCAACCGGAGCAACTTTGGATACAAATCCTTCTACCCCAAGCTTGAGTAATTGTTGCGCGAGCGCAAGATTGTTTTGTGCGGATAAGCCGATTAGTTTTACTTTTGGAAAGCTTTTCAGTATCCGCCTAGATGCCTCAATGCCTCCCATA
>CAVPMI010000064.1:0-17312 GCA_963705975.1 uncultured Pseudomonadota bacterium
GATAAGATGAATGCAATCGATGTGGCGCTAGGCAAATTGCCAGTTGCAAACATTTCATCGACTTTTTGTTGTACATTGATATGCGCTAGCGCCTCGATTTGTAGGTTGCGCCTTCCATAGTCATTTGCGAAATCATCATGGAGCGCCCTCTCAATATCATGCAGCTTGGTGTTATGGCCTTCTATCAGATTTGAATAATAACAATTCATGATCCTGACAACGGCAGCAAGGCTTTCAGCCGCTTTAGGATGTAACCCTAACTTTAAAGCAGCAGTTTTTTCGATAAGATGAGCAACAAAGTCTGCCGTTTCAGATGGGATGCTATCACCGATAAGGCAGGGTTCAATTCTGGTAGGTGATTCAATATCGCTCATGCCGATCTATTAATTTCATAAGTACATGAATTATAACTTTTTATTTTAATTTTTTTATTATTTTTGCCGGTTTCTTCGCCGATCCGTGTAGCAGCCATAATACTTTGAAAAGTAGGCATTATTTTCATATTTTCTATATCAAAATTGCCGATCTGTTTAATGCGTGAACGACGACGTGATAATGGCTATATCGTTTGATTTAAATGAATGCACTACATATTACGTGTTTCATAATTAAATCGATGGCTTCACATTCTTAATTTCCGGCATTTTTTTAAAAACAATTGAAATTTGGACGCGGCATTTCCATTAATTCACGCTATTAATTTCATAATTGATTGACGAAGGTACGGCAAATCATTACTGAGATCGGTACAGTTTGCTAAATCTAGCCATACGGCTATTTTGCATAGCCATTGCTATTCAACTATCCTGCGCGCAGGGCTTTAAGCGATTACAATTTTGGAGTTGTTATTCTGAGCATGCCTCTTCTTAGCCAACTGTTCGAGGAAGTAATTGTCATAGTGCCAGCCAGTACGTGGCTTCGGTTGGACTTGCGTGTATGGTTTTGTCATTGTTAAGGTTTTCATATCTGTCCCGCTTTTATTTTTTTAGTGCGCCTAAAATGGCGACTATTATTTTTCTGATCCAGAAAAAAGAAAGTGGCGTTGCCGATTGTTTCCAATAAACTTTTGGATGAGGTAAGGAAAACATCTTTGACCACTGGCGCTCTCAACTGATTGCTAAGAGGCACCCGTTTTAGTCTGGTTTAAATGCAAACCACAATCATAGTCAAATGGCCGTGGTTTGCCTAACATTTAGATCATTGTTACTTCTTCAGCTTGTGGGCCTTTTGGGCCGCGACCTAACTTGAACTGTACATGCTGGCCTTCCGCAAGCGTTTTAAAGCTGTTGTCCGTATTGAGGATATTTTTAAAGTGAACGAAAACGTCTGGATTTTGTTTTTGTTCGATAAAGCCGAAGCCTTTGTCTGGGTTAAACCACTTTACTGTGCCGGTAGTCATTGTTGACATAATGTGTCCTGTAGAAAATTTAATAAAAAGCCTTGGGTAAGGCAAATACGCTGGTAAAGTTTGAATTACGAAATGAAGAACAGAACGAGAAACTACTTAAGAGACATCGATGAGGTAAACATGGGTAACGTTTTTCTAGCTGGATTTCATTCTAAGCCGATTATTATAAATGTCAATATTTATCGTATTTTCGCGTGGTAAAGACCCTCTTACTCCTTGGTCATTAATTTTAATTCGCTGGCCATTTCGATGCCGGTGACAATCGGTGAAACGATATTAAGGCGCACGTATATAGGATGAATCAAGACGCGCAAACGGGGTAAAACCACAAAAAAGGCCAAGGCACTGATCAAGCAAACACCACCATTTATTATAAATGCGAACGAAATTCCCAACGTCCCTGCCACATAGCCAGTCAGCAAACTTCCAAAGGGAGCCATACCCAAAAAAGCCATGGTGAAAAAGCTCATGACCCGTCCACGCTTATCTTCTTCAACGATGGTTTGCAGTAAGGTGTTACTGGCTGCAATTTGCACCATTAACCCAAACCCGATGACCGTCAGTGCAACAAACGCCATCCAAAACTGGGTTGCCCAGGCAAAAGCCATAAAGCCAAAACCCATTAAGACCAGTCCAATCCAGATCCATTTTCCCAGGCCAACGACACTCTTTCGCGAAGCAAGAAACAAGGCCCCGCTTAATGCACCCAGGCCAGCCGCAGTCCCCATCAAACCCAAGGCTCTGGCATTCCCATGGAGAACTTGAACGGCATACTCAGGCAAAATTACATTATAGGAACTACCGACCATGCTTGCCGAACAGCATACCAAAAGAATGACGCGAATAGGCAAGAAGTGGAAAGCATATTGGAACCCTTCCCGCAGGCCATCTCGCAAACCAAGCGACTGTTGCCTCAAGACATGAGGTGCTAAACGCATAGCCAGCAAGGCAATCAGTACCGCAAAATAGCTTATACCATTGACTAAGAAGCAAACGCTTGCGCTGGTTTCGGCGAGTAACAATCCTGCCAGAGATGGCCCCAGCAGCCGAGCGATATTCATCAATGAGGAATTAAGCGCAATGGCATTACTGAGATCCTTTCGGTCAGAGACCATCTCTATCAGAAACGCCTGCCGACCAGTAATATCAAAAGTATTTACAATGCCGAGGAATAGACTCAGCGGCAATATTTGCCAAACCGCAATAGTATCCGTGATATCGAGAGCTGCCAGCACAAATGCTTGAATCATGGCAAGGCTTTGGGTGATCAACAGCAGTCGACGACGACCCCAGCGATCAACCAGAACCCCTGCAAGTGGAGAAAGCAGAAGCGCGGGAAGCTGTCCACAAAAAAGAACAATCCCCAGTTGAAAAGACGAGCCAGTCAGCCGGAATACCACCCACGACATGGCAATCTGCTGCATCCAGGTGCCTGTCAAAGAAATACCTTGTCCAAGGAAAAAGAGACGGAAATTACGGTGCGACAAAGACCGTAGCAGTGATTTGATATACATCTTGCCGCCTATTTTCTGGAAAAAACATAAGTCGTCTTACTCAACTCATCATTAAATCCATTGCAAGATCATAGCTAATGGCAATATGATCAGGGATAAGAACTCGAACGACTGATTTTTGGTTTTGTTTATGCCGGCACAATCTACTCCAACACTAGCGGGGATAGCAGATTTTTTTTAACTGGAAGCCGGTTGTTGTTCAGCAGGTAAAGGAGAAACAACGTTTGGCCCATTTTTATTTTTATGGTGCCTATTATTCAGGCTGCTTGCCGCAATATCAGCTTCAATTTTCGTTACACTCCCAGCCGCATTCCCTTCTAGGTCATACCGAACAGCACCCTCAGTAATACAAGACCAATATCGATTTCCCACACACCATGTTTTAATTGCTTCGCGCAAATCAGGTTTACTAATGCCAAGACTGTCTGACAATTCGAACAAATCTTTGTGTATGCCCAGCTTTAGCGGTACCTTGGGAGCTGGATTTTTAGGAAAAGCGATGGGAAATTGTTTTTGGAGCCGACCAATTATTAACACCACAGGATCAACCGGGTTTGGCTTTTTTGCTTGTTGAACCAACTTAATTTTTTGTTGTTCAACTTTTTTAGCAGCTGCTTGTTGTGCGAGTTGGTCTCTATAGGAAACGAGTTCTGTGAAGGGCATGGAGTTTAAAAATGGTTGAGATACCACAAATTGTACATCAGGATTCGTGGAAATCGCCGTCGAACTGTCATCCATGAACCATAACAAAGAGGTTTTTTACTGAAGATGAATAGCCTGCCGATCAGCAATTACCGCAGTCTGAATATCGTTTAGAGCTTTCATGATTGCAACCGAAAACTCAGAATGCCGCACAACATCATCTTCAGACAGGTTGGCTCCTAATAATGGTAGCGCGATACACGCCGAATCTATAATTTGTGCGGACATCACTAAGACAGTCTCGCGTAAGGCAGCCTGTGCATGGATTGCCCGTGGAGATGCATTGAATAGCGCGACGGGCTTATTGATAAAAAATTCACTTCCCACAACCCAATCAAGCGCATTTTTTAGCACACCCGTGATGCCATGAGCATATTCAGGGCTAGCAATTAATATAGCGTCCGCCGATGCAATTTGTGCGAAAAGACGCTCAACAGAAGAATGTTCCTTGGCATCCAAATCAGGGTTGTACAGCGGCAGGTTACCTATTTCACGACACAGTTCAACCGAGATTCCAGTTGGTGCTAAACGGGAAACTGCTCGGAGTAGCATGGTATTAATTGACGCTGCGCGGAGACTGCCGGATATTGTTAAGATTTTCATAAAATTACCGGAGTGCTATGACGAGTAAAATATTTGATAGTTCGAATTCTTGGAAAACCAACAGCCCATTACGAAATATGCAGAGCACATTGGCCCAATGACGGCAGTTACGGCATAAAATCATCATGTTTGCACCATCCTATCCAATGGTTTGCTCTGCATATTTTTACCGTCTTTCATCCAATATGATGACATCTCAAACGATTATACAACTGCCTACACGGTTTCTGCTTGGACGGATTCTGTGCGCCTGACAAGCTGTATTCTCTTAAGAGGCGTGGTGTGGTTGGAGCCGAAAGCCCTTTGCTCTTGGGTACCGCTGATTGCCATTGTGTATATTCCTGAACTCCGCATATCCTCGAAAAGGGAAAAATTAGATAATGTTTATGTAGTTCATCCATCGCCATGACAGAGGGCTAGTCTTAACTCTTTATAAAGGAAAGCCATGACCACGTAACACCGGCCTGGCGATTGACTAGCTGGGCAGACTGTACCTCGATAGTTATAGTATTGCGCAGACCTTCCTGTTCGGCAAGCAGGATGGTTTCCTCAGCGGATACCTGAAACATTCGCCGATTTTCTGGAACAGGCCCATGCCGAAGCGACATGAGCAGAACTCCATCTGCCTTGAGCAATGCGGCGACATTGGGCATTGCCTTCTGACGTTCTTGCTGAGCTAGGTGCATCCATACCGCCGTCAGGAGTACGAGATCGAAGCTTCGTCCACGGGAAATAAGTTTCTGAAGATCGGGAAGGCTATCGGCAACCCACTCGATGAGGGGCGATGGGTGAATGGCCTTCGCAGAATCTCGAAGGCTATCCGTTGGCTCAACGGCAATCACCCGATGACCCGCCGCCGCGAGCCAAGCAGCATCGACTCCTGTGCCCGCACCTATGTCCAAAACATCGCTTGCCTTTTTTGGCATCAAGTGAAGGACAGACTCGTACTTCTCTGTAAACGAAATGCTCTCGTACCGTGCTATAAGAGTATCGGCGTACTCGGTATACCCTTCATTTCCAGCGACGGCCATCAATCTTCCAAGCCACTTTGAAACTGTATTGTTATAAATTCAATAGACCATAGCTGATCTATCAGCAACCGATTATCATGTTCGACAAACACCGCCTCAGCTCTATAAAAGATATCATGATGCATGATTTATCCCGGCACTAACGAGCGCCGCCATCTCAGTTTCTCCAATAGAATTCAGCCCCTGGATGACACCAAGCTGGTTTTCTAACGATTGATTTTGGCTCACTTTCCACTTACCGGATAGTCGGGTAATCGCTATTTCAATGCCAATAATTGTGTCAATCAATTTCTCAGTAAAATCCATAGGCGCATCATCCAGCGTCCAAGGTTCGGCAAAGCCTGCCTCATTATGATTGGTTAACGCTTCAAGTTGATCCCGAATCCATGCAGCATCTTCGATTATCCGTAAAGCCCCGTAAGCATGGACAACCGTGTAATTCCATGTCGGAACGACTTTCCCTGTTTCCTTTTTGGTAGCATACCAAGAGGGACTAATATAAGCTTCCGGCCCATGAAATATGGCTAACACTTCTTTATCTGACTCAAAGTCTTGCCACATGAAATTTGATCGGGCAACATGCCCTCGCAGGGCGCCATAAGGAGCCGGCAATTCCGATAGATGTAATGGAATGTGATTCGCATTGATGCCGTCAGAGGCTATGGTAACCAGTGTTGCCAATGGTTGACTACGAATCAACTCGTGCATCAATGCCATGCTCGGCTGATCAAAATGTGGTGGTATGTACATGATTGGCTTGGAATCTGTGACTAATTTAGGTTAAGCGATTTAGCCAAGATCCGCGCCAAAAGCCTAATGACCAAGTTACAATAGCATCACTTAACATACATCATAATTATGCATTAAAAGAACATCATGGCTCAAATTAAAATTTATGGCATTAAAGAAAATTTAGCTCCCATCAGAGAACACCTGTCCGAAGTTATCCATGAATGCGTGATGGAAGCCTTGCAGTTTCCGGCTGACAAAAGAGCGCACCGTTTTTTCCTTATGGACAAAGAAGATATGTTATATCCAGAAGGTCGTACCGATGCCTACACGATCATTGAAATATCCATGATGGAAGGCCGGTCGGTTGACGCTAAGAAAAAGTTCATCAGGCTACTTTTCGATAACATTCGCGATAAACTCAACATTCCACACCAAGATATCGAGATATGTATCCAGGAAAGTCCAGCATGCAATTGGGGATTTCGGGGTATGCATGGGGATGAAATAAAGTTGAACTACAAAATTAATGTCTAACGCTGATCACGCAAGCACGGTAACGCCCATAACTATTAGACAAGCCGGACTGTCTGATATAGAAACAGTCATTCCTTTGTTTGAAGGCTATCGCCAGTTTTACGGAAAAAATAGCGATCTTGATGCTGTGCGAGAATTTCTGACGGCTCGCTTTACTCATAGTGAGTCCGTTATTTTTATTGCCTATAATGCCGGAACACCGGTTGGTTTTACTCAGTTATACCCAAGTTTTTCCTCGGTGTCCCTGGCTAGGATATTTGTGTTAAACGACCTTTTTGTTATCGAGCCCGCCCGTCGAAAGGGTGTGGCGTCCAAATTGTTGTCTACCGCCGTCGAATTTTCACGTGAACTGGCTGCCGTTCGGATATCGTTATCAACGGCAATCGAAAATCATACGGCGCAACTGCTTTACCAAGCTGCCGGCTGGAAGCGTGATGAGCAGTTTTATTATTACCACTATGTACTCTGATTACGGAGTGTAACGGCATGCGATATTGGATTGGTGTTGCCTCAAAATATCATGTGCAGCGCGGTGTAATCGGCAGCTTTTGCCAACTATGCCACGGCAAGTCCCAACCCCTTAAGCGAATGGCGGTTGGTGATTGGATTATTTATTACTCCCCAAAAGAATTTTACGAAAAGACAACACCCTGCCAAAAATTTACGGCCATTGGACAGGTAATTGGATCAGAAGTTTATACCGTTGAAATGATTCCAGGCTTCACGCCACATCGGCGAGACATCCGGTTTCTTGAAGCTGATGATGCGCCAATTCGACCATTGCTAGAACAGCTTTCATTTATTAAAGATAAAAGCAAGTGGGGATATGTATTTCGGTTCGGTCATCTGGAAATACCGAAAGCGGACTTCGAGCTAATTGCTGCAGCTATGCTGGGTACAGCTATTTTACAATTTGAGACAACTTCTATTACCAGTAATATTTAGATTTCTTTCTGCCGTGAAAGGCTATAGATATTGGCGCTCCAATAATGATTTTTGTGACTTACCGGTCTAGACCAACCCAGTAATAAAAGCTCTTTGGCAATCAAGCGGTTCATAATTCCATGTCCAACTAGTAATACGGAACCATTCTCGGCTGCGAGAGCGATGAGTTTGTTTGCCGACGCTTTTGCGCGAATTCGAGCAGCTTGAATTGACTCTGAATTTTTTGAGCTCCCAAAAAACCAAATACAACGAAATAATGCAGCCCAGATTTCAGCCGGCAAGCGCAAAAATGGCCATTTAAAAACCGGAAGTTCTGCCTCACAAAAAATCTCATCAATGACTGATGGCGATAGCCCAAGCGCCCTAGCTGACGATAATGCTCGTGGCGAAGAGCTTACAACTATATACTGCGACTCCAACCAATGTGTAATCTACAACAAACAGATCATCTTCTTTAATTTCAGCGAAATTGTAGTTTTCAATCCAGTGTGCCATTTCTGCCGATCTAATCCAACCTGTTTTCGGTAATAGCGGTTTGCCGTGTCGCATAAGCGTTATCTGCATTGCGTTCGATTTAATAGTCAGCTCGCTAGACATCAATATTAAAGCCTTGCTGTTCTATAGATAGTTAAATAAATCAATGGATGGCAAGTTTCCATAGAAATCAATCATTGATATGCTCCAAAGACCCACTATTAAAAGAATCGATGCTGCAACGCAGCCTAATGGCAGAAAAAACCGCTTTGATAACGGAACCGTTTTTTCTAAGCCAAGCTTGTTTACCCATAATTTTGATTTTGGGCTAGTGATTAAGTATTGCCGCAATTTATCTTCATTTCTTAAGAGGTTGATGTTCCGAAATAGAAAGAAACCGCCTGCTGCTGCGCTAAGAACCGGAAATAGATAAGTTTCCATAAATTTATTCTTTTAATTTAATACTTAAATTTTGAAAGTCACGAATAGCTAATTTCATCATCGTCATTTATTAGCATGGTCGTACAGAGTACCAAACAATTGAACCACAACAAATATCATCGTCTGTGTGATCCTTACAGCCTTAACTCTCACAGGATTTTCCGACGCAAAATCATCAATACTGTCATTCATAAATTTGATCAGTCCAGTTTGCGAGTTGCCATCAATAACACGCTCTACAAATCGATTTTGAAGTTTGTCGCGAAATTTGTCATCCATATGGCTATCTGAAGTTAAGGATTGCAACTCCGTATCCAGCAGCGCAGCGCTTTTTTCTAGCCAGCCATACCCCATTGATTCTTGGGATGGCAGAGGGCCAAATGGATTTTTCAAATACACAGATCACGTCAAAGCATAAATCCATAAATAAGTGTGACATGGATTCATCTTGCTGGGCGATCACATTTGGAAATATACCGAAAATCGTTTGTGCCAAAGCGGTTTGGTTAATCTGAAATTGCTCTATGATTTGTCTGCCAGCGTTTTCGTTTAGACTTTTTGCATACTCTAAGGCTTGGTATAGCTCGCTTTCTGATAATTCGCGCATAGATTTTGGAGAGATGGGTTTCAATTAATCGATTTTAACAAGATATGCTTGATTTTTTTCAAGGCTTTTTTGTGGGTGAGATAAGTACCAAATTCAAATAATAGGAAATACCAATTTTATTCATCTGATTTTTCATTATTACGATTTTCACGTTCTGGCAGACGGCAAAATCCTTGGGGGGGTAAATCCAGTGCGCTATTAAATTTGCTGGATAAATTCTGAAAAGCAATAAGGCCAGTAAGTTCGACTATTTCATCTTCGTTAAAGTAATCATACAGGCGCTGAATCAAAGCATCATCAACCCGCTGGTCAGTATAAGTTATAGCTTCGACATATTTTAGGACAATTTTTTCTTTATTATCAAACAGCTCACTTTCTTGCCATTGATCAAGGGCATCCACCTTATCCATGGAGCCAGTTCTTTTTGCTAATACTGCTGAGTTGATATCAATACAAAATCGACAATCGTTAATCTGGGATACTCTCACTGTAATCAAAGATCGTAAAACAGGATCGATTGGACTACTTTTTCTATCCAGCACACCATAAAGTATTGCTATCGCAGCAAACAACTTGGGGACTCTGGCCCAAATCAATGCTGGCTTAAGAATTTGTCCGTATTTTCTTTTTTGATTCCAAAAGAACGGACGAACAAACCATGGATAAGTCGAAATGGGCTTTTCAGTGACTCTCATAAACTAATTTGTTTAACTTGCAAGATGTTGAAAGAACTGCTTTTATTCTAACAATATCACAAAATGGATTTTACGACCCTATTGGCTTAAAGGTAAGAGATAAAAGTCAATCTCTGAATGGTTTTTCGTAAGGACGAAGATCAAATAGCAATATTTCAGCCTGGTAACCCTTGCTGAATGTTAATGATTGCTCTTGTCGGATGCGTGCACCGTCACCTGCATGAAATGGGTAGCCATTGATCTCCAATTCGCCTTTTGCTACATGGATATACGCGTAGCGGTCTGGGTTTAGCGCCAAATGTGCCTCTTCCTCACCGTCAAACAATCCGGCGTAGACTTTTGTATCCTGATAAACCGATAGTGAACCGTCTTGTCCATCCGGCGAAATGATTAACTGCAATCGCCCGCGTTTGCTGGCCTCGTCGAAATGCACCTGCTGGTATCGAGGTTTTACGTGTTTTTGGTCAGGTACGATCCAAATTTGCAGGAAATGTACCCATTCAATCTGAGAAGGGTTGAATTCACTGTGCTGAATACCAGTCCCCGCACTCATCATTTGGACATCGCCCGGTCGAATGACAGAGCCGGTACCCATAGAATCTTTGTGTTCCAACTCACCTTCCAGTACATACGAAAAGATTTCCATGTCACGGTGGGGATGGGTGCCGAAACCTTTTCCGGGTTGCACCCGGTCATCGTTAATCACCAGCAGGTCGGAAAAACCTTGCTGCTTGGGATCAAAATACGATCCGAAGGAAAAGGTGTGCCTGGAATTGAGCCAACCGTGATTTGCGATACCCCGGTCATTGGCCTTGCGGACTTCAAACATGGTGGTTCTCCTGATGGATTATGATATTAGAGGTAAGTCCTTTTTGTTCTTTTTCAAGCTAGCCGCTGGCCAGCACCAAACCCTTTAAGCTGACCAAACCAATTAACTATGACTTCCATGCCCGATATTTTTGAATAGAAGGCACAGGTTGTCTCAATGTTTTTAACGGTCAATACGCGATGGTCGAGGCTATCGATTTTCATAGGAAATCTGCTTTATTTTCCGGCATCGGCCAGAAAGTGAAACTTGATCTGAATTTCATTGGCGATAACACCAACATCTGACCAAGCACCCTCGCCAATTGCAAAGTCAGCCCTATTCAACGATAAATTACCGTCGAAAATGGCAGTATTGTTCTGTGGAGTAAAGGTAAAATTAGCCTTTATGTCCTTACTTCTACCCTTTATGGTCATTTTGCCGCTCACTTCATAGCGATTACCGCCCAAGACTTTAATTTCGGTGGATACAAATTTGGCCTGAGGGAATGATGGGGTGTCGAACCATTGTTTTTTGGTCACCTCGTAGTTGGCTTCCTGGCTGCCAGCATCAAGGCTTGCCAAATTAATGTCAAACACCGCTTTGGCTGCTAAAAGCTTGGCCGGATCAAAGCTGAACTGAGCATTGAATTTCTTTAAGCTGCCTTGCATGGGAACACCCATCTGCTGATAGACAAAACCTACGCTGCTGCTGTCAACCAAAATATGATTGAATTCGATAGCGTAGACATCTGGAATCAGAGCAAGGTTGCCGAGCAATAGGGCCAAAATAGTTTGTTTCATGTTGACTTCTCCGTTGAGGTGGCAGAGGCATGCTGAAACAGCATGCGAGATAGCACATTATCCTTATCGAAAAAATGATGTTTAAGCGCCGCGCCGATATGACCAATCACTACGGCAAGAAACAGAAAATTTAAGTTTTGATGTACGTTTTGCAGACTATCCCCTAAAGATTTGTCTTTGCTCAACAGATCAGGTATCGGCAAAATACCAAAATAGACGGTTTGAAATCCTTTTGCCGAACTCATTAACCAGCCGGAAAGTGGGATGGTAACCATTAAAACGTACAACATGGCGTGACCGATTTGAGCCACCGAGCGCATAAAGTTTGAGGTAGTGCTCGGCAGTTCTGGCGGTCGATGAGTAAACCGCCAGGCTAACCGTGAAATTACGAGTAAAAATGCTGTCACCCCAGCCCATTTGTGCCACGAATAAATTTGCAACTTCGTGGGCGATAAGGGTAGATCGCTCATATAAATGCCAACGGCAAATTGTGTAACCAGCAATAAGGCCATTAGCCAATGTAGGAAAATAGCGAAAGCCGTGTAATGGTTATTGTTCATGGTTGCTCCAAAAAACGTTCCGCCTAAAATTTTAAACGGCCAAGACTGCACCGCCTTAGGCAGTGCTGCCAGTGATACATAGAGGTGACAACAGCCCTATTTTGCCGGATGAGGACTGCTTATTCCTTGACGGCTTCGACCGGAATAGTAATCGTGACATCATCACCAACATGCGGCGCATATTTACCCATATTGAATTCAGTACGTTTTATGACAGTAGTGGCATTCGCGCCACAAGCATCTTTTTTCAGCATGGGATGCGGCATGCACTGGAAGGATGTCACTTTAAGTTCAACAGGTTTGCTAATACCTTTTAGTATCAGCGTGCCATCAACCGCCACTAAGTTTTCCCCTTCGAATTTCAGTTTGTTAGAGTTGAAAGTCATGGTCGGGTACTTAGACGTATCCAGGTAATCTTCACCTTGTATGTGTTCGTTGAAAACAGTGCTGCCCGTATCAACTGAGGTGGTATCGACGGTTACTTCTACAGAACCGGTTTTCGCTTGGCGATCCAATACGATTTTACCGGATGTCTTGTCGAAACGACTCAGCTGATTGGAGAAGCCGAGGTGATTGTAAGAAAAGCGCGGCAAGGTATGATTGCCATCAATCACGTAGGTTTCGGGAGCAGCGAGTGTTGCGGTTGAAAAGATGGCAACTAAAAATAAAAGTGTTATGCGTTTCATGGTAAAGCTCCTTGGGTAAAGAAGTTGGTTAGGTAAAAAACAACTTATCATTTTCCAGCATCAGGCAAAAGCTGGATCTCAATTGGGTTATCGTTGGCAACATTATCAAAGTCTGCCCAGTAACCCTTGATAAAAACAAAACGCTATTTAACCCCTTACAAAACAGATAAAAAAGCATAATAATTAGCGCATATTTATCAACTTTATAGATAAATAGTCATGAGCCCACATATCACCCTGGAACAATGGCGGTCTTTAATCGAGGTGGTGGAAGCCAGTGGCTGCGCCCAAGCGGCGAAAAATCAATGCAAAAGCCAATCTGCTGTCAGCTATGCTATGCAAAAATAGAATCTCAGTTGGGAGTTAAAGCCTTTGAAATCCAAGGACGCAAAGCCATACTTACTCCGACTGGGCAAATGCTTTACCGACGTGCACTAGCGCTGGTCACTGAAGCCAAAGACTTAGAATACGCGGCGCATAAGCTGGCTGGGAAGCGGTGTAGTAGCGTAAGGCGGTTGGCTGAAATTTTAATGGAGACAGTCATTGCTAAAGACAAACCCATCTAGTCCTCAATTCGGGCTGGCCGACTGAAAACTTGGTATTCTCGGTTATCAGCAATATTTATCCAAAATTGAATTACATAAATTACAACGATTCATGAGAATCTCTTGAAACCAAAAATTAAGACAACCTGGCTTGCCGCTGAACTCGTAACCCTCTATATCCTTGTCCCTCTAATACTTTTTTATACAGGCATAAGATCGGGAATTTTTTTGGCTTTGTGGGTTACCGGACTTTATGCCATTCTCGTTTTACGCGGCAAGCCAGATTTCACATTTCAACAGCTTTGGCAGGGCAATGGTTGGCCTATAGCCGCGAGACGCCATGCCGCACTACGTTTTTTGCTTATCGCCATCTTACTCACAATCTTGACGCTGATCTATTTACCAAAGAGATTTTTGAGCTTCCCGGCAGAGCACTTCTGGGTGTGGCTGCTTGTATTAGCACTATACCCTGTCCTTTCTGCAGCCCCACAGGAGTTGATTTTTCGGAGTTTTTTCTTCACAAGATATAGCGAACTTATTGGGGAAAAACTAAGTGCCATTTTGATCAACGGTTTTTTGTTTGGATTTTGCCATATAACTTTTAACAATTGGATAGCACCAATATGCAGTTTTTTCGCCGGCATTATTCTGGCGCACAGTTATCAACAACACCGATCCTTAAAATTGGCGGTTATCGAACACGCTTTATATGGTTGTTTAGTCTTTACAATAGGGATCGGCTGGTATTTTTTTACAGGTGATTGGCGTAATTGAGCATTTGATCATCAGGCTGGTTTGTCATAATGGGCTTTACGTGGTTGGTGTATAAGCGGTATCGTCTATCGGCGCCATTGTCGAACTGTTATTTTCTGATATTACGATTTCCAATGTTTTAATATCAATGACGCGGATACTGCTGGCATTGCCGAAAATCAATTGGGCTCAGGGGCTGGTCAATCGGGAGTATTGTTGCTGATTACCATAGGGACAGAAATGGGTGCCACACTTTTTAATGCTGGAACCTTGGCGCCGAATACTGAAATCCTTGAATATCAAGCAGTGGCCGATTGTAAATATTCTTTCCGTTCCGTAAATAATTCAAGATAGCAGCCATTCAAATCAGCTAGGGTTTATCGATCAGCGTAACAGTGCTTATCTCACGCGTTTTACCGGTCGTTTGTTCCGAACATCCAGTTTCAGCCAACTGGGTGTTTTTAATATTAAATTGATTTCATAAAGATAGCTTGCCAGGGATGGCAAAGTCAGCTTGGATTTGGGGTATGCATTAGCATTGGCGAAACTTTCTTTCATGGTCATTAGCCCTCATTACAGTTAGCAATCCTGCAAATTAAAAGCCAGCTACCAGTCATAAAAAGCTTGCTTAGAAGTCCTTGTCGAAAAGCACATCGACAAAATATATGCAGAAAATATACCAAGAAAACTAAGTCATTCTAAATCAAAACCCTAAAAAAAATGGACTTAAAAAGCTATGCTGTTGCGCGCCAAATAGGCGACTAATGACGGGCTTGACATGTCATTTATGTCACAAAACTGTCTAGTCAAAGATATTTTAGACTTATTGTACTTTTGGCCGATGTCGGCCATGAAAATACAGGTTTGCCGAAAGAGGGAAGCAAATGCATAATGTATGAAGAGTGCATAGATCGGTTGAGGCCTGCCTCATAGCTCATCTCAAAAGTCACGAATGTCTATTGGGCCTCATTTCCAGCAAAGATGACAAATTCGGAACTGTATCCTCAAGGAAACTTTATACTGGCCGTTATCGACCCAAACCACACCTAACAATTCTATTTTGATTGGCAGGTTGTTGTCATAATAATGCCGCCCCGTCACTTAAGTTTTCATTAAGATTGTTACGTTAATATCTTAGTCAGGGAGTTAGTGCAAACATTCAATAAACAGGCCTTCAATACCTGTTTCAACTAATAGTAAAAGGCAACGGCGGTCATTACTATTCCGTCTATTGTCAGACGACTATGCAGAGCACTCCCAATTAATCACTTAAACGGGAGAATGTGATGAACAATAAGGCTCCGCAAGATTATGGCTTGTTAATCACCATAAACTCATCAGCAAGCATTTTAACTAAAAATAATATAAGTTGTGTCGCTGGTTACTCTCGTTTTATTTCTTTAGCTTTATTGAGTTTTATGCTATTGACAATGTCTGCTTGCAGTCCTAGTACTAACCACATTTCTCAGAATTGGACAGCTTCGGAACAGACTGATTTACCGAAAATTTTTGTCGAACCTTTTTTTATTTCAAATAGTGCTCAACTTCCCGTTATTCATGCCGATAGCGGAGCCATTTTGACAAATATGCTAAGCGGTATCTTATATCAAAGAAAATTATTGGAAACCGACAAACGAATTCTCTCTCTGAGGTTGGCTGGAACTATTTTGTATTATGAGAATAATAAACTGTATGTTAGGGGTGAGTTATACGATGAAAATAAATATTTAGTCTTTAGCCAGCTTGAATATCAATTTGCAGCAGGTGGCGATTGGAATCAGGAGCTTGGACTGATTGCTATGCGATTGCTGGACGAGTTAATGTATAAACTTAGTATGCTCGAAAATCAGCAATACGCATTCTGTATTCAGTTTTATTTCAGTAATGGTAGGTCGTATGGCGACTATCGAAATTCCGGTACGATTGGGACTCATCATGCGCAAGAGCCAGCCCTGACTAGTCAACACCATGAAAGCGAACACGCTGATCACCATGCTAATAATGAACGGTTAAGCCATTTGGAGTTGCATAACGATAAGTCTAATACCCAGGAGAATAGAGAAATAAAGGAAAAGTCAGACAAAAAAGGCAAGCATCATTCAGCCAATGCGGATGATAGGGATGATGACGCGGATAAAAGAATAGACGATTTCGATCAATCAGCCAGATACAATCTATCATCAGCTTTCCCAAGTTTTCAGTATCGATATAACGGAAGTTCCGGTTTTGAAAGCCAGCAGCCAACGCCAAAAACTGCTACCCCAGTGGTAGGCTTGCCATTAAGTCCATCGCCAACGACGGGTAACATATCTAATGTTGCAACTCCAAGTGGCTCAATTGGATCAGCTAAAAGCGCGGCTTTAATACCATCTTCGGTCAGCGGTTCTCAAGCCGCCGGGAGTGTAGCACCATTGCCCAGCGTACCCAGCAGTAGTTCGTCACTGCCTGAACATAGCGAACATAACCATCTCCTGCATTCTTCGTCGCTCAATCACAATGAAACTGGCATTAGTCCTGCGCCCGCACCTGTGTTTAGCACGCCAAGCAGTGGCTCGGTAACATCGTCTTCTGCGTCGCCTAGCTATAGTCAGCCTAGCAGTAGTCCAGCACCCACGCCTGTGTTTAGCCGAGCGAGCAGTAGTTCGGCACCCTCGCCATCTTATAGCGCACCTAGTCCTACACCGTCAGCGCCGCCGGCGTCATCATCAAATGCTGCTTCAGACCCAAATCACGCTAAACATCATGAATCAGAAGCGCACCATTAGTTGTAATGGCTTGTGTTTGAAATCGGTTAGGCTCGGATCAACATTGTTATTGAGCTGCTGCTTTGAAGTAAACAATGGCCATTTCCAGAGATTCTGGATTGACTCTAAATGACTGAATTTGCGGCGTCAGTGTTGAACGAGTAAAATAGTTAATGATTCTGCGTATATGATTGAGTGTCATCCCTTTTTCTTATGGAGATCTTAAATGCATCAGTTAACAGTTGGCCCCAATTGGGCTTCGCAAATCTCTAAAATACGTGAAGCACACTCTGATGATACAAACCTCATTAGATTCGACAATACCTTCTATCGCATCTGTCGGAATTCATCGGATTTATTCGCAATATTACTTTACGCAGGAGATGACCTTGGCTCTTCCCCACTACAGATACAAGTCCGTGAAAAGGATTTCTACATAATCGAACTAGCTGGCATTTCCATGGGACGTTACGCATCGACATTTAATTTTGGAACTACGAGCGCAGGTATCCTAAACAGTGCTATCCATGATCTAATTGGAAATAAAGCCAATGGTGAGAGAGCCTTCTCACTAAGGTCTCTCATTGTGTTTTGCGTCGCAGAGTCCATTAGAAATGATCAATTTGCAACCGAACTTGATCAGACTATCCGAGCCGAAAAGATGTATATCGGTGGAGTCAAAAAGGAATTGAAAATTGCCCCCTGGTGGGATTTAAGCCACCAATGGGGT
>CAVPMI010000065.1:0-212626 GCA_963705975.1 uncultured Pseudomonadota bacterium
TGCGATTCAAAAAAAATCGGAGTGGCACTACATTTCGAAAAATAGAGCCTAGTTTCAGTATTTCAGACGATAGTTTTGCTAATACCTCCGGGTGCCGGATTAACTTTTAGTGCCTTATAAATATCCATCTGCTCGGGTTCCGCTTTGGTGGCTTTACGCACATGTAAAGCTTTACCATCGGCTCGACGGAAACTGACCGTGACGCGGTTTTGAGTACTCAATATTTCCCGTAGAGTCCTCCAACTGCTGCTGAAATTGACGTCAGATTCTTTTAGACGCCGGCGAATGAGTTGCACAAACTGATAGGCCAATACGGTGATGAACAGATGGCTATCAACGCGTTCTTCTTTATGATGGAAGATAGGCCGGAGACCCAGATCGCTTTTGAAGCAGCGAAAAACGGCTTCCAAGTCAGTGAGCGTGATATAAGTACGCCATAATTTTTCTTCCGTCCAGGCTGTTTGATTACTCCGTAAGCAATACACGCCGGGAAGATTTGCAGAAGAGCCCGCCACCACTTGTTTTTGCCAGGTTAGACTGATGGCTTTTTCGCCGCTTTCATCGGTTTGCAATTCAATTTGATAATGCTGACCGATACCGTGATGTTTTTCTTTCAGGCGACCTATGCGTTCATGGAGTTTATTTGGATTTTTTTCGGTTCGTGGTCGTTGTAATCCGGCGTTCAAGGCATTAAGTTCGGCTTCAAAACGACTTGAAAAGCGCTCGGTTATGGCCTGTTCTTTTTGTTCACGCCCCTCGGAATGGCAATAGAGCCGAATTTCCTTCTCATCCTTGGCGAGTACTTTTTGGCAGCGTACCGTTTCATTTGATGCCGTTTTAAGAGAGACAGCGGTGGTGTCATCGAACTGACGTGAGCGCTCACGACTGACGACCAGATAACCATAGCCTTTATCGCGTAACCATTGAATATTGTCCTCCGTGGCAATACCGGCATCCATCACCACCAAGGCCTCTGACGGCGCATTGAGGTGATTGAGCATCGTTTCCAAGGTACCCGGTTCGCTGACATTGCCGGCAAAAGTTTGCGAGCGGCGCACAAAGCCGCTCCCATCTAAAACCAAGCCCAAAGTCACCAGTGGACAATCCGTACGTTTCTCTTTTGAACGCCCATGCTTGGCTTTGGTATTGTTCGGCACTTCGCCTTCAAAATAGGTATTGGTCAAATCATACAGGGTGATCGTGGTCGAAAAGCCAAATAAATCAGTCAGCCGAGAGAATAAGGTCTGCTCGATCTGGGCACTGTGTTTCCACAAGGCGTCTGCCGCCCGGTACATCGTCATCAAGGGCAACGTTTCGTAGTTCGCGTCGATTAACTCGCCCAGTGCGCTTTGCCTGATTAGCCAGTTGTGTGTCGCCAGCTCCGAGCATACACCGGCCATACGCCCAATAATGGAGCCGACTATAGCGGCTATTTGTGCACCATTAATCCCCAAGCCTGTCAGCAATTCGATAAAATTCAGTTGTTGCATCGCCCAAAGGCCCACCTGCTCGACGCCTACGGTTCTGGATTGGCTTACTTCAAGAGAAGTGATATCAACAACTTGCAGATCAACAGGTACAGGCAGGGTGAACTCTGAAGGTGCGGCAGATTTAGCAGGCGCTGATGGCAAATCGTCCTTTTGTGGCGGCGCTTCGGTGACGGTCGCCTGTTGCGCCAAGAGTTGTGTAAAGATGGACTGCGCGGCTATTTCCACGGCTGACGGCAATTGAAGCGGCAATAGCGTCGATTGATGGCTCAGCAATTGCTCGACTCTGACACAAAGCGAAGGCCAATGCTCTTGGTCGACGGAAAAATGTCTGCCCAGATTCAATAAAGTCGTCTGGCGCGGTTTTCCATCGACGCGCTGGTTAGCCACCAAGCGAAAGGTGAAATAACGTTCGCCCGTGGACGAGTTGTTGGTATGAGTGCGGCGGATATACATGGCGCAAAGGTAGCGCAGTTTCAAAAAATCCGCAATAGGTACTGCAAACTATTATGGCACTACAAAATGAAATAACTCCAAAGATGAGTTGACTTAATCAACAATCAATGGCTTACGTTCGCCTATGGCCTCAAATTAGCTAAATTTGGAGGTGGCTTGTTAAAGATGGGTTAAGCCGGGACAGCTTAAGGTTAAGCCGTGACAGCTTAACCCATCTTTAACAAGTCAAATTAATAAGCATTTAAAAACAATATGTTGCGTATCAAAAAAAATCGGTGTGGCACTACATTCTGAAAAATAGAGTCCAGTCTCAGTATTTTAGGCTATCGTTTTACTAATACCTCCGGGTGCCGGATTAACTTTTAGTGCCTTATAAATATCCATCTGCTCGGGTTCCGCTTTGGTGGCTTTACGCACATGTAAAGCTTTACCATCGGCTCGACGGAAACTGACCGTGACGCGGTTTTGAGTACTCAATATTTCCCGTAGAGTCCTCCAACTGCTGCTGAAATTGACGTCAGATTCTTTTAGACGCCGGCGAATGAGTTGCACAAACTGATAGGCCAATACGGTGATGAACAGATGGCTATCAACGCGTTCTTCTTTATGATGGAAGATAGGCCGGAGACCCAGATCGCTTTTGAAGCAGCGAAAAACGGCTTCCAAGTCAGTGAGCGTGATATAAGTACGCCATAATTTTTCTTCCGTCCAGGCTGTTTGATTACTCCGTAAGCAATACACGCCGGGAAGATTTGCAGAAGAGCCCGCCACCACTTGTTTTTGCCAGGTTAGACTGATGGCTTTTTCGCCGCTTTCATCGGTTTGCAATTCAATTTGATAATGCTGACCGATACCGTGATGTTTTTCTTTCAGGCGACCTATGCGTTCATGGAGTTTATTTGGATTTTTTTCGGTTCGTGGTCGTTGTAATCCGGCGTTCAAGGCATTAAGTTCGGCTTCAAAACGACTTGAAAAGCGCTCGGTTATAGCCTGTTCTTTTTGTTCACGCCCCTCGGAATGGCAATAGAGCCGAATTTCCTTCTCATCCTTGGCGAGTACTTTTTGGCAGCGTACCGTTTCATTTGACGCCGTTTTAAGAGAGACAGCGGTGGTGTCATCGAACTGACGTGAGCGCTCACGACTGACGACCAGATAACCATAGCCTTTATCGCGTAACCATTGAATATTGTCCTCCGTGGCAATACCGGCATCCATCACCACCAAGGCCTCTGACGGCGCATTGAGGTGATTGAGCATCGTTTCCAAGGTACCCGGTTCGCTGACATTGCCGGCAAAAGTTTGCGAGCGGCGCACAAAGCCGCTCCCATCTAAAACCAAGCCCAAAGTCACCAGTGGACAATCCGTACGTTTCTCTTTTGAACGCCCATGCTTGGCTTTGGTATTGTTCGGCACTTCGCCTTCAAAATAGGTATTGGTCAAATCATACAGGGTGATCGTGGTCGAAAAGCCAAATAAATCAGTCAGCCGAGAGAATAAGGTCTGCTCGATCTGGGCACTGTGTTTCCACAAGGCGTCTGCCGCCCGGTACATCGTCATCAAGGGCAACGTTTCGTAGTTCGCGTCGATTAACTCGCCCAGTGCGCTTTGCCTGATTAGCCAGTTGTGTGTCGCCAGCTCCGAGCATACACCGGCCATACGCCCAATAATGGAGCCGACTATAGCGGCTATTTGTGCACCATTAATCCCCAAGCCTGTCAGCAATTCGATAAAATTCAGTTGTTGCATCGCCCAAAGGCCCACCTGCTCGACGCCTACGGTTCTGGATTGGCTTACTTCAAGAGAAGTGATATCAACAACTTGAAGATCAACAGGTACAGGCAGGGTGAACTCTGAAGGTGCGGCAGATTTAGCAGGCGCTGATGGCAAATCGTCCTTTTGTGGCGGCGCTTCGGTGACGGTCGCCTGTTGCGCCAAGAGTTGTGTAAAGATGGACTGCGCGGCTATTTCCACGGCTGACGGCAATTGAAGCGGCAATAGCGTCGATTGATGGCTCAGCAATTGCTCGACTCTGACACAAAGCGAAGGCCAATGCTCTTGGTCGACGGAAAAATGTCTGCCCAGATTCAATAAAGTCGTCTGGCGCGGTTTTCCATCGACGCGCTGGTTAGCCACCAAGCGAAAGGTGAAATAACGTTCGCCCGTGGAGGAGTTGTTGGTATGAGTGCGGCGGATATACATGGCGCAAAGTTAGCGCAGTTTTAAAAAATCCGCAATATGGGTATCAAACTATTATGGCACTACAAACTGAAATAACCCCAAAAATGAGTTGACTTATATATGAAATCAATGACTTAAGTAAACAGATGAGGCTAAATTGGCTAAATTTGAGGGGCGGCTTGTTAAAGATGGGTTAAGGTTAAGCCGTTCGTGGTGAGCTTGTCGAACCATGAACGGCTTAACCGTCCACCCTTCGACAGGCTCAGGGTGAACGGTTAATCCTCGCAGTTGTCCCGCTTTAAGTTGGTGGCCGGAAAAAGTAAGCATGGATTTGCTCTGCGCTTAGAGCTAAGCACAGTTGGATGACTGCTGACGGGAGGCTGACAAGCAGGTATAGCGCCATTTAGCCGGCATAACTTCTCGTGAATATTCAGCGTCCGTTTTCCTGCCGCTGAAAAATAATACTATCTGCCGGGTAGGATGAGCCAACCAACGGTCGGCGCATCCTACAAACTCCGGATTTCCCTAAATAGTTACCAGAGAAATTTGTTTTCTGCCCTGGATTCGGACAATATCAGTCCTTAAGATCGCTCAACGGCCTATGCCAAGCTTCAGCAGTCATAGCCAGCATTTCTTTAAAAATGATTTTAAAGAACTGCAGTGCTGAAATGGTGATCAGTACGCCGATGGCCAGCGCCACAATCATGAAAATAACTATTTTCATAGTGCCTCCTTATATCTGTCGAATTACACGTAAATAGCATTGAAATGCCGTTTTTTTTACTAGTTTCGCAGGTTAAACACAGATTTCAAGTGGTTTATAAGCCACACTTGTGGCGTGATTTTTTAATATTGCGCAGCATCAGAGACTTGAAATTCAACTTTAATGTTGTTTGCTAAAAAATTATTTTTTCAGGCCCGGTTTTCGCCGGCAAGTAGCTGCTCGCATCGACACGAACATTGGATAACTACACCCAAATTTGCAAGCATGTTCCGGCTGATCTGCGCCAGATGCAGAAGGACCTTGTATAGTGGTATATTAAGACGTTCCAACTACCCATTTTAGCTAAAGGAGTGATTATGTTGCATACAAAAACAAAAAAATTGAGCTCGGCAGTAAGTTTTTGCGTCCTATCTATGCTGTTAACGCCAGCACTAAGCCAGGCAGAAGCCCCTATGGGATTGGCCACCTCAGATACCGGATCGACCGCTTCCAGACAAGCTACGGAGCAAAAGGCCGCACTGGCAAAAAAGGCTGCTGAGCGAGAGGCTAAAAAGGCCGCTGAGGCAGCAAAAACGCCTACGGAGATAAAAGACCCTAATGCAACCACTAGCCCTGCTGAGCTGCAAAAGGCTAAATAATTATAAAAGGGATAAACTCCAAGGTATACCCACAAATTAACAAACGGCCACATCCCGTAAGGCGGGTTAGCTGCGCGCAATAGCTTCACCGAATAAGCTAAAGAACTATTCCGCAGCGTAACCCGCCAAGCCTTAGCCTCCAAACGGCGGCTTACGTTACACAGCAAGCCCCCTTCTTCTCATCTTGAAGCATTCATCTACTTCTAAATGGGCTTTTTCTCGGCATACTGTTTTTTTCGATAGTCGACCGGCGCAAAAAAAAGCACCTGGAAATCATGGAAAATCTAGCCAAGCAACATCCCGGTATTTTAAAAACAACGAATCCTTTTACCAGTTATAGAGAGCGCATGGGCCTGGAACGCTTGCCATTGGGCGGCTTTATGCATAAACGCCGCTCCACGGATGCCTATAATAATCTATAGCAGAAACTCATGACACGCACTAACGCATAATTCTGCGCCAAGCCCAGCCGGGTTGACTGGTCAACGGCTGCATGGCCGGCGTACCGGACCCGAAGGCCGTATTCAGAGCCAGAGTGTCGTTCCGGTTATGACTATAGTAAAAACTATTGCTATCGTTAATTAAAGCTTAGCGCGTTAAACAACGCCAAAACCATAAGCGCTATTCGGATACCCCCTGCTTTTTACTTAGGTTTTTATACTAATGTCTTTTTAGTTCACAATAAGTTAGTTTTATCACAGGATTAAATTGTATTTCCTATCCTTATTTTATGGAGATAGCACAGTGAATAAACGCTTTAAATTTGTTTTACATAAACAAAAATTAGTACAAATACTGTTGGTAATATTACTAGGGTTCGCTCCAAGTTATAGTTCAGCCCAAAATCCTCCATTGACGCCTATTAATGTTCAGCATTTATATTATTTTGGCGAACATATGCAGCATTTAGTCGACCCAACTACCGGATTACCAGGCACGACCATTTTCCCTTCTCCGCTAGCCGATGGCGCGCTTCCCGTCGGCACGGTCAGCACCTGGGATTCCGGCACCGGGCTTTGGTCAATTGTGGAACCCCAAAGAGGCGTTTTTGATTGGGCGAAATTGGATGAGTTTGTAAATTTAGTTCAGCAAAAAGGCGCGCAAATTATTCACACCATCGGTTGTGGAACGCCAACCTGGGCTTCGGCTCGTCCTAATGAATTGTTTGTTTACGGCTTAGGCGGCGCCGCTGAACCAAATGATAATAACAAATATGAGGATTATCGGACTTATCTTACGACGCTTTTCACTCGCTATAAAGGTAAAATTCAATATTACAATATTTGGAATGAGCCCAGTTTTAGTGGCCCACCACAACCAAATATGTATGCTAACTATTATTCCGGAACAGCAGCAATACTTTTTGAATTGCATATGATTGCCGCAAAAACCTTACACGCAATTGATCCAAATGCAAAAATTCTGGCTCCAAGTTTTATTGGAACTCAAAATCTCGACCAGTATTTGCAAGCTGCGAAGGCAACCGGATTAAATTTTACGGACTACACAGATTATATTTCTTACGATTACTATAGTACAGTTCCCGAAGACATTCTAAACATTAACAGTAATGTAAAGCTAGTCCTGCAAACATATGGCATCGTCAATTTGCCTATCATAAACACAGAGTCCGGCTATGTAACCTCATTGACCGCTACAACCAGCTTTGGACCCGTTCAAGTTTCCGCAGCTAACTTTCCAGGTTGGCTGGCACGGGATTTTATTTGGGGCCTCTATGCAGGATTTGATAAGTTTATGTATTATTCTTATGATGCCTACAGCGGCGCGAATATTTTCTCGGCGCCGGCAACAAGCACAAATCCGCCTCCCGGCGCCCTAACCGCTGCCGGTATTGCCAACGCGACCATTGCTAATTGGTTAACCGGCGCAACCATGGGAAATTGTTATTATGCCGGCGACAGTATCGATTTTTGCGAATTCACTCGATATCCATGGGGAATCGCGCGTATCATTTGGCGGAATGACGATAATGCGAGTAATTTTACAATACCCTCTAGCTGGGGAGGCGTACAAGAAGCAGATAATTTAGACGGGGTAACAAAATATAATCTTCAAGGAGCCCTTTCCATACCCATTTCAGGATTGCCTCTATTAGTAAAAAATACGACTCAGCCTTGGGTTTATAACGCCAAAACTGCGGTATCGGTCTATACCCCACCCGATACAGGGTGTTATTTCTCGAACTATAATTATCCAAAACAAATTCAGAACAACCATCCGCTAATGTATTATAAATTCAACAGCAACTCGAACGCTGTAATTAATGATTACTCTGGAAATGGCAACAATGGCTTAATGAATATTAATTATCCCCCGCGTGAGGTTCCAGGAGCTCTTTATCAAACTAACGATGGCGCATTGGATTTTAATCCTACCGGGCTTACTGAGGTTGCGGCTATCCAGACTTCAAGCAATGTGAATCCTTGGGACAATGACTTCAGTATTGAATTTTGGTCTAAAGAAGATGATTTTTCCGCTCATGGAGAGCAAATAGGCTTTGGGGCGGGCGATTATCTTGTCAATGGTTTTCGTATCGGGCCCAATGGGAATGCCTTGTTAGGAAAGTGGAGCTTTTGGACCTCGGAATCCGGCGGGGGAAATAACAGCGTGAACTTAAGTACTTCCGTACCCTTAAGCGTCAACACTTGGTACCACATTGTCATAACTCACCGGGCCTCGGATAACCGCACGCAAATTTTCGTAAACGGCTTACCGGATGCTGAAACTAACGCTGGAACATATTTTCCACCCACTGCCGGAAGTATAGATATTGGCGCCGACTTCGGTTGGAATCTCTATGGCGCATTGGACGAAGTTGCAATCTATAACTACATTTTGCCGAACGATACCATTCAAGCCCATTACCAAATCGGCAGCAACAACTGTTATTTTATTAAAATAAATTAGAGTATAAAGGCGTCCAAGATAACGGATATCTAACCCGCCCTGCAGCACTTGCGACTACGGCTACCAACTTAAGCCGGGACAGTTTAAGGTTAAGCCGGGAAAGCTTAAGGTTAAGCCGGGACAGCCTAAGGTTAAGCCGGGACAGCTTAAGGTTAAGCCGTTCGTGGTGAGCTTGTCGAACCATGAACGGCTTAACCGTTAGCCCTCGCTATTATCCCGCTTTAGGTTGGTAGCTTTCATCATCTAGGCAAATTAAGGCCTAATTGCCCAGCTTGACGCGTATTTTTAATGATTCTACCCCCTAATATTAGGGGGTTGACAAAATAATTTCATCCGTATTTTTGCTTTTTTATAAAAAAAAATTAGTGTTAAGTGAATTTTTGTTTATCATTGCCTAGAAAATAAATCGCATAAATAAAAATAGGATTGCAGGCTATGTTAAGTAAACTTTTCGGACTCATAAAATACAACCATGATTGGATGTTTTATCTTCAGAGTAAGTATAAATCCTTAGAGCCGGACAAGCTTCTGACTTTCCGATTACGTAATGGCCAATCCGTGACGCTACGGGCAGATGCGCGCTTTATACTTAATGAAATATTTTTGGATAGCGCATACGACATTCCTGGCGTGAACTTTTCTGCCTGCAAATCAATTCTGGATATTGGCGCCAATATGGGTATCTATACTTTATATGCAGCAGCCAAGGCGCCACAGTCAAGCCTATACTGCTTCGAACCCAACACTCAAAACTTTGCCATTCTTGAACAGAATATCCGGAAAAATAATATATCCGCCAAAGCATACAAACTAGCAGTTTCTGATACATGTCAAATGGGTCATCTGCAAGTTGACAAATCCTCAGTAGAATATAGATTAGGCGCATCCTCGGCGACCTCGGAACTAGTGGAATGCGTTGATCTCGAAGAAGTATTTAAATTAACTGGCGTCGCTACTTTTGACTTTATGAAAATGGATATTGAAGGGGCGGAGCGAGAGATTTTCAACAATAGCTCTGATGCCTTGTTACTTCGGTTTAAAGCCTTAGCCATTGAGTGGCATCATTCCTGGGAAGAGCTGGAAAATCTAGCGGAACGGTTCCGTAAGCTTGGATTCATCGCACAACCGGAGCTCGTTCAAGGACATATTAGATACTTGATGGCTAGACAAGCTTAAATTCACGGTCCTATTGGAAAAAATTAAAAGGGGCAAGCATTTAACTTTTTATTCCCTGGGAAATTATTGCATTTATCATAATTTAAGCTTATAAGTCAGCTCATTTGAGATAAAAACTTAATTAGATATTGCATGAAAATCCGTTCAGAAATGCGCTTACCTGATGCTGAATTCCGTCACAAATGGATTTCAGAAGCAGCTTATTTTCTTGCGGAAAAAAACCATTTCGCGGCGGGTAAGGCATTGGATGATTGGCTGCTCGCCGAAAATAAATGGGTAATGATGCTGATTTGCCGCTATCTGGATATAGTCTACGAAGATGGCGGCCTAACAGTTAAAGGCTTACAACGCCTGGCAAGTTCCTTGGGTGTTGAACAGGCTGAGACCATCGCGGAAGTTAACGAGTTAGTGCGCGCCATCCAAAATTCAACCGGGAGCGAGCCTTGCTTCAAGACAAATCCGGGCAATCATTGCGCTACTGCCGAGTGTTGCCTATGGAAATCTAATTGCATAAAAATTATGGCCAAGTGGAATCACCATGCTAGCTGACGCCACAGTTTGCCATCACGCCATTACGCTTTATTTCACGCTATTCCACTTCACCTAAATATTAAATGTCTTTTCTTGGCAGCCCCCAGCATAGCGAGGGCGTGATCCAATAAAATGAAATACATCAGCTTCTATTCCGCAAACCGCTATTGGCTTTTTCTGCATTAGCCCGTTTTGCTGCCTCAGCCACCTCATTGGGGACAATGGCCTGGCCGATGGGAGCGAGTGCGATAGCCGCTAGTTTCAGATGTTGAATAGCGAAAGGTATGCCGATAATAGTGACAAAACACGCCACTGCCGAGATGACATGGCCGATAGCCAACCAAACTCCGGCAAACAAGAACCAAATAACATTGCCGATAAGCCCAAAAACGCTGGTGCCGATATCCTCTTGCTGACTCAGTTCCTTGCGGCTGATAGCCTGCTGGCCGAAGGGAAAAAACGAAAATTTACCGATAACGAAACAAGCTCTAGCCCAAGGAATGCCAACCACGGTCAGGAACGCAAGCAGGCCGATAAACCACCAGGCCAGCCCCATGAACACGCCGCCCAAAATGAACCAAAAAAAATTACCGATAGCGCTCATAGTAGTTCCCGAATAGATTTGCAGCTCATAAGATCAGCCCCAGCCATGAATAAGTAAAAACGAATAACTGTTTAAAAAACTGTTGCAGTCATTTTGGTTAGTCCTTGTTCATATTTTACCCGACTTCCACAAGACTCGCGGCATAATCCGCCGGCGGCTCAAAGCCCAACAGCGTAATACAAGTCGCCGCCAAACTAGCGATGCCCGCTTTCGGCACATCCACCAAGCGGGCGTGCGCCGCACCGGATGGATCGTAGACTATCGCCGGCACCGGATTCAAAGAATGCGCGGTTTTTGATTTAGGCTTGCCCTGCTTATCCAGCACCAGCGCACCGGTCTTTTTATCCAACTCATACATATCGTCAGCGTTGCCGTGATCGGCTGAGCAGACCAAAATCCCGTTGGTTTTCTTGAGCGCCTCCATAATTTTGCCCAGGTTTTCATCCACCGCTTCGACTGCCAATTTTACCGCGTTAACCACGCCCGTATGGCCAACCATATCGCCATTCGGAAAATTCAGGCGGATAAACTGATAGCCGCCGCTTTCAATGGCCTTGACCACCACAGCGGTAATGTCGTCGGCTTTCATGCGCGGCGCCTCTTCGAACGGGCAGTTATCCGAAGGGACTTCTTGCCAGGTCTCGGTTGGAAACTTGCCGGAATTATTGCCGTTAAAGAAATAAGTCATATGTCCAAATTTCTGGGTTTCTGAAATCGCCAATTGCGTGACGCCGGCATTGGAGAGATATTCGCTCATGGTGCGATCAATCGCCGGTGGCGTAACCAGATAGCGTTTTGGCACTTTCAGGTCACCGTCATATTGCATCATACCCGCGTATAACACCGCCGGTTTCGGGCCACGCGCAAACTCCTGCAAATTGTCCGCCTCAAAGGCTTTGGTGATTTCCAAGGCCCGGTCGCCGCGAAAATTAAAGAAAATCACGCTATCGCCATCTAAAATCGGCCCTAACGGCTGGCCATTGCGTTCGATAATAAACGCCGGCAGATCCTGATCCAAAATGCCGGGATTTTCCTCCCGGAAACTTTCCACCGCTTGTTTCATGGAGCTAAACCGCCGGCCTTCCGCCTTCACATGCGTATCCCAACCGCGTTCCACCATCGCCCAATCAGCGTTATAACGGTCCATCGTAATAAACATCCGGCCGCCACCCGAGGCCACGGCGTAATCAACAGTGCCATCGGCATTTATAGCCTGCAAAAAAGCATCGAAGCGCGCAACATAGTCCAGCGCGGATGTCGGCGGCACATCACGGCCATCTATCAAAGCATGTATCCGCGCCTGTTTCACGCCCTGCTGTTTTGCAGTGCTTAACATAGATTCCAAATGATTCAAGTTGGAGTGCACATTGCCGTCTGAAAACAGACCGATAAAGTGCAAGGTGGAGTCGTTAGCCTTCACGTTGGCTGCCAGCTCTTCCCACACCGAACCGGCGGCATACATAGCCCCGGACGCAATCGCCTTGCCGACCAAGGCCGCGCCCTGCTCAAAAACCCGGCCGCAGCCAATAGCGTTATGCCCTACTTCGGAATTGCCCATATCGCCATCATCCGGCAAGCCTACCGCCACGCCATGCGCCCGCAACTGCGTATACAAGGCATTTTCCTGCAACCAGCGTAGATTTGGCGTATTGGCCTGCTGCACATAATCGCTGTCCCGATTCTTTCCTATGCCGACCCCATCCATAATCACCAACACCACAGGACCTTCCGGACCAGCAAAATCCGGACTCTTTTTCAGCTCAATCATTTCCAACTCCAAATACAGATACAACAAGGTAAAAATTATAAATAGCGGTAATTATGCCTATGCCGGGGCGGAATGGCAAAAATACCCAGGGTCTAAACGTGGTCAGGCAGGCTTTTGAGTTAACCGAAAACCTCAGCATCAGTAAGCCGCCACGCCGGAGCAGCCCGCTAAAACCGCACAGCAGTCGCAAGCTTTACGAGCGGTGAGCGGAGTATCAATTGTTGCCTAAGTTTTTGCATAATGAACTATTGTCTATTGAGCTTTTGGCGCCGGGGTTTGGCGACAACATTCAAACATCTCTATTCTTCAAAGTCTGAAGCGTACCTATTTAGGCAAGGACTAGTACATTCGTACTAGTACGCCTGTAACATTGCTTAATCTGGAAAATTCCGCCATGATAAAACCAAAAGACACATTTCCAACGCTATTTACGCTAACAGCCTCAAACTGCCCTAAAGGCCGGCATTGATAGCGGCGCCGTGTCTAGCAGTTTAATTTACCTAACACTTATCTCTCGTCCAAGGAACATTATGTCCAAACTAAAAGACAAACCGGGGGAAAATAGCGACAAGCCGCAGGAAAGCAATCACCGGATTCGGGATGGGGTGGAGTGCTTGCTGAAGTTTGCGGTTTCTGACGCCGACAAAAACGTGTCCGCAGATAAACCGGGGCTAATCGAAAAAATATCGCCTATCTTGCAAAAAGCGCCAAATCAGTTGAACGCGGCCGATATGACGGCGCTGTATATCGCCTACAATGAGTTGTCGCAACTGGTTGCACCGGCCACCTTCGAAAGCCTGTGGCTTAAGGAATTGGCTGAAAAAGAGGACCGTAAGGATATTCAGAGTGCAAATAAAAAAATAAGATACGAATTTTCCTATTGGATGTTTGTTTGGATTCTAATCATTGTCGGGGTGTCAACTTATTTTGCGCAAAGCTACGTTTCATTTATTTCCGATACCCTCGAAACCGTCAAAGAACTTGAAACCTCATTACAAGGGATAGAAGATAAAATCAGCGCAGCCAAGGTGGCGCATGAGTCTAAAGACGACGATCTGGATGAAATTGATCCAATCAAGAATTTGCTTATCCAAAAGCAAGTTATCTGGCTGGAACTGAATAGCCACTATCATGAACTGAAAATCGGCTTCTTGAGATGGAAATTTTGTTTGTTTACCGATTCCCAAGGCTGTATTCAGAATGTCGCAACACAAGCTGCCGACACGCTCCCGCCGGTGGAAATTACCGCGCAAACCCAAGCCTGCCAAGTAAAATTCGCTACCAATTTAAAAACCTGCGGGCCGGAGCTCACCCCTGTGGCTCCGGATTTAAAAGCGCGCGAAACAAAATGCAAAAATAAAACGCCAGGCAAAAAAACAGAAATTTGTCTTCATGCCGCCAAGACGGATTATGACCGGGAAGTTAAAAATAAAGACGCCTTACAGGATCAAAGGCAACAATGTCTAGCAGGCTTCCAAGCGGATAAAACCAGGTGTGAAACCAACCTAATACAACTGCAGCAAAAACAACGGCTCAAAGCCGAGTTAGTCAAAAAAGAAATCCATGAAAAAGCCGAGCGCGACAGTTTTTTCTCGGACGCAAAAGCCAACTTGCGAAACCTCAACTTTCTATTGCTGCCGACCTTGCTGGGAGCTTTAGGCGCCCTGGCTTATGTCATTAGGCAAATTTTGCAGAGTTTCAAGCAATCCAGTTTCAGAGTAAACTCCAAGCGCTCCTGGGTGATGCGGGTAGCGCTGGGTTCCGCACTCGGTCTAATTAGCGGCATAGTCATCTCGCCCGAACTTAAGTACTTTGAGTCCGCAAAATTTTCGCCGCTGGTTTGGGGATTTCTGATGGGTTACAGTATAGAATTCGCGTTCTCTTTATTCGATTCGTTGATCAAAAAAGGCCGTGATGCGCTTGCCGCCGTTACGCCGGCAGCGGCTAATCCTGCCGCCCCCTCCTTACCCGACGACACCCCGCCAGCCAAAGACCCCAATGTCAAGAAGGACGAATCGCATATCGATGGCTGCGATGTCGCGATTAACGAGCAGGATATTACCTTAGATGAACAACTGCCAGCCGCCGAGGGAGGCGTAAACTAAATATGGCTTATACATTGCAATGGTTACCTGAAGTTCTCAAAGCCGCCGGCTTAAAAGTCGCCACCGTTGACGGCTGGGAAACGCGCGGCCGGGGCGACGTTGACGAGATCGTCGGGGTGATTTGTCACCATACCGCCGGGCCGAAAGCCGGAAACATGCCCAGCCTAAAAACCGTCACTCAGGGCCGCTGGGCTACAGCCTCGCAACCCGCCCTCTCCGGGCCCTTGTCCCAACTTTGCCTGGGGCGGGACGGGACTTTCTACGTGGTCGCCGCCGGCAAAGCTAACCACGCCGGAAGAGGCAGTTGGCAGGGCATCAGCAACGGCAACGGCCAATTTATCGGTATTGAGGCGGAAAATACCGGCGCCGCCGACGATCAATGGCCGGCCATCCAGATGGACGCCTACACCCGCGGGGTAGCGGCGATTCTGGCAAAAATCGGCCAACAAGCGATTATGTGCGCCGGCCATAAGGAATACGCCCTGCCTAAAGGTCGGAAGAGCGACCCCTCTTTTAACATGGAGGCGTTCCGCAATACCGTCGCCACCATTTTGCGCGGCGACGCGCCGCAGCCGGTCGCCATACCGGCTAGCGAGCCGGAGGAGCGCTCGGCAGGCCTAGGGCCCCGTCCGACCCTGCGCCGCGGCGCTCAGGGCGAATGGGTCAAGCAATTGCAAACTACGCTACAGATTACCGCTGATGGTGATTTTGGCGCCGTCACTGAAGCCGCCGTTCGCGCCTACCAACGTCAACATGGCATAGTGCCGGACGGCATAGTCGGCCCAAAGACCTGGGCGGCTTTGGACGGCAAGGCTGACAAGCTTACCTATACTATCAAGCCTGGTGACAACATCAGTAGTATCGCCGCGGCAAATGGCGTCAGCGTCGCGGCTTTGCAGAAGGCGAATCCAAAATTAAAAGCCGACCCCAACCTCATCAACGCCTGTCAGGAAATCGTCATTCCAACCGAAGACACTGCATTGGCGCATTCATCTCTACTTGATTCCAGTTTACATAGTTCGTAGGCAACTAGAAACTAGCCTGCAGTAATCCGTAAACGGCGCCTATCTGACGATTATGGGCTACGGCGTCAAACGCCAATACTTTCAACACTGCGCCAACCTCAACTTACGATACTGCGGCGCTGGGTCAAAATTAGGCGGATATTCGTGCAGCGAGGTGTTCACGAAATGACCCTCGGGGGTTCCAGGCGACGGCGCGACCGTCAGCGACAGCGTTTCGTTTTGAGTATTAAATTGGGGACAGACTACGTTAAATGACAATAAACTAAAAACACATAAAACGTAGTCTGCCCCCTGTATACCACCTCTTAAACGCCGGATTACCATAAAGACAGCACGAATAGTGTAAAATCCCAAAATTTCTGCTTTCCAGTTCATCGAGGTCCCTCATGCCGCAATACCGTTCCCGCACCACTACCCACGGCCGCAACATGGCTGGCGCCAGAGCCCTTTGGCGCGCCACCGGCATGACAGAGGGGGATTTCGACAAACCCATCATCGCGATAGCCAACTCGTTTACGCAATTCGTACCCGGTCATGTGCATTTAAAAGACATGGGGCAATTAGTGGCGCGGGAAATTGAAAAAGTCGGCGGCGTAGCTAAAGAATTCAACACCATCGCCGTCGACGACGGCATTGCCATGGGACACAGCGGCATGCTGTATTCCCTGCCCAGCCGTGAGCTGATTGCCGACAGCGTGGAATACATGGTTAACGCCCACTGTGCGGATGCTTTGGTTTGTATCTCCAATTGCGACAAAATCACTCCCGGCATGTTAATGGCGGCCTTACGCTTAAACATTCCGGTAATCTTCGTCTCCGGCGGCCCGATGGAAGCCGGTAAAGTCAATTGGCAAGGCCAATCCCGCACCTTGGATTTAGTCGACGCCATGGTAGAAGCCGCCGACGACAAAATCAGCGATGAGCAAGTCGCCGCTGTCGAGCGCTCCGCCTGCCCTACCTGCGGTTCCTGTTCCGGCATGTTTACCGCTAACTCCATGAATTGCCTGACAGAAGCCCTGGGTTTATCCTTACCCGGCAATGGCTCCCTGCTGGCAACGCATGCCGACCGGGAACAGTTATTTTTACGCGCCGGCCGGCGCATCGTCGAGTTGGCCAAGCGCCACTATGAACAAGACGATTTCTCGGTGCTGCCGCGCAGCATTGCCTCGTTTGCAGCCTTTGAAAACGCCATGAGTCTAGATGTGGCGATGGGCGGCTCAACCAATACCGTCTTGCACCTGTTAGCCGCCGCCTACGAAGCTGGCGTTAATTTTACTATGGCGGATATCGACGGCATATCCCGCCGCGTGCCTTGTTTGTCCAAAGTCGCGCCCGCCACCCAAAAGTATCACATGGAAGATGTGCATCGCGCCGGCGGCGTCATGGGTATCTTAGGCGAACTGGATCGCGCCGGCCTGATCAATCGCGGCTTGCCCACCGTATATGCCGACAGCATGGCGGCCGCACTGGATGAGTGGGATATTATGCGCACTGCAGATGAGGCGGTAAAAACCTTCTACCTGGCAGCGCCGGGCGGTATTCCCACTACCGTAGCTTTCTCGCAAGCCATGCGCTATCCAAGCCTGGATGCCGACCGCGCCGCAGGTTGCATCCGCGACAAAGCGCATGCCTATTCGCAAGATGGCGGCCTAGCGGTGTTGTACGGCAACATTGCCTTAGAAGGCTGTATCGTCAAAACCGCTGGCGTCGATGACAGCGCATTAAAGTTTACCGGTCGCGCCCGCATTTTTGAAAGCCAAGATGCCGCTGTTACAAGTATCTTGCTTGACCAAATCATCGCCGGCGACATTGTAGTCATTCGTTATGAAGGCCCAAAAGGCGGGCCGGGTATGCAGGAAATGCTCTATCCAACCAGCTATCTCAAGTCAAAAGGCTTAGGAAAAGTCTGCGCTTTATTAACCGACGGGCGTTTTTCCGGCGGCACCTCCGGACTGTCCATAGGCCACGCCTCTCCGGAAGCGGCTGAAGGCGGGGCGATAGGCTTAGTAGCCGAAGGCGACAGCATAGAAATTGATATTCCAAACCGGACTATTCATTTGGCAGTGTCCGCAGAAACCTTACAAAGCCGCCGCGAGGCAATGGACGCCAAAGGCGCAGACGCCTGGAAACCGGTCAATCGGGAAAGAACCGTGTCCTCAGCCCTGCGCGCTTATGCCGCCATGACGACTTCAGCCGCCAAAGGCGCGGTCAGAGACGTGTCACAGGTCGAAAGCAGGTAAAAACGCATGCCCAAAAACATCCCCTTCAGGAATTTCAGCAGTGCGTACAGCAAACTTTACCAAGCCTTTTGCCGAGGATGCCGCTATCGCCTTATGACAACTTGAAGGTGATCAGCGGACGGTACCCAACGGCCAGGTAGCCGCGTGCTGGATCGCCCGGAATAATTATGGCGATGTTTTTACCGCCAATCCAGGCAGTGGGACGATTTCCGCTTATCAACTTGTGGGTCAGAACGGACAGGTGAGCCTGCTGATTCATCGCTAGACTTTCGGCATCGCGCCGCATCACCGCGACCAGCCGTGAGTGTTCGATCTGATTAAATGCCCTATGACCCATTGACAGCGAGACTTAAACTTAAGCCGTCCCGTCCAAAGTTGCAAGCCAAACAAACGGCGGCGCCATGTATAAAAGGTCTGCTCGATTTTACCCAAACTTCCGATGAATGGGCTACCAACTTAAGCCGGGACAGCTTAAGGTTAAGCCGGGACAGCTTAAGGTTAAGCCGTTCGTGGTGAGCTTGTCGAACCATGAACGGCTTAACCGTCCCCCCTTCGACAGGCTCACGACGACATGGATGTCGGAGGTAGAGCAATGCAGGAGCAATTGCCGAGGGTGAACGGTTAATCCTCGCAGTTGTCCCGCTTTAAATTGGTGGCCGATGAAAATGCCTCAAGGCCCTGATATAATAAGAAACAAAGGCTGAAAAGCCTGTAGAGCATTGCTAAGGTTTTATTAATCAGAGGACTATTGCATGTTGGGAAAACCATTAAAACTAAAAAGCCCTGGTTTTTTTAACTTTGAGCCCTGGCTAAGCTTAGGTTTAGTTTTATGTATCGGCTTAAGTCCCTTAGCCTCTGCGGCTGACGCTCTGTTGCGTGAAGATCAAGTTAATGGTTTGGCGTCTTTTGACGCTAATACCCTAAATACCATTACTGACCCGCAAATAAGCGGCATTAAAACGCTTGCAGAGTCCGGTGATAAACAAGCCCAATGGCAATATGGTTTGCTGTTGTATAGAAAAAATCAGCAGAAAGCGGAGGCAAGAACCTGGTTTGAAAAAGCCGCCCAGCAAGACTACGCCCCGGCCTGGTTTTGGTTAGGCTCGACAGAAACAGATCAGCAAAAAACCACCGCTTTCTATGAAAAAGCCGCCGAGTTGGGCTATACGCGAGCTTTTGGTTATTTATTTGACAATTTATTGTTTCGTGCTGGTGACCAGGCAGATGTGGCTAAAGCAAAAAAGTTTGCGGATTTGCTCAGAGAAAAAAATGTAAAAATTGCCGGCGGCAATCAAAATGAATTGTTGACGACCATAGATAGTTGCTATCAGGCCGGTGATGCGCGCTTGCCGGATAAAGATTTGCCCAGTCAGGCCGAACTGGATAAATATAAAAGCGACGAGGATTGCAGCCGCTATCATTTAGGCCAAAATACCCCTAAGGATGACGTCAGTTACCGCAAATGCCTGTTAAGCCAAACACCCAGGAATAATAATAGCTTGGCGGAACTGTATGCCAATGCCTGGGGCGTAGAACGCAACACCCGGTTGGCCTTGGCCTTAAGTTGCCATGCCAGTGAAGTGCCTATGGAATTGGCCGATATTGTCGCCACCTTGTCCAAACCGCAGCCTGAGGGCGATTATTTATTCTGCGACCACGCCACCAGCAGTTTGAATACCGGCTATTGTACCGCCCAAAAACAGCAGCTTGCACAGTTGCAACGGGATCAAGCGTACCAAAACCTCAGCAAAAACTGGCCTGAGGTGGATAAACAATTGTTTAAAGCGTTCTTACAACAAGCGGATGAGTTTATACAGTTAAAAAGCGGCACTGAAATCAATAAAACCGGTAATGCTTGGGATAGCGTCAATAGCTTGCAGGCGGAAATACAGGCTAAAGACGCGTTGTTGCAAAATATACGCGCGTTTGAACAGGGCAAATGGCCGCAACACGCCGATTATGCACAGGCTGATAAACAATTAAATGCCGTGTATAAACAAATTCCTGAAACTAGGGATCAATTAAGATTTTCCAAACAGGCGTTACAGCAAGATCAACGGGTGTGGCTTAAATATCGGGATAGCTTTGTTAAGTTTGCCCTGAACCATTATCCAACAATCAGTAAAGACGTTTGGTTAACCTGGCTAACGGAGAATAGAACCACTGACTTACGGCAGTGGTTGTAAAGTTGCCGGCTCAAGCCCAAGACATAGCCGGATAGAAAGCGGCGTGCATAAATGTTTAAAACAATAAGTATAAGTACCTAAGTAAATTACCGCTAGCACTACCATCCAATAAACAGCTAAACTATAAAGCAATCAATAAGACTTGCCTAAACTACCGGCATGAATTAAATAATTGCATCAAATTTTTATTTTGGCTAAGATTAATAGATAAACTTACCTGATTACTTACAAATCTCAGTGCGTAGGATGGGTAGAGCACCAGCGAAACCCATCAAAACCTTAGCCAAAACAACAAACCTTTTTATTAGGCTACCCACTTAAGGCGGGACAGCTTAAGGTTAAGACGTTCGTGGTGAGCTTGTCGAACCATGAGCGGCTTAACCGTTCACCCTTCGACAGGCTCAGGGCGAACGGTTAAACCTCGTAGATGTCCCGCTTTAAGTAGCTAGCCTTTGAGATGTATACAAATATTACAACAAGATGAACTTCAGTGATGGGTTTCGCTGGCGATCTACCCATCCTACATCCATAAAAATGGGTGTATGCAATTGATTATAAAGAAATATAATTTTACAGTTTTGACTGAGACTTGTAAGTAATCAGGTAAACTTATAATATTTATTTTCGTTGCTCAAGATATTGTCATTGCAAATACCGGTAAAGTAAAAAAGATTACCCAAAATGCGCCAACAACTTATCCTTAATTATTGATTCCCAATCACTTTGGAGTTTTATTATGAGTAACATTAAAACAATTGCCAGTTTGCTAAGAGATGAGCTATCTGCAATAGAAACTTATCAACAGGTTTTGGATAAACTTCGGGAAGATGCTTCATTGGGCGATACAGCTTCTTTATTTCCAATCTATGAAAATCATAAAATAGCTGCCTCCTGTTTACAAGCTCAAATCCGTGAATTGGGCGGCACTCCCTCTGAGGACTCTGGCGTCTGGGGCGCATGGACAAAAATTGTTCTTGGGGGCGCCAACTTGCTGGGAAAACAAGCGGCGTTAATGATCTTACAAGAAGGCGAAAAAACTGGCGCCGTCGATTATGAGCAAGCGCTTCTCGATCAAGAGTTATCTTCGGAGTTCCGCTCTTTGATTGAAACTAAGCTGTTGCCGGCTCAACGCTCACATATACATACTCTAGAGCGGCTTTGGAACTCTCTGTAGTGGGTTAGCATAGTTTTTTCAGATGACAATCGCACAAATAGCCGCCATCTATTTAATAGCTTGACGGAACTGTTTTCCAACGCTTGGGGCCTGGGCCTAATTTCCGATTGGCCTTGGCCTTAAGCTGCCATGCCAGTGAGGCGCCTAGCCTGCCCTCGGCCAACTATGCCCCAAAACAAGCAACTGCTTTACTTTATCACATAAATCGGCCACCAATTTAAGCGGGACAACTGCGAGGATTAACCGTTCACCCTGAGCCTGTCGAAGGGTGGACGGTTAATCCGTTCATGGTTCGACAAGCTCACCACGAACGGCTTAACCTTAAGCTGTCCCGGCTTAAGTTGGTAGCCCATAAATCTATGTTTACGTAAACATGGTTTTAAAGTTATAATTATCGAAGATATCCCATTTGATTGAAAAAACGCACACTTTTGAAAGACTATAGACCTTGATTCTTAAAACTTTTCTTGCCTTTTAAGCTTCGACATGTTCTGAGCATGATGGCTTAGTAAAGCAAGGGTCCGGGTTAACTATAACTTTTTTATAAGCCTATCTCACCATTTGGCATGAAGTTTACTTATTTGATTAACCAAAAAAAATTCACTCAATAGCTCGTTTGAATATTGTCGAATATGTAAATAAATTAATATTTTTGTTAATAAAGTTGACGCTAAAAAGTGAAGATAGTAATTTTTCAGCCTATGCTGAAATCATATAGAGTACCGTTATTTGAAAGGCTGAACCAACTGCTTTTAGATAATGGCCATGAATTGCGTATCATTTTAGGCATGCCGCCAAACTTAGAACTGCAGCGTAATGATAATGCATTTCTTGAAACTGAGTATTATATATATCACAAAAGCTTTTGGCTATTCTCAAATAAAGTCCATATTCTCGATGATGCTATTCGACATATTGTTTGGGCTGATTTGATTATTACCGAACAGGCAAATAAACATTTGCATAACTATTTTCTGGTACTATTGAGTTTTTTAAAAATCAAACCTTTTGCATATTGGGGGCATGGACTCAATAGACAGGGCGATTCCGGTTCGTTTAGCGAATTAATCAAAAAGCGGCTAGCTCGGCAGGCGGATTGGTGGTTCGCCTATACTAATGGCGTTGCTGATTATTTAAATGAACTAGGGGTTAGCAGGCAACGCATTAGCGTATTGAATAACAGCATTGACACACTAGGCTTCAAACAAGAAATAGCCAAGTTGACATTAGAGAAAATTAAAGAATTCAAATCGGATTTTGATATAGCAACTGATGCGCAAATCGGGCTGTTCTGTGGAAGCCTGCATAAAGATAAGGACATCAGGTTCTTATTGGATTGCTCAATATCCATCAGACGACAAAACGCCCGATTTATATTGATTATCGGTGGCGATGGAGTCGATAAGAAAATGGTGGAGCAGTATGCGAATCAATACGATTTCATCAAGTATATTGGCAGGCTTGATGGAGTAAAAAAGAATTTAGTTTTTAAGTCTGCTGATGTCTTTTTAATGCCATGCATGATTGGTCTAGCCATTTTAGATGCTTTTTCAGCATCTTTACCTGTTTTTACTACTCGGCAAAATACCCATAGTCCGGAAATCGATTATTTAAAATCGGGATATAACGGCATGATTACCGATTTTACGGTTCAAAGTTATTCTCAGACTGTTCTTTCTGTACTGGCGTCGCCAACAAGACTGATCGAGCTATCTAAAAATGCGCAAATAAGTAGCGAACAATTTTCAATAGAAAATATGGCATTAAATTTTTCCGAAGGGATAGAAAAATTTGCCGCCAATCATAGGTCCATTTGACTGAAAAAATGCCCCTATATCAAAAGCTATAATCCTTAACCGATAAATAAGCCCAACAGAATTTCAACCGCAACCACCGGCAGGCGCGAAAGCGATAACGTTAAACAGTCAGACATTTTGCCAACTTTCAGATAGAATTAAGCTTTTATGACTTGGATCGCTGATTTTTTCTGCATTGGGTGGAAATTACCCAATTTTAATCAGCGTCTAACCGCCTGCCTTTCCTTTTATAACTTTTATAATAATGACGGAAATCGTTTCCAATACAGACACAAAACCATGGTGCTATGAGGCGTTGAAGCGCTTTCGGCTGATTTTCAAAGCTGTCCAGCAACATTCACAATGGGTCGAAACAAATTGTGGGTTGACCAGCGCTCAGCTCTGGTTGATGGCGGAATTATCAAAGAACCCAGGCTTGAAAGTGACTGATTTGGCTAACGTCATGTCTATTCACCATTCCACCGCTTGCAGCCTATTGGATAAACTGGAAAAAAAAGGCATGATCGTCCGCGAGCGCATTAGCCGTGATCAGCGAGTCGTGACACTGAAATTGACAAAAAAAGGGGAAGAATTAATTGCCCAGGCCCCCACGCCACCCCAGGGCATATTGCAACAGGCATTATTTGAATTGCCGGACAGCGTGCTTGAACCACTGGCAGAAAATCTTAATGCATTGATTATTCAGATGAATATTAAAGACGACGAAGCCGCCATGCAACCGCTTAATCCATTACCAAAAAGTAAAAGAGCCACTAAAAAACAAGAATGAGCGCCTTAGAAGGATAATTTTTTAATCATCTGCTATGTGGCTCAAACGGATATAAAGTAAAGCCTAGCCATAGAAAATCATGTTTATGCTGCTCTATAATGAGATTTATGAAACTGAAATCTGGTTACCTCTCAATTTTATCTAGAATACCCGTCTTACTCTGGACACTGACAATTTCTTCTCCTTTATACTGTTATGCCGCTGCAGATTTTCTTAAAGTGCACGGCAGAGATATTAGGGACAATGATGGCAAGGGTAAAAAGGTGCACCTTTACGGCACTAATCTTGGTGGTTGGAGGATGCACGAACCCTGGATGTCGCCACTAGCCGGCGCAGAAAATGAGTGGGATGCGCGAAATATACTGACAGATCGTTTTGGTAAAGACGCCGTCTGGGATTTATACAACACTTACTGGGATTCCTGGATTACAGAAATTGATTTCAAGAACATCGCCGATGCCGGCCTTAACTGTATCCGCTTGCCAATTTATACCCTTAATCATATGGATGACAAGGGCAACTGGAAACGGGACAAGACAGGCGCCATTGATTTATCCCGGATTGAATGGACGGTAAATAAAGCGCAGGAACATGGGCTCTACACTATACTTGACCTGCATGGCGCGCCGGGTTCACAAAACGGCGCCGATCATTCAGGCCGGCAAAACGGCACTCTGCTTTATTCCACCCCGCTCTATCAGAAGCAACTGGTAGAATTTTGGGTAACCCTGGCCAAGCGTTTTAAAGGCAATGCAGCCGTGGCCGGTTATGACCTGCTGAATGAACCCTCCGAAACATTTCCCGGACGCATGGGGCCTGAGGTAGTAAATATTTACGACCGCCTGTATCACGCCATCCGCAAGGTTGATCCCGACCATATTATCATTATGGAAGCTATCTGGTGGTGGAACACCCTGCCGAATCCCCGAGAGAAACATTGGAAGAACGTCGTCTATTCTCTGCACTATTACCAATGGCAACACAATGAAGACTTCACGGTAATGAAAAAATCTGTGGATGGATGGATACGGGACGCGCAAGAATGGGGTAAAAAATATAACGTCCCACATTTTATAGGGGAATTCACGCTGTTCGGCAATGCTGAATCCTGGAATTACGGACTGCAAAAATTTACAGAATCCGGCAGCCACTGGACAACTTGGTCTTATAAGGTGTTGGGCCGCAATAACTGGGGCATGTATAACACAGCAACGCAAAACAGCAATGTTGCCAATATTGATACGGATGATTTAAATACTATTAAATACAAATGGGGTCAGTGGAACACACCGGAATTTTTCTCACCTAACCCAATAGTCATCAACGCCATGAAAAAAGCCACAATGGGCCTAAAATTGAAGCGGCCCACGCAAGCCCTGGCGGCCAAAGCAAAAAAAAGGCGGCACAAAAGAGCTTAAGATTTAACCGTTGCCCGCCCGGATGCTGCGTTATCGAACTGACAAAATTCAATGGGGTCAGAAATTCAATGGGGTCAGAGTCGATTGATACTGACCCCATTGATCTTACCTAGCCGCATAAAAACTATACCCCCCTCCCCCGGTTTTTTTAACTTGATACATCGCCTCGTCCGCCCGTTTGACCAACAATGTTGCATCATCACCGTCAAAAGGATAAATACTGATGCCGATGCTACAGCTAATATGAAATTCATAATTTTGGATAGCGAAGGGCAGGTTTAACTGAGACAGCACCACTTTAGCAATTTTTGCCGCTGATTCCACACCGCCAATATCGCTAACGATAATGGTAAATTCATCGCCGCCATGCCGGGACACGGTGTCGGTTTCGCGCAGGCAGCGGCGTAAGCGCAACGCCACATCCTGCAAGAGCAGATCGCCCACTGCATGGCCGAACTGGTCGTTGACCGGCTTGAATTTATCCAGATCGACAAACATCACTGCCAGCAACAACTCTCGGTGTTGCGCATAGGCAATCTCCAATTGTAGACGATCAGCAAACATCAGCCGATTAGGCAAGCGGGTCAAAGCATCCAGATAAGCCAGCGAAGTGAGATGCTCTTCCGTTTGGCGTTGATGAGTAACATCAAACACGGTGACAATGGTCATCTCCTGCTGGTTAAACTGCGTAACGCTACGCTGACTGGAGGCCATGAAACTCCCGCCATCCCGGCGATGCCCGGTCAAAACAGCATTGTTAACGGTCAAAAGCTGGTCGAGTCGCTTGCCGGCAAGCTCGCCACGGCCATAAGCAAATAGAGATTCCGCCGTTTGATTGGCTATAAGCACCTTATCCCGGCTGTCGAGCACCAACACGCTGGCGGAAATTTTATTAATAATCACATCCAGCAGATTGTGCTGCCGGCTAAATGCCTGAATGCGCCGGTTATACACCCAAAAAGCCCAGAAAAAATTGCTCAGCGCCAACACAAATGCGGAACCCTGGTAGAGGCGTATGTGCTCGGCTTCTTGCTGAGTTTGCAGTTCCAGTTCGGTGGTTAACTGGTTCATGGCGTTGAGTAGTTGCAGATTACTGGCTTCGGCAATTGTAATGGCGGGTTGCAGCACCGTGTGCGTTATAGTTTGCCCGGCGGCAAATAAGGGTTGAATTTGCTGCTGATAGGGTTTCCAGAGGCTGACGGCGGCATCGACCGCAGCGCGAGCACCCTCGCCTTTCACGGCTGGCAAAAACAGTTTCTCGCCGCTGCCGCCCAGGGTCTCATGGCCCAGGTAGAAGCCTTGTAGGGTGTCAGCGAAAAGGTCATAGGTCAATTTAAGCTCGGACAACCGTTCACTAGGGTCGTCGCCTTGTTTAACTTGGTTATCGATTTGCAGCAACGCCTTCACCAGGCGTTGCGACAGCATACGCTGCCGGCCCGCCAGATTGATTAAAATTGCCTGCTGCTCGATCTTCAAGGACAGCCAACCATTAAGAGCCAAGGCCGCTAAATCGAAAACAATAAACATCACTATGGCCAAAATAGCGATACGCGAATTTTTCTTGTCGAGTCTCAATTCCATCCTGGCTATGTTAGGTTAAGTACTTGTTGACATCTTAGCCAGTGTTAAGGTGTTTTAATGATAGCTATTCTGCAATTTAGTGTTAATTATATAACTGATAAAAAACTTTAAGCTAAGCTTAGCCGGACGATAGCGAAATTTAAGAGCTGCACGGTAACTATTTAGCTTGGCTTGGCTGGCTGTATGGAATTGTTAATTAGAATAGCCTAATTTAGAGAAATTTCACATGTACTCTGTGTAAGGTAATATGCAATTTTTGAAGAACATTGGCTTAATCAGCCGCCTTAGCGTCAGTCGTAAACTCATGCTCATTTACGCGCTTGATCTTTCGGCGGTGATTTTTATTTCCACGATTTTGGTGAATGAAAAATTTATCGCTATTGATTTTGCCCGAAAAGAAATCCTTGGCAACGAATATATAACCCTGATTCGCGAAGCGACTTCCAGCTTAGCGGACACTCTGCAGCCGATTGCTCCTGAACGGGTGTCAACCGCCAATGCGCGCTATGCGCAAATATTTGCTGACCCGGATATTACGCAATTAAGCCAAGCCCTGGCCGAGCAATTGCGCACACTGAGCGCTAAGCAGCAAACTCCGGTGCAAGATGAATTGGTGACCAAAGCATTGGTGACGCGCATCGGCAACCAGTCTAACCTAATACTCGATCCGGATCTGGATAGTTATTACACCATGTCGCTGGTGGTGTTGCGTTTTCCGGAACTAAACAATCTGCTGAGCCAAATCCGGAAAAAGGTGCTGGAGTCTGAAACGACTGCACAGGATAAAACCGCTGTTATCCAAACCGACTATCTAATTTTGGAAGGCCGGCTAGACGCCATAGCGCAAAGCGTGAATGCCGATTACAGCGAAGCGATGCAGGCCGGCGGCCCGCGCTTAAAAACGGCGCTCGGGGTTTCCATGTCAAACTTAATGGCTGCCCTCAGCGCGTTTCGGGATAGCGCCCGGCAACAGGTCTTCAATCCGGATCAGGCGGCAATAGTTGCTGGATTTGCGAGTGTATCGCAGGAACTGCAACAGCAACTGGAATCTGCCTGGTCTACAGCGGGCGTCAGCTTAGGGGAGCTATTACAAACGCGGATAGACGGTCTCTTCAAGCGCATGTGGCTACATTTGGGCACGGCGGCGACCTTGCTACTGCTAATCCTGAGCGTTGTGTTTTATATTGCCAGTCAAATTGCGGTGCCGGTGCGGCGTCTTGCCAAGATTGCAGAAAATGTGCGCAGCAGCGGCGATTACACCTTGCGTTCCGACTGGCGGTCCGCAGATGAAATCGGCGTCTTGGTGACAGCGTTTAACGCCATGCTCGAGCAACTGGACCAGAGCCGGCTAATTGAAATGGAGTTGACCGCGCAAACCAGAGCCGGCGAAGCGCAACGGGATATGCTTGAAGCGATGCCGATTGCCATGATGGTCACCTCCATCCCGCAACATGACGTGCTGCATATCAATGCCCCCGCCGCCGGCTGGATCGATGGCGGATCAAGCGATCCTTGGATTAGGGGGTTAACGCCGGAAACGCGCGCCCGCTTTTTTCAACAATTAGCCGATACCGGCGCAGCTGATGAATTTGAAGCCGTCTGGAAAGGACAGCAGTCGAAAAACTGGGTGTTGCTTTCCGCCCGCCGTCTCAAGTACCACGGCATGGATGCGGTACTCACCGCGTTTACGCCTATCAACCGGCTGAAGTACATGGAACAGCGCCTGGAACTGTGGGCCAAGGTTTTTGAGGCTTCATCGGAAAGCATTATGATCACCGATCATAAACGACGAATTTTGACGGTTAACCATGCGTTTTGCCGCAGCACCGCTTACGAATTAGATGAACTGCTAGGCTTACTGCCCAACTTTTTGGGTTCCGATCATCACCCGAAGGGATTTTATGCCGAAATCTGGCAAGCCGCAGAGCTTCGCGGTTTTTGGCAAGGAGAAATGTGGCTACAGCGCAAGACCGGCGAATCCTTTCCTACCTGGACTTTATTAAACGCCGTGCGCAACGGCAAAGGCGAGATCACGCATTATATAGCAGCATCCCTGGACATCAGCGAACGCAAGGCCAATGAACAGCGCATCAGTTATCTGGCGCAACACGATGTACTCACCGATTTACCCAATCGCGCCCTGTGCTTGGATCGGCTAGGCATGGCGCTGCAAAACGCCGAACGCCTTAAACGTAACGTTGCAGTGCTGTTCATTGATCTGGATCGTTTTAAAAATATAAATGATTCTTTGGGGCATCATATTGGCGACTGCTTGCTGCGCTCGGTCGCGCAATGTTTGCAACAAGCCGTGCGCGCCGGCGACACCGTCAGCCGCTTTGCCGGCGATGAGTTCGTGGTAATTTTGAATAGTGTCGCCGAGTTGGAGGAAATTAGCCAAATTGTCGACAAGCGCCTCATGCCGTTGCTGCGCCAACCACATGATGTGGAAGGCGCGGAATTGCATATTTCTTGCAGCATTGGCATCGCCGTCTATCCGCAGGACGGCGCGGATATTGACACCTTGCTGCGCAATGCCGATACCGCCATGTATCAAGCAAAAGCCTTGGGCCGCAACAAGGCGGAATTTTTTACCATGGACATGGATCGCCGAGCGCGCGAACGCATGGTGATCGAAAACGATTTGCGGGTTGCGCTGGAACGTCAGGAATTTCAACTCTTCTATCAACCGCGCGTTGCTTGCGACAGCGGCGAGTTGCTGGGCGCGGAAGCCTTAATCCGCTGGCAGCACCCGGAGCAAGGCTTAATCAGCCCGGCGCGTTTTATACCGATAGCCGAAGAATGCGGCTTGATCGTGCAAATCGGCGCCTGGGTGCTGACGGAAGCCTGCCGGCAACTAGCCAGTTGGCGGGAGCAAGGATTCAAGGATATAGTGGTTTCCGTGAATATTTCCGCTCCGCAATTACGGGAACCGGGCTTATTGGACATTCTAGCCTCAGCCTTGCATATGCATCAGCTGAATCCGGCCTTAATCGAGCTCGAGTTAACCGAGTCCCAGCTGATGGCGCATGTCACTTCGACCATTGAATTACTGCATGCGATCAAAAAGCTGGGCGTCAGTCTTTCCATAGACGACTTTGGCACCGGTTATTCCAGTCTTAATTACTTACATCGCTTTCCCATCGACAAACTAAAAATCGATCAATCTTTCGTCAGCGACATGTTGGAAGATCCCAACGATTTAGCCATCACCAAAGCCATTATCGGCTTAGGCCATACCCTGGGCTTGCGGGTGGTAGCAGAAGGCGTGGAGAATAAAGCGGAAGTAGCAACCCTATCAGCAGCGGGTTGCGATGAACTCCAGGGCTATTTTTTCGGCAAGCCCATGCCGGTGGCTTTGTTTGCGCAATGGCGGTTAGAATATTGTTGTACAAACGCGTATTTGAATTATGCGTCTCAACAATAAAGCCCGCTCCTACATATTTTCTAAAATTGATTTTCGCTGAATGGCTACAAATAAAGCCGCAAATTCTTTTGCCGGGACAGGCTTGGAAAATAAATACCCCTGTCCATAATTACAGCCTGCCTGCCTGAGCAAATCGCGCTGTCCGGGAGTTTCCACCCCCTCAGCGATGACTTTAATGCCCAATTTATGCGCCATTACAATAATGGCTTCACAGAGGGCTAAATCACTGGCGTTGTTTTCAAGATTCCGCGTAAAAGATTGATCTATTTTCAGATAATCGATATGAAACTTGTCGAGATAGGCCAGGGCGGAATACCCCGTCCCAAAGTCATCAATGGCAATTTGCATTCCATACGCCCTAAAATGCGCTAATTGTTGTGCAACCTGGTCGCCGGCATCCAGCAAAAGGCCCTCGGTGATCTCGACAACCAGGCTGCTACCCGGCAAACCCAGCCGTATCAGGTGCTCAGTCCAATGATTATGCAGGCCATCCTGGGCATGAAACTGAACCGGCGACTTATTGATGCTAATTTGAAAATCAGCGCGATAACTTTGCCGCCATTCTAGGACTTGTTGCGCCGCTTGTTTAAAAACCCAATGGCCCATTTCGTTAATCAGGCCGGTTTCTTCGGCTATAGGAATAAAGTCGCCCGGCATAATCAAACCGCGTAGCGGATGTAACCAACGGATCAGCGCTTCGGCTTTAACCAGCTCGCCGCTGGCTAAATCGATGATAGGCTGATAATAGACTTCGAATTGCTGCAGATTGAGCGCCTCACGCAGATCGCGGGCAATTTGTAGATGTTTTTCCATAAACATCTGCATGGCCGGGGTGAAATAACAAAAGCAATTACGGCCTTTGTTTTTAGCGGCATACATGGCCTGATCGGCATAGCGAATCAAATCTTCGAAATTCTCCGTATCGCTTGGGGACAAAGTAATACCGATACTGGCAGAGATATACGCAATGCTGTCGCCTAAGATAAAGGGCTGTTCCAATGCAGATAGAATATGTTGCGCGATTTTCTCAACAGCGCAGCCTTCATTCAATTCGGTCACGATCACGGTAAACTCATCGCCGCCTAAACGGGCCACCGTGTCGGATTTACGTACACAGCCACTCAGGCGATTGCCGACCTCGACCAGTAACTCATCACCCATGCTGTGACCCAAGCTATCATTGACTTCTTTGAAACGATCCAGGTCAATAAAAAGCAGGCCTAAGGATTGTTTATCGCGCTGGGCTTTTATCAACTCCTGTTTTAAACGGTCGGCAAATAAACGCCGGTTAGGTAATTGCGTCAACGCATCATAATTGGCCTGGAACCAAATCAATTCTTCCGATTTCTTCTTCTCAGTAATGTCTGAAAATAAAGCAACCCGACGGTGAACAGAACCATCCTGATTGAATACAGTATTAATGACAGCCCATTCCACATAGATATCCGCATTTTTACGGCGATTATAAATTTCACCCTGCCAGCGCCCCACCGTATTCAGTGCTTTCCACATGTCTGCATAAAATTCCGGCGCTTGTCTGCCGGAGCTTAGGATACGAGGGTTTTCACCCAACACATCGGCCGGCGTATACCCGGTACAAAAAGTAAAAGCCGGATTGATGGAAATAATGCAATTATCCGCATCCGTGATCATCATGGCTTCGCTACTGTTCTGGTAGACCAAAGCTGCTAGCCGCAATTCGTTCTCGGCGATTTTTTGTTCGGTAATATCGCGCGCGGCGGCGTAAATTAAACGCCCTTTAGGGCAGGCATTCCACTGTATCCAACGCCATGAACCATCATGATGGCGATAACGATTAATTAAATTTGCGACCGGTTTATCGGCTGCCAGGTCTTGCATGGCATTTAAGGTGACGGGAATATCATCCTGATGCACAAAGTCCAATAAAGGTTTGTTTTTCAGCGCCGCAACCTCATAGCCGAGTACCTGTTGCCAGCGGGAATTGAGTTGTTGAAAATTCCCATCCATATCGGCGACACAAAATAAATCCAGCACATTGTCAAAATAGGCAGCCAATTCCCTCAGCTCTTGCCAACATTTGCTGCTCGGTTTGGCGGCGGACAAACAATCTCAGCACCCGTACAAGTCCGGCTAACATAGTCACCTACTGACCCAACACAGCATAAAACCAGTCTAAAACTAGCCGGGAGAAATTTGCGATTTGATCTGCAACAGCGTGGCTCAAAATCTATACCTCAGTGAATGGAATATTCGCAAATGTGAGCTTCGGTTGCCAGATCAATGTTTACGAAAACATTACATTATAAACTTTAATGAAATATAGATGATATTTTTAATGTTTTGAAAATTATTTAACTATTCAGCATGCCCCATAGATTCGCTTAAAGGAAAATTCATAGCATTGTAGTAGCGGGCCATGTCCGCGACGAAGGCCTATCCAGACTTAAAGGCATTATCGCGGGCGTGGCCCGCTGCTACATTTTTTCTAAAATTGATTTTCGCTGATTCGTTAAAAAAAATTTATTCTATACACTTTAGAACTTGCGTCTAAGTTGTCTTTCCAACTAGGGTAAGAAATTTGACCACTTGCTCAGCCGGCAGTGGATGACTGAAGAAATAGCCTTGCCCTTCGTGACAACCTTCCTGGCGTAACATCTCAAGCTGAGCTTGAGTTTCCACGCCTTCGGCAATCGTGAGCATATCAAAGCCGTTTGCCAGTTGGATAATGGAGCGAACAATAGCCAGATCGTGACGATCGACTTCCAGATTACGGATAAACGATTGATCAATTTTAAGTTTATCGACCCGGAAGCGCTTTAGATAAGCCAGACTCGAATAACCGGTGCCAAAATCATCAATGGACAAGTTAAAACGCAACGATTTAAATTTTTTAACGACATCCAAAATATACTCGACATCCTGCAACAGGATGGTTTCGGTCAATTCCAGTTCGAAATAGCTTGGATCAAGCGCATACTCTGTAGTAAGATCGGTGATCATCTTGATCACATCGCCGCGTTTAAATTGCAGCGACGACAAGTTAACGGCCACCCTGACCGGTTCAAAACCCTGATTTTGCCAGGCTTTTGCCTGATGACAGGCTTCGCGAACCACCCATTCGCCGATGGGTACAATTTGCCCGGTCTCTTCGGCAAGCGGGATAAATTTACTTGGATAAATTAACCCCTGTTCAGGATGATTCCAACGGATTAAGGCCTCGACGCCGGTCAATCGCGAACTGTTGAGATTGAATTGCGGCTGGTAATGCAAGACAAATTCTTCCCTGTTGATGGCTTCCGCCAAACCATTGCGCATATGTAAGCGGTCCATCGCATCGCACGTTCATTTTGTCGGTAAAGAATCGATACGTGTTACGCCCGCAATCTTTAGCATGATACATAGCTGTATCCGCCAGTTTTAACAGCAAATCGAAATTGTCCCCATCGTCAGGATAGAGAGCAATCCCTATGCTTCCGGTTGACGTAAGACGAAATTGATTGATTTCAAATACCTCCCCGAGTTGATCAAGAATTTTTTGCGCAACAAAGGACACCGCTGGCATATCCGGTATATCGGTGAGCACAATGACAAATTCGTCGCCACCCAAACGACTGACAGTATCAATCTCGCGTACATTCGCTTCCAAGCGTTTGGCGACGGCAACCAAGAGTCGATCGCCAACTTCATGACCCAAGGTATCGTTGACGCTTTTGAACTGATCAAGATCCAAATACAATAGCGCTATCGATCCGGAACCGCGGCGCTCATATAAGCTAACGGCTTGTTCGAAACGGTCTCGTAGTAACAAACGATTAGGCAGCTTAGTGAGTGGGTCGTGATAGGCTAGAAAGATCAGTAAAGCCTCATCGGCTTTTCGTTTAGAAATGTCACTAAAAATTGCAACATAATTGCATATTGAGCCATCCTCATTATGTACCGTGCTTATGTTGAGCCATTTCGGATAGATTTCGCCATTCTTGCGTTTATCCCAAATTTCGCCATGCCAATTGCCTTCATTCAGCAGACCGCGCCACATTTCCGCATAAAAGGCTTGGTCGTGCCGACGTGACGCCAGGATGCGTGGATTGCGCCCTGCCACTTCGCTTAAAGTGTAACCTGTAATTAGCGTAAAGGTTTCATTTACGTAGACAATATCATTATTAGCATCGCTAATCAAAACCGCTTCATTGCTATCTGACAGCACCCGGTTCATAAGCCGCGACTGTTGCTCATTTTCAACGCGGTCAGTAATTTCTTGTCCCAAAACGAGTAATGCTTTACGACTGCCGTTTGCCTCGAACAACGGTGTTTTGATGATTTCGAAAATACGCGGTTTTTGACTGTTGTCTGCTGCTTCTAAAGTCCGAACAATTGTAACCGGTTGGCGAGTTTCCCACGCTTGTTCATCTTCATCAGCGCTCGTTTGAAAAACGCTTCGATAAGGATTTTCACAAAGGCCTGCAAGTTCATTGCACGTTTTGCCTTGCCAAGGCTTGCCAAGGAGACCGCAAAACTCCAATGTGGCATTATTCGCAATTTGCCATCGATTTTTACCATCCTTCAAGATCACCAGATTACGGGTAGCATTAATCAGCAAAAAGAAGTTTTCTTCATTTACAAAACTGGTAGGGTTACCGATCTGACCGATAAAACGATAGCCTTGCCCGTAGTCCGTTTTTATTAAAGACTCCGTCCCCGGATTCGCCCGGCGTAAAGTCGATTTCAAAATTGACAGGCAACGGGCAATACTTTCATCCGAAGTTGGGGCATTATCCCAAACTCGATCAATCAACTCTTCTTTAGACACGCGCTTACCGGCTTTTTTCACCAGCTCCAGCAATATCTTAAATTCTTTAGGCGGCAGATTTACAGGTTTGCCGGCAAAAGTCAGCCCTTGCTCACTATCAATGATAAAACCGTAAAAATCCGCGTGAAAATGTTCATCCATGACTGCACCTTATAAATTAACAATTTAAACAACGCAACACAGTTTCTTATATCACAGTTTTCCTTTGCCAAATTTGCTTACGATCAAATTATTTTCAATAAAATCAATGGAAAATCAATGGGGTCAGAGTCGATTGTTTTCATTAACTCTTTGCAGCGCCAACCATTTCAGTAATGTCTCATAAAGCAGGTCCGGCTTAACCGGCTTGGACATAAAATCATTCATGCCGGCAGCCAGGCATTTTTCGCGGTCCTCGCTAAAGGCGTTGGCTGTCATGGCAATAATAGGCAGCGTTTGCTGGTCTGCAAACATGCGGATCGCCCGCGTAGCCTCCAGACCGTCCATTTTCGGCATCTGCATATCCATCAGGATGAGTGCATAAGCGTGCTGCTCTGCCAGAAGCAGCGCCTGTTCGCCGTTTTCGGCCAGGTCAATTTGCAATCCGGTATCCTGCAATATACACAAGACGACTTCTTGATTAATCGGTTCATCCTCAACCAAGAGACAACGCTTACCGCCATGCTCGCGCCGGAGGATAGCTTCAGCATTCTCGACCGGTAAGGACCGGCTTGCCCCCGCAACGCCCTCCCCTCTGCCAAACCGCGCGGTCAACCAGAAGGTTGTACCTTGGCCGGGTAAGCTATCCACGCCCACCTCGCCGCCCATCATCCGGACGATACGTTTGGTGATGGCTAACCCAAGCCCAGTGCCGCCGTACTTGCGGGTGGTCGAGTTATCGGCCTGTTCAAACGCCTGAAAAATCCTGTCTTTCTGATCGGCTGTTACCCCAATACCGGTATCGATTACTTCGAAAAGCAGTAAGTAGCCGGCTGCGGTTTCTTCCAATACGCGGGCTTGCAGGGTAATGCTCCCCTGCTGGGTAAACTTAATGGCATTGCCTATATAATTAACCAACGCTTGCGAAAGCCGCCCAAGGTCGCCGCGCAACCCTTGCGGCAGCGCAGAAACGTTGATCTGAAAGTTCAGGCCTTTCGCCGCCATGGCGTCAGCAAAAACCGCGCTAATACTGCCTACCAAGCTTGCTGGCGTAAAGTTCCGGTCTTCCAGGATCAGCTTACCGCTTTCGATCTTGGACAGATCCAGAATATCATTAATGATATTCAGCAGGTGATTAGCCGAGGCTATGATCTTATCGATCTGCGCAGCCTGTTTCGTGCTGACCTCGCCTTGCTGGAGGATATGCGCCATCCCGAGAATACCGTTCATCGGGGTTCTAATTTCGTGGCTCATATTCGCCAAAAAGGCGCTCTTGGCGCGATTGGCCGCTTCAGCTGCCTCTTTGGCTGCGACCAAAACCGACTCCGACTCTTGCAGCGCGATGGTTCGCGCCTGCACCAGCTCTTCCAGATGATGCCGGTATTGCTCCAATTCCAAGTTATGCGCCCGATTTTTTTCGCTTTCCCTGTGTAAGGTTTTGGTTTGTTCCTGAACCTGCCGTTGCACGACCGAGGTACGCCCTGTCATCGCCAGTAACAATGCCTGCAGCAAACTCGCAAGCATGAGTCCGCCAGCCAATACCATCCAGGCTTGTAAGGAGCGGTTGGACGCCATGTACTCGGTTGTGGGATAAATGGATAAGCGCCAGAGCCTACCGTTAAAGGGAATCTCATCTACCCAGCCGAATTTGTTCAATTGCGGTTGATAATCCAGTCCGGAGCGATAGAGTATCCCGCCACCACTCGCTGCCAATTGATCTTCCAGCATTAAAGCCAAATCTTTCGCCAATGCCTTTGCAAACAACTGTCCCAGCATGTTTTCAACCCGAAATACACCCACTGTAAAGCCGTAAGGCGTATCAGTATTAGCAGGCGCTTCCTGCAGGAATACCGGATGCAGCAACAACACGCCTATGCCGTCCCCTTGTTCCTGAACCAAGCGAATCGGCGCCGTTGCCGCCGGCTTATGGGTCTCGGCGGCTAACTTAATGGCCGCGGCTCTTACTGGATCCGAGGCAATATCATAACCCAGCGCCTCCCGGTTACCGGCTAAAGGCGTAATGTATCGGACGACGACATAGTCATGGCGTTGCTCTGCCGGCATAAGCTTGCCTAAGGCATCGCTTTGCGTGAGCTTAAAACCGCTGAGATGCAGTTCCCGGCCTAAACTGGCTTCCAGCTGCTCCCGGCCTGCACTGGACAAAACTGGATTCCAACTCAAGGCTTGTAAAAAAGGATGATCCTCGACACCTTGCCTGGAAAACCCCTCAAAGTCAGAGAAGCTTAGGTTTGGGTAGGTCTGAATCAGATTATTGACTGAGGCGACTATATCCCTGTATGCCTGCAGCTCGGATCTTAACTGGTTGCTCAAAGAGTGGCCATTATCGGCAATCTGCTGCTTGATCCTCTGGGATTCCGTATTAGATACGTAGACAAATACCGCGATAATGCCGGCCATAACCAGCAGCGCAGGTAATGCTACCGTCTTAATACGGGACTTCCATAAGGGATCTTTACGCTGTAAAACCAGCAAAGTGAGGGGCGCGAACAGTAATATGCCTATCGTGTCGCCAATCCACCAGTTCCACGCATTGAAAAACACTTCACGCGCGGAAATCACCTGGAATAACAGCAGTGCAACATTCCCCCAAGCCGCCGAGATTAAGCAAGCGAGCGGACCGGCCAAAAATAGAAACAAAAGTATGTCACGTTCATTATCCAGACGCTGCCACGATGTTTGCAATTGCCGGCGCGCCAGCGCCGCCGCAGCCCAAGCCTGCAGGGTTGAACCTAAGGCGATGACGGCGGCGAGAAGTTGACTGTTTAAAGTAAGCTCGGCATGATTGGCGGCAACCCAGAGGTTGACGCCCAGCGAACCCAGCCATACAGCCGGTAGCAGACCCGCCCCCCTAGCGAGAATAGCGGCAAAAGCCAATCCTGCCGCAGGAAACACGGCTGTCGCATAACCAGGGGCAATAGCCAGCTTTAGTCCGGCAATACCCAGTAGAAAATAGAGTGCCGCTAAAAGTAAAGAATTACAAATAGCAGTTACGAGATGGCTGCCGGGCTTGAGGGTAAATTGAGACAAGAGAATTATCTGGCTATATTGTAATTAGCTTATTATAGTATTTAATTCGTCAAAACACGTTTATATTCCTAGCCAGTCCCCGTTCCTGGCGCGGTCTGGCTGTTCGGTAGCGCGCTGGCCGGCTTTGCGGGTTTCGGTCGCCGTAAAGCCAAAGCTGGAGCGTAAGAAGCGGTTAAAATACGCCTGACCTAATAACCGTACGAATTTGCGTCAAAACCGCAAATTAGTTTTTATGGGTAAGATCAAATAAAAACTGGTGCCTTTTCCAACTTGACTATTGAAAGTCAGAGAGCCATCATGGGACTCCACCAGCGAGCGGCAGATAGACAATCCCATTCCCAGTCCATCTGCTTTAGTCGTGTAAAAAGGCATCATAATTTTTTGTTGTTGCTCGCGATCCATTCCCGGTCCATTATCTTTTACCCTCAGCTGTATTTCGTGGCAGTCCGTTAATCGGCTATGAATGCTTAATTGGCGGGCTTGCTTTTCGGGTAGGCTTTGAAGAACCTCAATACTATTTCGGATCAGATTGATGAGAACTTGTTCGATTTGAATACGATCGACATAGACCTTTGGCAAATTGTAATCCAGATTGAATGCCAACTGAATGCAATGCTGATGAATTTCATGCATACACAAACCGACAGCGTCATGAATGAGTTCATTAATATCATCAGTCGTTCTTTGTTTTGCACCGGATTGCAAAAATGCCCGCATCCGATGAATGATCTGTCCCGCTCTAAAGGCCTGCTGCTGAGTTTTGTCTAAAATCCGGGCGAGTTTTAGCAGATCGGGATTTTCACCTTTCATGATGTTTAAACTGGCTTGTGTATAATTGGTAATCGCCGTCAGGGGCTGATTAATTTCATGCGCAATGCCGGAAGCCATTTCCCCCATCAGTCCCAAGCGCGTCACATGCGCAAGTTCAGCCAGATGTAGCCTGCCTTGTGCTTCCCGTTCTTTACGCTGAGTGGTATCGCGAATGATTTTAGTAAAATAACGCTTATTATCAATATCATATTCCGCAACGGAAATATCCAGCGGCACCACGTCGCCATTTTTGTGCAGGCCTACGCTCTCCTGAACATGCCTGGGATTATCGACAGCACCGGCTGTTGTTTCAGGAGAAAGCTTCAGTTTACGGATACTGCCGCCGATCAGTTCATCCGGTTTATAGCCAAAAATAGCTTCCACCGCAGCATTAGCGGAAACAATTTTGTCTGACATATCATAGGAAACAATACCCTCCCTTGCAGCGTCAAAGATAGCGTTCAGCTTGGTTTCCGTCTGTTTATGTTCGGAAATATCCGAAAAAATAGCCACATAATGCGTAAATTCATCCTTAACAGCGGTAATAGTCATCCACTTGGGATAAATGTGTCCATCCTTATGCCTATCCCAAATTTCCCCTTGCCAATAGCCATAATTCTCTAATGCTGCATCTAAGGTCTGAAAGAAAAGCGGCGTGTGACGTCCGGATTTAAGCATGGCGGGTTTGTTGCCAAGCGCTTCTTGCGCTGAATAGCCGGTAATGTCGGAAAAGGCCTGATTAACGCGGACAATGCGGAAATTTGCATCGGCAATCATAATACCTTCCTTAGTTTGGAAAGCCGTGGCGAACAGACGCTGTTCATGTTCGGCCTGTTTTTTCTCGCTTATGTCTTGCACTGCGCCCACAGTGCGGAAAGCCCGGCAGGTTTCCGCCTCAAGCCTAAAGAATGTTTGCGATCGTACCGCCAACCAGCGGACTTCGCCATCCCGGCGTAGAGTTCGATATTCAATATCGACCAGGCCGTTGCCACTAGGATTTTGGGACAAGCGGATGGCGTTAAAAACCCGCTCTTGGTCGGCTAAAAAAACACAATCCGTAAAGGTATGCAGGGTCACCGGTTCATAATCGTCTAAGCCAAACAGCGCCCGGAGTTCAGGCGAACAAAAAATCGGCTCGCAGCCATGTCGATAATCAAACACCCCCGCCCCGGAGAGCCGAATGACTTGATGGAGTTGGTCCTGGTTAATTTCGAGCGTTTGATCATACTGCTTGCGTACGATCTCCATGCCGAGCCGTTGGCCGAATATACGCAGCACTTCTTCATCCTTAGCGGTGAAATCATGCGGTTTATCATCCAACAGGCAGATAATGCCAACCACAGCGCCGTTATTGTCCAACGCCGGAAAACCACAGTAGGCAAACGCGTTATAGTCTTGCAGAAAAGCGGCTTCCGGAAAACGCGCCTGCACCTGGTCATAGACCGTAAATGCCAGCGTTTGCTTAACCGTTGCGCAAGGGCTTGTCGCCAGCGCGCAGGAACCGGCATTGCAATAGATTTCTCCAGCATGGTAGACGGTTAGAAAACTCAGCTGCTCTCCTTGTATTTCAAACAAGCAAACCGCTTTAACCTTCAGCACTTCACCCATTATTTTTGCCAATTGCCGAAAGATATCGCCGGGAGCACCCGATAACGTCAGACAAAGTTCAAATAATTTTTTATACATGGAAATTTTGGTGCTTTTTATTATGTGTTTGGCCTGAAGGCTAATCTAAAGCATTCCTTTAATTACTTGGTTGATGAGACCGGATCGCAATGGCGTCAGTAAATTACCATTTCAAACCATAGACATTTTACAACTATTTCAGTTCCGCTTATTCAGGTAGAAATCTACTTATGGGAAAGTTTTTTAAGGACTGAACGCTTTCATTTTCGCCGTTGCGGAGAATATCAAAACAAGTAGATTTCACTATTGCTTGTGGTTTCAGCATGCTCAAAATGGCTTTTCTCCGCCACGATTAGATCGAGATTTTTCGAAATTTCAATACTACAGAGTTCTATCGTTTTAAAATCAGCAATGATCTTCTCTTGAATGAGCGGCGATGTTTGCCAATTTTCGGACAAATGGCTCAAGGCTTGCTCCATGCATTGATGGCATAGCTCATGCGGTTGATTAATTTTTTGATAGGAGGGTAAATGCGCATAGCCTTTTTCTCCGGAACCAAATTTTAGCCACTGGCCTAAATCACAGTCGTGGTGGCTCACAGAAACTGCCTGGGCGGCGGGCGAGTCGACGCCGGTTTCAACTGCGCGATAACCCTGTTGCACATAAATCATTTGATTGACTTTAGCCAAAGCGATTTCCCCCACCATTTGCGTATAAGTCACTTTTCCATAAGTCTCCAGAGAAATATGGCTAACTTCGCTGATATTGCGCTCAAACTCGGCGATTGCCAATTTAGATTCGTCGGTCATATTGGCCATATATTCGGTATCTTCGACGATTATCCGCGTCGATTGGGAAAATTTTTTAATGGTCGCATTGATTTGTTGGGTAGCGTGTTTAGTGTTTTCCGCCAGTTTTCGCACTTCATCCGCCACCACCGAAAATCCACGGCCATGTTCTCCGGCACGGGCTGCTTCTATCGCGGCGTTTAAGGCCAATAAATTAGTTTGATCAGCAATCTTGGCAATCAAGGATGTAACGTCAGCAATCTCCGTGCTGCTTTGACTAAGTTGGATGGAAGACATTTTCATCTCAGAAATCTTCTGAATAATAGAGGTCAATTTATCTATTACCGACCCCAAGGAGGTTCGGCTGTGCGCGGCAATATTCGAGGCGGAACTGGAAATGCGTTCAACCTGTTCCATTTGATTAGTTATAGTCGAAAGATCCTGCTGAGTCCGTTGCAAACTGGTTAATAAATTTTCCGTCTTCATTTGGCCTAATTGCGAAAACAACGATTCCCGCAGATTGTGCAAATGGTTCTGCTGCATCATGGCCAATGAAGTTTCAACATGCCTGAGTCCCTGGGAAAATGCCCCCTTTAATCCTATGGAATTGGGGTTACGATAAAACTGTGTTCTTTGCGCCGATTGAAAGCAACTGCTCATTTCCCGCATATACGTTTCAATTTGGTCTAGCGCACTATTAAAATACCAAGCAATATGGGTTAATCCTGTATTTTGGGGAATAGAGGTAATCCGATATTCTAATTTTCCAGCTTCAACTTGCTCAGCCATATAAGCCAAAGCGCTGATGATCTTTTGTTCTGCAATTAATTGCTGATAACATAAAAAGACGATAACAAAACCTAGGCACTCAGGCACGGCATTAAGCCAGGTTATGCCTGCGGTCAACATAGACAAGCCCGTACTGAAACTCAATAGACTCAATAAACCGACCATTGAGACTTTACAATCAAAGCGTAAGAATAAATTCACGATAGTCTTTTCCGGTAGTTTCAAGAAAACGGTTTAATACAGCTAAGCCGGCAGCTATGCCATCGCCGCGCCCAACCTGGTTTTCAGCAGAAAGCATGTCCCCATACAATTTTTGGATACGGGCTAATTTTCCCGGATCGGGTTTACGCCGTACGGAGAAAAACCCGATGATTTCTGCTTGGGAAGTCTCGGCATTGATCGCGTAGCTTGGCGTGACAGTGGCATACACCCAATAATACGCACCGTCTTTACTTAAATTTTTTACATAGCCAAAAAACTCTTCACCGGAACGCAAGGTTTCCCACAACAATTTAAACACCGTGCGGGGCATGTCGGGATGACGGACAATATTATGTGGTTTTCCTAAGAGCTCAAGTTCGGTATAACCGGAAAACTCGATGAAAATAGGATTACAGTAGGTTATGATGCCGGCGCTATCCGTTTTGGAAACGATAAAGTCATTATCCCGCATGCTTATTTCCCGTTGCGTGGGAATGATTTTTTGCATCATAATTAGTCTTTAATTAAATTAAGTGTATTTTATATGCCTGGATTCGCAGAGTCGGATTCAACCAACAAGCAGGTTAATTAAAATAATCTTAATTAAGAATAGTGTATTTTTGACGGTTTTGTAAAATAGCGGACAGACCCAGAGGTATCCCTATAAATTGCATGTATTTATCAATAAGGCACTTACCGTAGGGCGGGTTTCATGCGTATCGAACCATGCGCATCTCCTAAAACTTCCAAACCACCAATGCTTGCGGCAAACTCTCATTTAAGCCTTGAATGCCATATTTGTTGTGCCAATACTCATATTCGACGCCGATATACAAATGCCCGCTTTTGCCCATTAAATCCCCAACATCCAAGCGGATTTGCGGTTGCGTAATGATAGTATTTGCATAATAAGGGCCTTTTTTACCGATAAAATCCGCAAAGCCTTCAAGACTCCATTTCGTGTCGGCAATGGTAAACGGCAAGATCCACACCGGCGTGAATTGCCAGGATGCGCCATTCGGGACAGGCTCAAACTGATCATGCTGGAGAAAATCCACCGTGAACATCTTAAAACCGGGTAGCGTAAATTCTAAGGTAAAACCATACAGAAAAACTCGGGCGCCGCTGTATGAGCTATCGAAGCTTTCGCCGGCATTCACGCCTACCGATGCAGCTAAATCCTTGAAGATGCCAAAAGACAAATCTTTACCTAATACCTTACTCAAACTCAGATAGCTGTAGGCTTCGCCATAGACGAAGGTTTGCGATTGCAAGCCGCCATTGCTGATATAGGTATCCATAAAAAAGAAGTTGCGACCCAACGCCCAGCCATCAGCATGAGTGATGGTGATGGTCGAAAGACCGATTTGGTTAGGATTGCCGGGCAGGCGAAAACCAGCGCCGTACAAGTACTGCAGCTCTGTATTGCTCCATTCCAGCACATCCGCTCTGGCTGCGGTCAAACCAGCCAACATCAGCAGCAAAAATACATGGCGAATTGCCTCACGTATACTGAGCAAAGCATGCGTCCAATTGCTGATGAAGCGTTTGTAAGTGCGCAAAGCCGGCTTGAGCTGCCGCCAATTGCCCGTCTTTAACCTGATACAGGAGAATCTTGGCTAAGCGGTGCAGGTCAAGCTGCAGTCGTTCAACCTGCTCCAACCAGCTAGCGCCGTAATGGCCGTGCTGTTTGGCTAGCTTTAGCCAACGGCCAAGGTGGCATTTTCCCGGCTCCATAATCGGCCAGACCGGCGCCACCTCGCCGGCTTCCGGGTATAAACAGTTTTTGATGCGCAGCAACCATTGCTGCGTGTCAATTCTGCGTATCGCCAGCATAGCCAGCTCAGTGCTCAATTCAGCAGCCGCATAAACCTCCCATTCGGGGTAAGGACGATAAGCCTTGACCCAATCGAAGATGGCCGCCACCGGCATGGGACGCGCTATCGAATAACCTTGCAACAAATGACAACCCAGTAATAATAAGACAACGCCCTGCTCCTTACTTTCCACGCCTTCGGCGACCACTTCCCGGCGAAACGCCTGACTTAAACCGATCACGCTCTCGACAATGGCATAATCGTCCGGGTCGTCCAGCATATCCCGCACAAAACTCTGATCGATTTTGACCAGATTGACGTCCAGGCGCCGCAAGTGCGTGAGTGACGAATAGCCGGTGCCGAAATCGTCTAAAGCCATGCCGACGCCTAAGCCGTCACGGCAATTTTTTACGATGCGGCTCACCGCCGCCAAATCATCCAACGCCGTACTTTCTAGTATTTCCAATTGTAGGTATTTTGAGTCAAAGGCGGGGTCTTGTTGTAAAACCGTCTCAAGATGCGTATAAAACCCGGGCCATAACAGATGATAGGCGGAAATATTCACGCTGACTTCCAATTGCAGCCCTTGGCTTTGCCAACTGACCAATTGCCGCCAAGCCTGTTCAATTACCCAATTGCCGATGAGAATCTCCAAGGCGCTGGAACTGATCACGGGTAAAAACTCCAGGGGAGGAATCATCCCGCGCTTGGGATGTATCCAGCGCAGTAAAGCTTCAACGCCAATCACCTGCCCGGTTTTAATATTCACCTTTGGCTGATAATACAAACACAGTTGATTGCCTAGGAAAGCAGCCTCAATAGTGTGCGCTTGTTTATATTGATCGCTAATCTGCCGGTCCTGGCCGGCATCGAAAAAATAATGCCGATTTTTACCGGCCTGTTTGGCCTTGTACATAGCGTGATCGGCATGCCGCAACAAGGTATCGGGATCAGCATCATCCTGCGGATAGAGCGTAACGCCGATACTAGCGCCGAGACTGGCAATCTGGCCGTTGATCTGAAACGGCTGGGCAATCGCCTGCAGAATGCGTTGGATCGCTTGCTCGCACTGCTCAATAGAAAGAATATCCACCAACAGCAAGGCAAACTCATCGCCGCCGTGGCGAGACAGGCTATCCTCTTCCCGAATAGTCGCTTTAATTCTTTGCGCCACTTCAATCAGTACTTGATCGCCGGCCTCATGCCCAAACTGGTCATTGACCACTTTAAAACCGTCCAAATCTAAAAAGCAAATCGCCAGCAAATTGTTATCCCGTTTGTTGCGGGCAATACCTTGTAACAGCCGGTCAGCAAACATGGTGCGGTTTGGCAGATGCGTTAAGGGATCGTAATGCGCCAGTAACTCCAGCATCTGCACTTGCTGCTTGCTTTCGGTAATATCGGAAAACAAACCCACATAGTGCAGAATGCCGCCTTGTTCATCGCAAAGCGCCGAAATAGTCAACAATTCCGCATACAGCTCGCCATTTTTTTTGCGATTCCACACCTCGCCCTGCCAATGCTTGAATTGCTTCAAGTCATGCCACATGCCCTGGAAAAACGCGGCGTCGTGCTGACCGGATTGCAAGATGCTGGGATTTTGACCGAGGATTTCCTCGTGGCTATACCCGGTAATTTCACTGAAGGTAGGATTAACATCTATAATGATGCCATTAGCATCGGTAATCAAAATGCCTTCATGCGATTCGCCAAATACCCGTGCGGCAAGTTTCAAGCTGTCTTCAAGTTGTTTGCGCCGAGTAATGTCGCGGGTTAAACCCAGCAAAGCAATAATGTTGCCCGTTCCATCCCGTAGCGGCACGGCATGAGTATCCAACCAGAGGTGCTGGCCTGTTAGACCTTGCGCTTCAAACTCCAATGTCCCCGATTCACCTGCAAACACCCGCCGGGTAAGGTCTGCGAAGGCTTGTTGATAGTCTGGCAGCGCCAAGCATCCCACTTGCTTACCTCTAAGCTGTTCAATATTTTCAGCGCCTAACATGTCCAGTCCCGCCTGATTCATATCCAGCAAGGAACCATCGCTTGCCAACAATTTCACGCATTCGGGTTGCGAGTCAACAATCGTCCGCAATTTCGCTTCTGAACCCGCAAGCTCAGCATTCGCGTTGGCCAGCTCACGCGTTCTATTTTCGACCAAGGCTTGGATTTGCGCTGTCCTGCCGCTGATCGTCAACAAAAACACGCTGAGCAAGCTGGTAAAACACAGGCCGCCGATCAAAGTTACCCAAGGTAAGTTAGAGCCATTCTCAATGATAAAACGACTATCAGGCGTAATCACCAGCCGCCAGGTTCGATCCGCAAACGCAAAGTCATGCTGCCAGGGTTTGAGTTGATAATTTCGCCCCATCTGCTTTTTGACGGGTTTTGCATAGAGCGAATCTTCAGCCGGTGGGGCGTTGAGATCAGTAAGCGTAATACCAATAGCTGCGGTATTCATCTCCCTAAAAGCGACTTCAACGATACGCGCCGGTAGAATTACCGCAGAAACAAAGCCTATAAAGTCTGTTGACCGCGCTTTAGCCGGGTCTTTGAAGACTGGAATGGAAAGCAACACGCCGGGTTCCTGATCACTGCTTTGTATCAGCTGCAACCGTTGCGAAACACTGGGTTGCCGGCTATTTCGCGCCAATTGTTTCGATTGGCTGCTTTGGGGATTGGAGATAGAATCTAAACCAAAGGCATTTTCGTTTCCCGGCATAGGTTCAACAAAGAGGATGGGAAAATATTCGTCGCGCTTTTGTACCGCCACCACCTTGCCTTCTCTATCGGCCTCGGTGACCTTGAAGCCGGGAAAGCCTTCAGCCTGAACCTGTTTTTCAAAAGCGTACAATCCGGCATAAGCTACGCGAGGCTGCCATTCCAAAGCCTGAATTTCCGGATGCCTGGTTAAGATGCTTTGCGAAAAAATCACAAATTCCTGACGCCTTACCTGGGCCGACGCTCTGTAAAAGTCTTGTAACACGAAAGCGCTATCAAGAATATCTTGGGTATAATCAACTAACAGCATTTGCAGACCAAGGGCCTGGCTATTGAACACCGTCTGCACCCGCGACTGTTCGGCCCGAAAGACCGTGGTAAAAACGGCAACCAAGGCTAACAGGATGGCAAACAGCGGCAATGCCACGCTGACACACCGAGGTTTCCAGAGCTCGCGAGGCTTGCCGAACAGACAAAACGCCAGCGGCGTGATGATCAAAACCCCAAGGCTGTCACCCACCCACCAGTTCCACCACGAAGAAGCTGCGGAGATCAGCGGTATTACATCGAACCCTAACAAGGTGTTAATTCCGGCTGTCGCGGCTATTAAGCAGGCAAACGGCCCCACGATCCCAAAAAAAACTAAAATTGACCGCGGTTCGTCCAGTCTTGGCAAGCCGGGCTGTACCCACTTAGCAGCGATCCAAGCAGCTGCGAGCGCTTGTAAGGTACTGGCGCAGGCAATCAGAAATGACGTCAAAAGGGTCACCAGCGTTATTTGCTCGGAGTATTCGCTGATGGCCAATAATTGATTGGCGATAGCCCCCAGCAACACGCCCGGCCACAGCGCGCGCCCCCACATTAATAAAGCCGATAACGCAATACCCGCCGGCGGCCAAAGCGGACTCGCATAACCGGGCGGCACAGCCATCTCCATGCCTATCCAGCCACCCACGAACATAACGAGGGCAAGGATAAACTGCCGAAAACAGGTCAATAACATACAAGAGGGATCAAGCTTAAAACCCTACCGCAGACAAAACCATAGGCGGTGAATAACTGAAAATTCAATTTGAATAGCCTAAAACAGGTGAAACATGTCTAAATTCACTCGGTGACCAAGCAAGCACCAGTGTTTTCCAAAAAAATTGCGTAATTCTACCACCCTTGCTGCAAGATTAAGTGAAGTTGAAGATTTTTGTCTACTATACAAATAATAATTAATAGTTGGCCGGCTGCAAGCCAGTTGGGGCTAACCCAAACTTCCGGATACTTGTGCAAAATATCCGGGAAAGTCAGAGTTGCTAATCTGCTGCGCGGTCAGTTTGTTAGTGCTCAGTTCAACCAGCAGTTTCTTTAACGCAATAATTTCCGCTTGTTGATCTGCAATAATTTTTAACATAATTTCCGGCGAAATCGGTGACATAGCGCCTCCAAGGTTGACTTAAACAAACTATCTACGATATCCGCCACGGCCCCAGCCGCCAAAGCCAAACGCCGGCACTGGGACGACTGGCGCGGCATAACCATAGCCGCCATAAGGCGAATAGACCGCGCAGCCACTGACTAAAACACTTAACACGATAACAACTGCAAAGATAATTTTCATGACACTCTACCTATATTGACCGTACATGGGGGCTTGCTGACCATAGCCATAGTAATTTGCCTGCGGTTGCGGAATATAAGGCTGAGGAACCGCTCCATAGTAAGGTTGCTGCGGATAATAGCCAGTCACCGGCGCGACATAAACGCCGCCGTAATAAGGTCTGTAGTAGCCGTAACCGCCGAAGCCAAAGCCACCATGACCGCCGTAACCGCCATGACCGTGTGCAAAAGCGGATGTTGAAATGAACATTGCGCACATTGCTGCAATTTTAATGAACCTGAACATAAATCCTCCTAATAGGTTGTCGTTTCAGTTGGGATAAATTGTGCGCTTCAATACTTAAATGCTGCTTAATGCAAAGACAAACAGTTGAAAATTTCATGGAGCACAGCAAGGAAAAAAGGTTCTTAACCTTTTTGCATTTAATGCGCGCACTGTAGCTCAACTGGACTCCAATATAAGCTTAATAATTGAGAAGCAAAGATCATGGCCCCCAACGCCTATGTACGCGCAAGAATTGACGAAAAACTAAAAGCAGAAGCAACAGCCGTACTGGCGGATATGGGGCTTACAGTCTCCGGCTTGGTGCACTCGGAGCTACACAAGTGGCCGATAGAACACTGTAAGCAGGCAGCGTCATCTCCAATGCTTAACTTTTCCGGCAGATAAATGCCGGTTTCCGCTTTGACGCACTCAAGCTAATTGTGATAAGTTCAATGACGCAATTAATATGAAAAAAACTATCCCCTCAATAAAACCCAGGTGGTGTCATGGAATCACTTAGCACAAATTTAAGCGTTGATAAATTTTCGAAACTCACCGAAACCGCTATGGCCCAACTCACGGGAGTAGGCCTAAAAGTACTCGGAGCCATCATTTTATTTTTAATTGGCCGCTTGCTAATTAAGTGGGCCTTGCGCTTAATGTCGGCGGCTTTTAATCGCCAGCATTTAGACCTAACCTTAATTCATTACATCCACTCGGCGATTTCCGTTGCCCTGAATATCATTCTGATTATCGCCTTACTCGGCTATTTTGGCGTGGAAACCACCTCTTTCGCAGCCTTGATCGCAGCTATGGGTATCGCGATTGGCGCGGCTTGGGCCGGCTTGTTGGCTAACTTTGCCGCCGGGGTGTTCCTGGTCATATTGCGGCCATTTAAAGTCGGCGATTTCGTCACCGTCGCTGGCGTAACAGGCACTGTTCAGCATATCGGCTTGTTTGCCTCAGCCATCAATACGCCGGACAACATTTTAACCAATGTCGGCAACAACAAGATTTTTTCCGACAACATTCAAAATTTCACCGCCAACCCATACCGCCGTGTGGAGAGAACTGCGCAAATTGCGCATGGCGTCGACCCGAACGACGCCATGCGCCGTCTTAGCGAAGGTTTGAAAAACATCCCTAACGTCTTAAGCAACCCAGCACCCAGCGTAGAAATTTTAGACTTCAATCTCAGCGGCCCGGTATTAGCCGTCAGACCATTCTGCCATAACGACGATTACTGGCAAGTATACTTTGATACCAATCAATTAATAGTCAAGGAGTTTTCAGAGGCCGGCTATCCAGTACCAGAACAGCACTGGGCGACGCGTAAAATCAGCAACTGAGGTAACGAAATCAACATGGTCTGAATCAATGGGGCTTAACCCCCATTGGTTTTGTTGCTATTAATAATTTCCTTACTTATGTTTCTGAAAGAATTATACTAGCTCCTATAGTTAGCCGCCAAGTTTTCTCAACTTTTTTACTCCCATTTGACTCTAAACTATCTAACTTTATAGCGAGCGATGAAGCTGATTAATTTTTTCATTTGTTGCTCAGTCATAGGCGAACCGCGTGCTAATTGATCTTGTATTCGCTCCGTTTTTTCCGTAGAGGTGAACAGTCCTTGATAAATTGGCTCTGCTGGCTAGGGCTAGTTGGCCCATAATTCCGCTAGACTCTGCCCATCCCAGAGTGCCTTTAGAGCCAAAAGCCTTCGTCGTTGCCAATGCTTTTGATGTTCATTACTGTTTTTGCCAAGCTATCCGGTCATGGGGAGCTTGCTGCTGAAGGCAGTGCCGGCGATTCATAAGTCCACCTTTAAGTTTGAGTCTTAATCTATTATATTATAGGTAATTTTTGAGTCAAATGGGAGTAGTAAAAACTAACCCGAGAGAATATACGGCATGTGGTTTTAGTTTGTGCACGGAGAATTGCCTAAAGCCTTTGCTTCCGCTCAATAAAGACTATGCAATTTTTTAATGCTCGGATTAAAACCACCGACAAATCAATGACATTAGGTGTATATCATGACTAAACGCAAAAGTATGTCTGTTAACTATAGCGCTTTATTTTCAATACTTTTTTTCGCGTCCGCCGCATCTGCGAGTACCGAAGTCGATCAATCACAACTCAGTTACAATGTTGCCATGGGATTTGGCGTCGGCGGCGCCGAGATCATTGGTCAATCCTTCCAAGCTGGAGTAAGCGGCCTTTTGACGGATATAGATGTGTATTCTAATGGGCCAGTGCAAGGCGGCAGCAATGCCATAACCCTGGAATTACTCTCAGGAAACGGTCAGTCCGGCCCTGTCCTAGGCACAGTGACTGAGAACGTCTCATCTATCGCAAACGCCAATCTCTATCTTCTCGATATAAATACGCAATCTTTGAATCTTAAAGTAACAGCCAACACTGAATATACCTTCCTGATAACCAATATCCTTGGCCCTGGCGACCTGGTCACGCGCGGGCTATTAGTCGACGCGGCGAATCCGTATGCAAATGGGCAGGCTTATTTTGGTTCGGCTTTCGGCAACCTGCCAACTTGGGATCTAGCTTTCCAAACCCAAGTAAATCCAGCGCCTATTCCAGCTTCTGTCTATTTGTTTGCAGCCGGTTTGCTAGGCATAGCTAGCTGGCCAGGCAGACAGAAAAACAATAAAGGGGTACATGTTATACAAGAGGAAAAGCGCTCGTGTTAACTTTATCCGGCCAGCCACAAACTTGTTTAGTTCCAATAGCCGGATACCGCTATGCTTTACTTTCCGTCAAATCATTGACAAGCTCAAATAGTAGACGAAAGTTTGACTTTAAAAACTAAATAACCGGTAAATCACGTCAAGTATTACGGCAGATTATGGCTACTACTTGTTGAAATTACATAACAAACACCTGCATGGCATAAAAATTGATCAATTAATTAAACGCTTACCTCACAGCGAGCTATATGCGCAAGCAGGTTTCCTGGACAGGTAATTCCTTTTAATTTGCAGCTAACTCGTAGGTGTTTTATGAAATCAGAAACCGTGCAACCGATTGCCGTCATCGGCATGGCCTGTCGATATCCGGGCGCAGCCAATTTGTTAGAGCTTTGGGAGAACATACTGACCCGCCGGCAACAATTTCGGGATATGCCGGACGTTCGCTTACCGGCTGCTGATTATTATGACGCCAATCATGGCGTGCCGGATAAAACCTATGGCTGTCGCGCAGCGGTGTTGGATGGCTTTGACTTCGACCCACGGCAGTATCGGATTCCTAAATCCACGTTCGAGAACACCGACATCGTGCACTGGCTGGCGCTAGCGACAGCGTTGGAGGCCTTTGCGCATGCCGGTTTGCAGGGCGACGCCATTCCCCGCGAGCGTACCGGGGTGATTTTAGGCAACTCCCTCACCGGCGAGGAGACCCGCTCCAACACGCTACGCTTACGCTGGCCCTTTGTGCGCCGCGTGTTTCGCCGTGCAGCAGATGCGCATGGCTTAACGGCGGAAAATACCCAGGCCTTTGAAGCCACGATGGAGCAACTGTATAAGTCGGTGTTTCCGCCCATGACCGAAGACAGCCTGGCCGGCGGCCTATCTAACACGATTGCCGGCCGGATCTGCAATTATCTGGATTTGCACGGCGGCGGATATATCGTCGATGGCGCTTGCTCGTCGTCGCTATTGTCGATAGCCACAGCAGCGGATTATCTTAACAACCACAAATTAGACCTGGCCGTAGCCGGCGGGGTGGATGTCAGTCTGGATACGTTCGAGCTGATCGGCTTTGCGAAAGCCACGGCGCTGAGCAAAGATGACATGCGGGTGTATGATAAACGCGGCAACGGTTTTATCCCCGGCGAGGGCTGCGGCATGGTGCTACTGAAACGCCTGGAAGACGCCCGCCGCGACGGCGACCGGGTGTACGCGGTGCTGCGCGGCTGGGGCTTGTCTACCGATGGCCGGGGCGGCATGACCGCTCCCAGCGCCCAAGGCCAGGCCCGCGCACTGATCCGCGCGTATCAAAGCGCCGGTTACCCGCCCGCCAGCGTGGACTTTATCGAAGGCCACGGCACCGGCACCGCCGTCGGCGATCGCGTGGAACTGGAAGGCATCGCCCAGGCCGTCAACGCATTTGGCGGCGCGGCGGATTATTCGATAGGCGTGACTTCGTTTAAATCCATCGTCGGCCACACCAAGGCCGCCGCCGGTATCGGCGGCTTTATCAAGACGGTGATCGCGCTGAATCGGCGCATCATGCCGCCGACGGCGGGTTGCGAACAGCCGCACGGCAGTTTTAGCGAGTCGGCCAAAGTATTATTTCCGGTTTTGGCAGGCAAAATCCACGCGCCTGAAACACAATTGCGGGCGGGCGTGTCGGCGATGGGCTTCGGCGGCATCAATTGCCATGTCACTTTGGAAAGCGGCGATCCGCCCGCGCCGGAATTGCAGCCATCCGTTGCAGAAGAAATGCTACTAGCCAGTTATCGCTCCAGCGAGATTTTTCCGTTTGCCGCCGCTGATTGTCCCGCACTGCTGGAAGCCGTGCAGCAGACCCGGCGACTCGCCACAGGCCTCAGCAGCGGAGAATTGGTCGACTTAGCCGCCCTGTGCGCCGCAGCCGTGCAAACCCTGCCCTGGCGCGCCGTGGTGCTGGCGGCTAGCGTGAAAGAATTACTGGATAAACTGGAAACGCTGGAAAACCAACTACATGCACAGCCGCTGCCGGCTGGCGAGATCTGGCGCGGTGAGCAGATATGGCTGAGTCACCAAGCCGCTTGCGCCCGGCTGGGGTTTTTGTTTCCGGGACAGGGTTCGCAACAAATCGGCATGGCCTACGCTTTGACCAAGCGTTTTGCTTGGGCCAAAGAATTCGCAGACAATGCGGATACAACGGCTGCAACGTTACAGGGGAAATTAGGCGCGGCAGAACCAACGCCAAATTTAAGTCGTTTATTTCTGGCTAATCTAGATGCCGACCCGGCCAATCTCTTGAAACCAGCCCTACTGGCCGAACTGACGCAGACGCAAAATGCGCAACCGGCCATCTGCACAGCCTCCTGGTTGTGGCTGCAACAATTAAGCTTATTGGGCGTCAAACCGGTGGTGGTAGGCGGCCACAGCTTGGGCGAGCTGACCGCCTTAGCCGCCGCCGGCATGTATGACGGCGCGGCGCTAGTGCGCTATGCCGCGCTTCGCGGCATAGCGATGTTGGCCTCCACCGGCGCTGGCGGCAGCATGGCCGCCTTAGCCTGCGGCAGCAACCAAGCCGCCGCTTTGCTGGCGCGGCTGGATGGCGCTTATTGCGTGATAGCCAACCATAATTCGCCGCAGCAGACCGTCATCTCCGGCGACTCGGCAGCGGTAGAGCGCATGCTGGAACTAGCCGGCGAATCCGGGGTGCGGGCGGTGAAACTGCCGGTGAGCAATGCCTTTCATTCCCGGCTGGTGGCGGCCGCCGCTGAGCAGTTGCGGCACAGCCCGCACATTGAGAAAACTGCGCAACCGGCGGTTTGCCGGCTCTTTTCCGGCAGCGGCGGCCAAGAAATCGGCGTGGAGATAGATCTAAAAAACCATCTTGCCGAGCAAATCACCTCGCCGGTGGATTTTAGCCGCCTGTTAGCCGCCATGTCCGCTGAGTGCGATATGTTTATCGAAGTGGGTCCGGGCCGGGTATTGACCGGCTTAGCGCAAAGCCATGCCGCTGACGCTGTGCGGCCTTGTTTTCCGGTAGAAAGCTTGCCCGGCAAGCATGCCGATCTAAACGTGGTGCTGGCTGAAGCCTTTGTGCGCGGCAGCGCTGTGCATTGGCGGGAATTATATACCGGCAGACTGGTTAGAGCCTTTGTGCCTGCAGCGCAACGCAAATTTTATGTCAATCCGTGTGAACGGAAACTTGCCGAAGTAGAGTCAAAGCAGCCATTCCTGCTGACGACAGATAGCCGCCCAGCCCTGGACATCTCGACCATCGTCGAAAACATCATTACCGCCCCGCCGCTGTCTGCGGCAGAGCCTGTAAACCCGCGAGACCGAAAGACGCCCGCCGGTTCGGTGCGTTCGCTCGTGCTGGATTTAATCTGTGAGCGCACCGGTTTTGCTGAAAGCTCCATTGCCGATGACGCGCGATTATTAGACGATTTACATCTGGACTCCATTAAAATCGGCAGCTTAATCGGCGACGCCGCGCTGCGATTGGGCGTGGCGGGCAAGATAGACGCTATAGCCTTAGCCTCCGCCAATGTGCAACAATTGATTGCTGCTTACGAAGCCGCTGTGGGCAGCGAATCTTTAGAACCCGGCTTAACGGAAATACTTCAGGCAAAAAAAACCAAGCCGGCCCGCTGGGTCAGAGCCTTTTATCAAACGAAAATTGCCGAAGCCTTGGCGCTGGAGGCTGAGCCTGATTTAAACTTTGCGCAAAACCTGTTATTAATCGCCCCCGGCGGACACTCGGCGTTTAGCGCAGAATTTGCGGAGACGCTCGGCGTTCCGCTTTATCTTGACGCCCCCGGCGCGGATTTTGCCGGCTTGCCTGCCCGGCTAATGATTTTGTTGGCCGGCGGCGCACCGTGTTCGGCTAACGAAGCGGTGCGGCAATTGTCGCTATTGCACAGACTCAACCAGCAACACCCCTTGCTGTGGCAACGCTTGCAAAGCTTGGTTTTCGTGCAACTACAGTGCGCAGGAAAAACCATTCATGGGCCGGAGGCGTGGTCGTTTGCCGCCAGCCTGTCTCAGGAACGGCCGGAGTTGGAAGTGGTGGTGCTGGGGGTGGATAGGCAACTGTCCATCGACTGCATTACCCAGAGCCTAGCAACGGAACTGTGTGGTGCAGCGCGGTATCATGCCGTGGAATTTGACGCCGCCGGCCAGCGCTGGTTGCGGCGCATGCAGACTATTACGCCGGAGCAGTGCCTACCGCGCACTCTGACTTGGTCTTCGCAAGATGTCTTATTGGTGACCGGCGGCGGCAAGGGCATAACCGCCGCCTGCGCTTTAGAATTTGTAAGAGAAACCGGCATAAAATTGGCTATCCTTGGCCGCTCCGCCCTGCCCTTGCCTGGCGAGCAATCCGAGTTGGCGGCCACGTTGGCTAGAGTGTCGGCTTTGCATATTGACTACTGTTATTATGCGGCCGATGTGGCCGATAGCGTAGCGCTGGCCGGCGTGGCAGCGGCTATTCGCCGCGATCTGGGACCGATTACCGGCGTGCTGCATGGCGCCGGCAGCAATACCCCGCGCCGCGCCACCGATGTATCCGGCACGCAGGCTGAGGCCGAAATCGCCACCAAGTTGCGCGGCGCGGAAAATTTATTGACGCTGTTCGCCGCGACGCCGCTGAAGTTTTTCGCCGTCTTTACCTCCATCATCGGCGTGACCGGCATGCGCAATAATGCTTGGTATGCGTATTCCAATGAAACCGTGGCCCGGCTATTGGACGCTTATGCCCAAGCACATCCAAGCACCGCGACGGTGGCTTATGCGTTTGGCGTCTGGGATGAAGTCGGCATGGGTGTAAAACTTGGCAGCGTACAGCACTTGGAGCAGATGGGCATAGACGCCATCGCCGTGGCGGACGGCGTGCGCCAGTTCCTGCGCTGGGTAAATTTTGCGCCGCCCGCCACGGAAGTCATCATCACCGCCAGCCATTCCGGCCTGGCGGCTTGGCAGCCAGTGGCAATGCCTAACGCGCCGGCGCTGACTGGCCGGTTTTTGGGCAGCGTGTTACACAGCGAACCCGGCGTAGAACGCCTGAGCCGGGTGTTTTTGGATAGTCTACAGGATCTGTATCTCCAGGATCATAATTACCGCGGCTCCCTGTTATTTCCAACGGTGATGGGCCTGGAGGCGATGGCGCAAAACTGTTTCGCGCTGCTGGCTGATGCGGATTTAGAAGTGATACGCATCGAAAACATTCGCCTAGAACACCCTATTGTCGTGCAGCCGGGACGAAAATTGGCAATTGAGATTCGGGTGCTGGCCGCTGAACGTGAATCCACAGCGGCAGCCGTAAAGTTTGCCGCCAGTATCCATACCGAGCATACCGGTTGGGAACTGGCGCATTTTTCCGCCGATTTCATTTTCGGCCAACGCCAATGCCGGGACGCCGGCGAACAGCTGCCGGCCACGCGCGGCATGCTGGGCTTAGTGCCGTCCCTGGATTGTTATGGCGAGGCCTTATTCCAAGGGCCGCTGTTCCAACGGATTAGCGCCATTGTCGAACTGAGCCGCAGCAGCGTCAGTTTTATTACCGAAGCGCGGCAGCAAACTTTGACGCTGCCGGAAGGCTTTTCGGCTGAGTTGGTTGCGCCCTTAGTACTCGGTGATGCCTATTATCGGGACACCTTATTGCAAGCAGCTCAGTTATCACTGACGCCGGAGCTGTGTTTACCGTTCCGCATTGCCGCCATCGACCTGTATGCGCATGCCGAAACCAGCGCTTTTTATCGTGCGCAGGCCAATATCATCCGCCGCGAAGGCCGGAAAATTTTTGCCGAAGTGCTGGTCGTAGACGCCAATAATCAACTGATCGAACGCATCAGCGGCTATGAATTGCAACTGATGGAGCAGCACAGCAATATGCCTAGCCTGGAACACTTGCTAAATAAACCCTACCACGCCCAGCAGCCGCTATTTCAGCACAAATGCGACCTCGCCGCCGGCGCATTCGGCTGTTTCGCGCCGGCTGTGCTACTGCGCCGCATCCCCCGCCTCTCAGACCAAGCTAAGCAAGCCAGACATAACTTGGAAGCGCCGGTGTTTCGCACCGCGCTTCAGTTGGCCGGGGAGCGTTACGCAATAGATCCTGCAGCACAGAGCATAGGCTGGTTAGCCTCAGGCAAACCGCTGGTGTATACCGCCGCAATACTTTCAGAATCGCAACAGGCAGACTCGGCGCTGGGAATCTCCTTGAGCCACGCCGGCGATTGGGTGTTATGCAGCACTGGACTAGGCGCGCAGGGTTGCGATTTGACGGCGCTGGCCAGCTACAGCCCTGAACAATGGCGAACCATGCTGAATGCGCCGTTAAGTGCTTTGCTACCGCTTTTGGAGCAAGCTGGAGACAGCCAAGAACGGGCAGGTACGCGTTTATGGTCGGCCTTGGAGGCGGCCATAAAGTACTACGATAGCCGCGAGCTGACGCTGGAAATCCATAAGCGCCATGAAGATGCGGTGCTATTCCTGGCCAATAGCGGCGATCTAAGCGTAAAAATACTCACGCTGCCTTGCATGCCTGCGGAGACTGAACACCTGCTGGCCGTAACGCTGGCCGAAAGCTGCCCTCCAAACTTCATCGCGTTGAATGTTAAACCACAGAGTAAGCAAGAGATTAGCCAACTGGCGGCGACGGAATTCATCCCGGCCAGAGCCGCGCAAGCCGCTGAGGCTGACGCTAATCCGGCCTGGAAGCTCTGGCTGGCCGGCAACGCCGATCCGGCGGCGTTTTTCGGCATTACAGCCGGGATTTCCACAGCTCAACAACCGAGTTGTTTACGCTTTCGCTTCCCTATTTCCTTTAAGGACGCCGCCAATCCGGATGGCAGCATGTATTTTGTGCGGTTTTTCGAGTGGATGGGGCGCTTGCGGGAAATGGTATTGCGCCCGGTATTCAGTCAATTAAAGGCGGAATTTATCAGCGGCGACTATGCCTGGGTCACCAATCAAGCTAGCCTATATATCCATGCGCCGGTGCTGTCCGGCGATGTGGTGGAGGTAGATTGCCGATTTCTTGGGCAAAGCGGCCCGAGAAATTCCGGGGTAGCGCTGAGTTTTGCGTGGCGGCGGCTGGACGCGGATGGCGCATTGCGGCCGCTGGCCGACAGTCAAATCCAAATGACCTGGGCTAAGGTTATCGGCCACGGCTTAGTGACGCCTGCCGGCTACCCCGAGTATTTGAACCGGTTTTTTCAGCAGTACAACCAGCATGCCGACCCGCTTAGTCCGCCGGCAACCGCCGGTTTACAACAGGCCTTGAAACGCTTAGGCATTGTGCAGAGCCGCTGCGCCGCAGGGCCGGAACCTGGCGAATTGCTGTGTCAACAAACCTTCAGCACCTCGGTGATTGACGCTAATTTGGTAGGCAATATCTACTATACCAAGTATTACGAACTGCAAGGCGTCTTGCGCGACAATTATTTTTACAAGCTCATCCCGGAGGCCTATCGCCAGTCAGGCGGACCCGGCTTACGCTGTATTTTCACGGAAGTAAAACATCTGCGCGACGCCATGCCGTTTGACACGCTGGAAGCGCGGATGTCTTTGCAGGCGATCTATGCCAACGGCATTGAACTCAGATTCGATTTTTTCCGGCTGCAGGCGGATGGCGCGCGGGAGAAATTAGCCGTAGGGGTGCAAGTAGTGGCTTGGTGCATGTCGGCGGCTCATGCTGTCGATAGCGTATGCCTGGCTTTGCCGGAAAAATTGCTAGACCACCTGACCCGAGTTAGTACGGAATATGGGTAGTGGTTCAGTTTGAAATAAATTATTTTTGCTCATTAAAAAGCCCCAGTTAAGGGGCTTTGGTATGCAAGTATTTAAGAAATCATTTCGAGTTTTTTTGGTTAGTCTCCAAAAGAATCTCGCACCTCTGAAAATCCTTGCTTTAGAAAAAGCATACCTGCTTCTAAGGATATAGTGGATGGCTCGCCTGCATGAAATGTCTCTGTGCTCGCGTGAAACGCTTTTCCAGCATTGCTAGGATGAACTAAAAATTCATTGGCTGCATCAAGTTCTTGCTGGATTCCGGTTAGTTGTATTTTTAATTGTGCGCTCATTGGGTGATCCTCCAGGTTGTGGACGTCTCTACGCTTAATACTACAATATTTAACGTCACCGTCTGTATATTTATCGTGCTTAATTGCTTCTAAAACAGCTACCACTGCATTTTTACAGTCATCAAGTACATTTTGAACATAAGAACTTCCTGACCCTATGACTGTTGGTATTTGGGTAATTATGCTTATGCCAACGTCTGACTGCTTCGGCTTAGAAATCTGCAAACAAGTTCCATTCAAATAAATCATGACCAGAAAATCTCGATCTTGTCGGTTAGTAATCGAGCTTGGCATGTCAAAGTAATCAGATTTCTTCGTTACATAATCAATGATCATCTGAGTATAGTCTTTCATGCAATCTAAGCAACCAGCCATTCCTAAAACTATCCCTTCTATCCGCTTGACTTTTCTGAAAGGAATGTTTAAATGCACATTTCCTTGTGTGTCTGTAAATGCAATGTCAGATGCAATAAAGTTTGTATCGTAGGCAGTTGTCGTCAAAATTCATTCCTTTTAAGGCCGCTTATGCGGCTCTGTTATGGTTACTTTATATCAAGATTAGGTTTAATTTGCCACCATTGTTTCTGCAATTTCTAGCTATAACAACAAAAAAAATCTGCAATTACACACTTTTCTTTTTATAAGATCCGCGCTTTATAGACCCTGATTTAAGTATCAGACTTATATTGTCGGTAAGCTCACAAGCATGATCTTTTAAGCCCGCCATTATAGCGGCGGCTAGTTTAAGTGACTTATGAATTTTTGTATAGATGAAAAACAAAAAACCTAAGCCGACACACATATATTGCTTTCAACAAACTTTCACAATCCATTGATAAACATGATGAATATATACATATTCATACGCATGGTTAAATTTTTAAGCTCAACATAGCTGGTTGAAATTAGATCGTAATTAGCAGAGCCTTCAACGTATCTTTTCTCGCTTCCGGTGTTTCTGCTGAACTGTTGCTACAGCAAGCTAAAATTCAAACTGAACCACTACCGGAATATGCTGCAAGTTGAAATTTTTCAGTAGCAAACTATGCTTGTCTGCTTTGCAGTTGAGTTGTATTAATGAGCATAGGGTAAATTACGCTAAGCCTGCTGGGCGGGTTAGCTGCGCAGGATGTCTCTCAGGATAAGTTAAAAGCTTAACCCACAGCGTAACCCGCCGGGACATGCAGAGGACTTAGCCACCGATTGTCTTTTTTTTGTTTGAACAACATGCCAACCAACGGGCGGCGCATCCTACAAAGTTTCTTTACGCTGAATAGCTAGGTGTTTGGTTGTTGGCTACAAAGCCAGTTAACGTTTGTCACGAAAAAGGATTTTTAAATGATTCTACATGAGTTAAATGCAAACTCTGCAGCATTCCCCTACAACAAGAAATGTTAAGATGCTTTTTGAACAACATATTGTTATAAATAAGCAGATAACCGGAAAGTCTCAACTGAATGAAAATTAAAGTTTTTATATGGCTACAGAACACGGCTTTATGGCGGGTGTGGCTAATTTTAGTTTTGATTTCCGTGCTACTAAGTGAAGCTATCTGTTCTTTGATGGGACAATTGCTGAAAGGCGAGATTCCAGCGGATTACCTGTTGACCGGTTTGGTGACGTCCAGCGTTGTGGCGCCTATTTTGGTGTGGATGGTCACATTCTTTTTGGATCATTTGGGGCACTTACAAGCAAACAATCAGCATCTGAGCAGCATCATCGAGGAACGCGAGCAAGTTGAGAGAGAACTGCTGATAGCCGCTGTGGCCTTTGACTCGCACGAATCCATGTTGATCACTGATGACCAATGCAAAATCCTGCGGGTCAATAAAGCCTTTACCGAAATTGCCGGCTATACGTCGGAGGAAGTGGTGGGCAGTTTGCCGAGCATTCTGGACTCTGATCTGCATCCTGCGGAATTTTATGCAGACATTAAACACGCCGCCCGGAGCAGCGGCACCTGGCAGGGTGAGGTGTACGATAGACGTAAAAACGGCGAAATCTATCCGACCTTTCTTACTATCACCTCAGTCAAAACCAATCAAGGCGTTATCACGCATTACGTCGTAGCGCACATCGACAACTCGAAAAATAAAGCGGCGGCGGAAAAAATCGAACGTCTGGCGTTTTATGACCCACTGACTAACTTGCCCAATAGGCGGTTACTGCAAGACCGTTTAAAATTAGCCTTAATTTCGAGCCAGCGGAAGAACCGGAAAGGCGCACTGCTGTTTATCGATATGGATAATTTCAAGACTCTGAATGACTCGCACGGCCATGATATGGGCGACTTATTGTTGCAACAAGTTGCAGAACGGTTAAACAGCTGTATTCGGGAAAACGATACCGTCGCCCGCTTAGGCGGAGACGAATTTGTGGTGATGCTGGAAGATTTAAGCGAACACGCTTTAGAAGCAGCGACTCAGGCGGAAACGATAGGCCATAAAATCTTAACCATCCTAAATCAAGCTTATCAGCTTGATACTTATCAATACTTCAGCACTCCGAGTATTGGTGTAACGCTGTTTTACGAACCCGAGCAAACGCTGGACACCGTGCTAAAGCAGGCGGATATTGCCATGTATCAGGCCAAGGCCTTAGGCCGGAATAGGCTGTGTTTTTTTGATCCGCAAATGCAGGACAGCATCAGCTACCGGGTGAAACTGGAAGCCGATTTAAATTTGGCGATAAATAATCAGCAATTCATACTATATTATCAACCACAGGTTAGTGAAAACTATCACCTCATCGGCGCAGAAGCGCTGATTCGCTGGCAACATCCGCAGCGCGGCATGGTCTGTCCGGGAGACTTCATTCCGCTTGCCGAAGAAACCGGCTTGATATTGAAGATAGGCCAGTGGGTGCTGGAAACAGCGTGCGCGCAAATTAAGGTCTGGGAAAACAGCGAGCACTCCATGCACCTCACTCTTTCCGTTAACGTCAGCGCCCGCCAATTCCAACAACCGGATTTTGAACAGTGCGTGATTCGGGTCCTGAATAGCACCAACATTAATCCAAATCGACTGAAGCTGGAGATTACCGAATCGCTGGTACTGGAAGAAATTGGCAATACCGTGCACAAAATGCGCGTGCTCAGGGAAACCGGGGTTAAATTCTCGATGGATGACTTTGGCACCGGCTATTCATCACTGTCGTGCATTAAAAAGCTCCCTATCGACCAACTGAAAATCGACCGCAGTTTTGTACAGGATATTTCTATCGATCCGGATGATGAGGCCATCGTGGAAACTATCATTCTGATGGCTAACAAGCTGGGTATGGAAGTCATCGCTGAAGGCGTGGAGAGCAAAGAACAACTGGTTTTTCTGGAAATGCACGGCTGTAAGAGTTTTCAAGGTTACTTGTTTGGCAAGCCCTTGCCATTAGCGGAGTTTGAGCGGGTTTTAGAAAACCCAGCCTACGCAGCTAAATCCCGCACCAGTTCCGGAGCGGAAAACAAGCGCTTGTAGCTGGGATCGTCTTCTTTATCGGCAGTTTTGGTGGCGGACATATGCAAATTATCTAATGATTTCACTAAATTGTAATCATTATTAGGTTAACATAAAGCCACTGTTGACATTGAGATAATAGTTTCCAACTATACAGAGTTTTTTTAACCGCTCATTTTAAAATTAAACAATTTTTGATCCGCGTTGCCGGCCATCAGTGCACTGCGCACCGCTGTACCAGATTTATTGTGTGATTCTTTAAGTTTGATTTAAGGGAAAGCTGGGATAGTAACAGCCAACCAAAACTGAATTTAGTTTTAGCGCTATTAGCCGGAGAAAAAACATGGGACAAACCACGCAGTTCGACGCAAATGACGCCTTTGTGCAAGTCAGACAGCAAATTCAAGGCTTAATGAGTTTTAATGCTGAAGATTACCAAGACGATGTGATCTATACCGTGAATAAATTGGTGACTGTATTGCGTATGGTACAGGACAACTATCAATCCTGGAGCGAGGAATGGATCAGGGAATTTGTACTGAGCCAACATGATCCGTTGCGAAACATCGATTATAAGTCGGATACATTCATGGATAAGGTACGCAAGATACAACAAGAAATTATTGGGCAGTTTTCTTTAGCTTAAGCGGAAAACAGTGATTTAAATAAAATTGGCGGATTTTCGCTGAAAATACGCGTTAGTTTGCGCAAATCGCAAGTCAAGCGTGAATTACCGCTAAAACGCCCTCTACTATCCCGTCATTTTTTGCTAACATCCACTCCACCATTTCAATACAGTAGAGAGGAACACAGCGATGAGCGAAGAATTTGAAGTAAAAGGACCGCACGAAGAAGTGTTGGAGGGTGGCGAGAGTCACGCCAGTCACAAATTTAACAGCCAATTGGCGGTGATGACCGCGATTATGGCGGCCATAGGCGCGCTGCTGTCTTATGAAGCCAGCTTGACCTTGGGCGAAGCCATTATTTTCAAAAACGAAGCGGCCATTAATAAAACCGAAGCCGCCGATCAATGGAATTTTTATCAAGCCAAAAGCAATAAGGAAAATCTGGCGGAGCTGGCCGCCAAGCTGACTAGCGGCAAGGATCGCGAAGAAAGCAAATATGACGCCGAGCGCTACGCTACCGAGAAAGCCGAAATTAAAACCAAAGCCGAGCACACGGAAGAGTTATCCCGGGAGGCCGACCTGCTGGCCGAACGCTATCTGCATGTGCATCATAGCTGGGCCACCGGCGCTACCGCTTTACAGATCGCCATTTCTTTAGCGGCTATCGCTTTGTTGACCCGGCGCAAATGGTTGGAGTATTTCAGCTTATTCGCCGCGGCGGTCGGTATAGGGTTTGGGGCGCTGGCGGGGTTTGGTTTTTGATAGCTAAGTAGCTTGCTAGCCGGGTAAGCTTCGCCGCTTTCCCGCTTTAAGTTGGTAGCCGAAAAGGGTGAATAGTTAAAAATATTGAATCAAGTCTCAATTGCATAAATTGTAGGGAAAAATCCAAGGACTTATACTAATTATGCTATGGTTTTATATTAATTTGTTAATTTTAAACTAAACTCATGCAGAGAATGTTGCAGAGTTCAGACCGGTTACAGCATGCATCCGCGCGGAAATCCCTGCAATTCCTTGAACTTAATTATTAATCAGATTAGCAAGATAGTTTCCCGGGGATAGGCGCGACAATGGCTACAAGAGGCATAAGCATAGGCTCAGTCTCACCTAAGCAAAAAGCCTATGCCGTCCATCGCCTCTTATTATCCAGCTATTAATTCTTGAAGGTGCGCAAGTGAGCCAATTATTACCACACGGTATTTGTTTACTTTGGCAGCCGCAATTATTATGGTTGCATATCGGATCAGACGGACTGATCGCCCTGTGTTATTTCGCCATTCCATTGGCGATTGCCAAGATATTCCGTAACCGCCGGGATTTTAAATTCCGTCCCTTATACGTACTGTTCACAGCCTTTGTACTGTTGTGCGGGATAACGCATATATTGGATATTTGGACGGTATGGCGGCCTGATTATCTACTGCAAGGCTTGCTGAAATTTATGACAGCCTTTGTGTCGCTGCTAAGCGCTATGGCGCTATGGCGCTTAATGCCTACCCTAAGCGCCATCCCGACCCAGAAAGCGATGGCAGAAAAAAATCAGGCTTTACAAACCGCAGTCGAGTTACATCGACACACCAGTCATTTGTTGCAAAGCAAACTGGCGGAATTGGAAGCTAAAAATCAAGTTGAGCACTGTAAAAAAGCGAATATAGCGGCGCATTCCTTGCTGGATACCGCCGTAGCGGCGCCGGATTTAGCCTATGGCGGCGAGCGTTTAGCTTATCAGCTCTGCCAGGGAATAAATCAGCATGCCTTAGTAAGCATTACCGATGCCGCCGGCAAGATCACTTACGTGAATGACAGCTTATGTAAGGCGCTCGGTTATGCCGCTGAGGAGTTGCTAGGCGGCGACCACGCATTGTTGAACTCGGGTTATCATGACAACGCTTTTTGGGACGCCATGTATGCTACCTTGAATAACGGACAAGTGTTCAAAGGTTTGATTAAAGACCGGAATAAAGACGGTGGGTTTCGCTGGCTGGAAACCACGATTACGCCTTTATTGGACCAAGACGGCAAACCTTATGAATTCGTCAGTCTGCGCACCGATATTTCCGCGACCTTGCTGGAACGTGACCAGTTACGCGCGCAATTACTGCAAGCCACCAAAATGGAGGTTTTCGGCCATCTGACAGCCGGCGTCGCGCATGACTTTAATAACCTATTAGCCTGCATCATGGGCTATACCGATTTAGCGCGTGCGGACTTGGAACATGCGCAGCCGGCGATTATTCATGGCTATCTGGAGCAAATCGAACTCGCCAGCCAACGCGCCCGCGATTTGATCCGAAAAATGATGGATTACGCACGCCGCTCAGATACCTGTGATAGCAATACGAGCGCTATCGACCCTCTGCCGGTGCTGACAGAAAACCTGGGTATGCTGCGCGGCTCGATTACCAGTCTGATTACTTTTAATAGTCAGCTTGAAGAAGTGGATCCAGTCGTCATCAATGCCAATGATTTATCGCAGTTATTTGTCAATTTAGTGATCAACGCCCGCGACGCCATTAACGAGGTTAACAATCGCGTCGGCGCTATAACGGTTGGCCTCAAAAATATCGAATTAGAGTGTGGGCTTATTTGCACCGCTTGTGCCGGTTCGCTGTGTTCTGCTGCGGTTTGTGCCGATAAAAAATCCATTATGTGGAACTCAGCGTCGTGGATACCGGGCGCGGCATCCCTGCTGAGCTGTTGCACCGGATTTTTGATCCCTTCTTCACCACTAAACAGATAGGCAAAGGCTCCGGCTTAGGCTTATCGGTGATTAACGGCATTGTGCATCAAGTCGGCGGCCACATTTTAGTCGATTCCGTGCTTGGAAAAGGGACGGCCATGCGATTATTGCTGCCGAGGGCCAAGCAAAAGCCGCTGCCGCAAACAGCGCCCGCGAGCGCACCCGCAACCACCGGCTCGGAAAATACGTCGAGTTTAAATGTACTGGTAACGGATGATGAGCCGTTAGTCTTATCCATTTTGACCCACCAGCTAAGCCGGCTAAACCACAAACCGCAGCCGAATGCTTCCCCGCTTGAGGCGCTGAGGGTATTTAAGGAAAACCCACAGCAATTCGATGTGGTAATGACCGACCTGAATATGCCGGAACTGGACGGCTTAAGCTTGGCCAAAGCAGTGTTGGCTGTGCGTTCTGACATCCTGGTAATTCTCTGTTCCGGCTCGGATATCGACCATGAGTCGCTGCCGCAGAACGTGATTAAAATCGACAAGCCGATGGATTTCAAAAGCTTGCAACTGCTGCTGAGCGGGTTAAGGCATGCGGAATGAAGGGCAAGCTGCGCAGTAACACAAAACTCTTTCACAATCTCAAAGCTTCGTAACCACCGCTAACCCCCCTCAAAACATGGGGTAATATTTCATGCTAAAAAATATCTCACTCATATGGGATTATTCTCTAAGCTACTATACACAGACCTGGAATAAACAACATACCTCTTATCAAGCTTTCAGCCGGTAACTTATCTATAATGAGGATGCCTTTTTGCATTAACCAATAGATAAGCATATTTTTGTCGATAAATTTTACACATAGCGTATTTTTTGAACATTAGCATCACTGGGACGCCGAAACATTGTTTATTTAGGCATTAAAACTCTATGCAATTGATTCATAATACAAATTCATTCAAAGTTTAAAACTTCAGCAATTTCTAACTTACTTAAAATTAGCTAAATTCGGACTCTGATTCGGGGGTGTTAAGTTTTTTTCAGTTTCCGAGTGTCAATAATTTTTACGATTAAATGATTAAACTTTATTGGCAATGCAAAAAAAATATAAACACAATAAGTAAGCTTACCTATTGAATTATATGAAATTACGCTATCCCTACCCACCAAACGGCGGTTAAGTGCGATTATTTAGCTGTCGAAATTTTTTACACATTTTGCCTGTAGAATGGGATAAATAAGTTAAAAAAAACATAATAACTCATTGTTTTTATATCGTTTTAATAAATTGGTACAGTTAATGCTTATTTCAGCATAGAAACCCTTAACTGACTAAAATAGAGCAAAGCATTATGTATATTCCAACTATAAACAAAGCAGTTTTAGCCGCGCTGTTATCCCTCATGACGCCCTTCGCATCGGCCTACGCCAGCAGCCTGACCATAGACTATTACACAATCGGTGAGACCGATAAAGACGCTAACCATTTAGCGGGCGGCGTATTTAACAACGAAGTGCAAAACGCGTTAGGCCCGGACGGCCTGCCGGTATTGAACACAAGCACTTACGGCTGCCTTTCTAACTGTTATAACCCGGTTGGCGCACCGACCGATGTTACGGCAAGCGGCGAGATCACTTATTGGAGCCCTTTGCTTAACAAGGGCGGCGCAGGCGGAACTTCCGACGTGACTGAAACATCGACTGCAAGCGTGACATTGCCGTTTAATGTGTCGAGTAATTTTTTCCCGCCTAACGGTACAGGTACGAGTGATAGCAACGGTTTCCAGGCTGCAACCCTAACCGGCAATTTGTTCGCGCCAACTGCGGAAACTATCAGCTTTAGCATAGGCGCGGACGATATGGCTTTCGCCTATCTGGACGGTCAAGTCGTCTGTGATTTGGGCGGTGTGCATGCTGAATCAACCGGCTCCTGCACCACCAGCCAAATTAGCGCCGGCAACCATAGCTTGGAAGTGTTTTTCGTCGATATAAATAATGTCCAATCGGGCCTGACTTTTAATGTAACCACGCAAGGCGTTACCACAAACACAGTACCGGAGCCTGGTTCCTTGGCGCTGTTAGGCCTGGGTTTAGCAGGCATCCGCTTGGCCAAACGTAGTAAACAATCTTAAAAGCCGCAGTAAACCGGCGTCGCGCCCAGACGCCGGCTCTCCCTCGCTGACAGCAAACCCCGATCGGCGTATATCAAAATATTGGTGTCAAAGCATAATTAATTCAATGCCATATAGATATATGTGGCATATGCAGGCTGGGTAGAACGAAGTGAAACCCAGCATTGCGACCTAAATCGCTGGGTTTCACGTTGCTCTACCCAGCCTACGCCTTAACCTTAGATATGACAAAGATGTTCCTAAGCTATTGATACTAAAAAATATTTACTCTTAAGTAAGTGCCATTCGGGTTAGGAGAGATTTTTTAAATAAATCCCCCTCGATCCCCCTTTTTCAAAAGGAGGAAGTGAACGGTTAAGCCGCTCATGGTTCGACAAGCTCGCCAGGAACGACTTAACCGGTCCTCTTGACAGGTAACTTTGCCCAAAACGCTTAATAGTTAAATTTAATCTGCGCCGTATAAGTTCTTTGCATAAACGGATGGTACAACCAGTAATGCTCATTATTCAGATTGTCGATACCGGCATTCACGGACCATTGTTTAGTCAGTTTGTAATTTAGCTTGGCGTCCACGACAAAATACGCACTATTACCCACATAAGTCATGTGATTAATATCGCTGTTATTCAATTGACTAAAGGTTGCCGAACTGTACCGGCCGCTGATAGACGTGGTCAAATCATTGACCGGACTATAACTTACCGTAAACGACGCTCTATAGGTTGGAATTCTCGGCAGCATAGCGCCGGTTGACGGCAAGCCGGTTCCGGGATTTGTCGCCAAATTGCTGGCGGATTGCGCGGCAATCAAGGCCGCTGCATCCGTGGCGGCGTTGGAAGTGATTCTACCGTCCGTCCAGGTGCCGGTGCCATACAGATTTAATTTATCGATGAACAGATCCTTACCCTCGCCGGAAAACTCCAAACCATACAGATCGGTTTGCCCGACATTTTGATTGGTGTTCGCCACCGTGCCGTTGCTCATCAAGGTACTCATCGAATAGATGGCGTTGTTGACGCGTTCTTGGAAGAAACTTAAGCGTAATTTTCCGTTTGGCAAAAAGTATTCGGAGGAAAGCTCTGAAGACAAGGCTTGCTCGGGTTTTAGATTAGGATTGGCGTTATACACATTAGTGCCGATTGTAGAAGTTTGAAATAACTCGCCGGCGGTCGGATAACGGTAGGCTTGCGCAATGGCCGCGCCAAAGCGCCAAGACTGCGTCGGATTCCAAGTTAATTTACCTTTTGGGGAAAAATTAACCGCCTGAACCTCAGCCTGATTGATCGTTGACAATTTACCCGTCGATAGCGTGGTGGAATTCAAGCCGTCATAAGCATCCCAATGCTCCAGACGGCCGCCGGCAGTTAGATTCCATTGTTTGTCAAAATCCCATGCATCTTGCAGCCAATAGCCTTGGGTCATAGTTTTACCTTCCGAATCGGAATACATACTGCCATTAGCGCCTGATTGCCAGTTCGTGGTGTTATACACCGGGTTAACCAATTGATAGAAATCATTATGAAAACCGAAGCTGACTTCATGCTTACCGTAATAATCGCCCGGCCGCCAAATGCCTTTCGCATCGGCAGTATTCCAATTCGAACCGGTTAACACGGTATTGCGGCCCAAACCACCGACCGGGGAAGCCGCAACCGTGGCCGGATCTTGCACGGCTACCCGGCTGGTATCCGTGCTCAAATCGACGACACTGCCCAACAATTCCCAGTCAAATTTGCCGCCGGTATTGGATTTAAGCGCCATGCCGTGCGAAAAAGTGGTTTGATTTGCCAGTAGCGGCGAAAAAACCGTTGAGGATAAATTATATTGTTTGCCGTTAATATTCACATAACCGCTGCTGACCGTATTGCCGCTGGCGTCCTGCAAGTAACTGGCATACTTGACATCTTGATTGTTTTGCCACATACCTAAGGTATAGCTGGCCTGCAAGGTCGGTGTAATATCGTAGGCAAATTTCCACTTAAAATTATCCTGGTGGGTGAGATATTGACCATTATTCGAACCGAACACATACATAGGCGCACCGTAGGAATTGGCGCTCAGTACCGCGCCGCTGACATTAGTGCCGACGTGCCCGGTGGTCGGTATGGCGGTGCCGCTGGCAACGGTTTGCGTTAAAAACGCAATTGGCTGCCCTAAGCTATCCAAATGATTAAAATCGAAGCGTACCGATAAATCATTGATCTTATCGCCGATAAACGCCGAGTAGTTCTGGCTATTGGTGTCGCCTTTGCTGCCATAGACATTATAGCTGCCGTAACTGCCTTGAATATCCGCGCCGGTTTCAAATTTCTGCGGCATTTTGGTGGTGAGATTCAGCACCCCGCCCATGGAGTTACCGGCATATTGCGCAGAAAACGGCCCGTACAACATATCGGCTCTTTGCAGTTCGCCGGGGGCGACGGTATTCCAGCGCGGCGAACCGGTATTGGTATTATTGTTATTCAAATAGGTGGAGATCAAAATGCCGTCGGCAAAGATCATAGTGCGCGCGCTTTGGGAAATGGAAGCCGAGCGGGTTCCCAAGGGTTCATTGGTATCGCCGATATAACGCTTGCGGACTTCGATGCTAGGCTCATACTTAATGGCGTCTTCCACGTTGAGCAGATTAACGCGTTCATTAATTTCATCGGTAGTCACGCTTTCGACGGTCACGGGCAATTTGTATTTGTCCACAATGGGCGGCTTGGCCTTCCAATCTACCGGCGCCGTTGGACTATTATCCACTTGGGCATTCACGGTGACATCCGGCAAGGTAACTGCCGCATTGGAACCGCCCTCATTCTCGGCGGCGGCGACTATCCGCAAAGAGGTAAGGGCCAGCAAACCTAACATAGATCCGCCGGTGCGGTGAATAGCGCGTATTTTCATGGTATCTCACTGTTTTTATTGTTTATTATTTTTAATGTTAAATGTCAGCCGATTAACCCGCTTTGTTTAACAAACAGAAGATAAAGCAAATAATATGCCAACATAACTTAATACATATATATCAATAGCATAATAATTATACACCTTATTTCTAAATAAAATTTAGGCCAAATGCCTCATTGTAGCGAGCATGAATAGCCAGGATTTTATTTAAATAACATAGTTTAATTTATTTTACATTTAGCCTGATGAGCGAATTTATTTTAATTAGAGCGGCTTACCCGCCTTGCAGCAGATTCGCCAACCCGAAAACGCCCTATGCAGCCTAATTACGCTGTCGCTAATCGGAGTTACGCGTGCTAGAATTTATGTTAAAGAATACCGGAGTTTCATTATGAGTAATTATCATGCCGATTTTTATGCTTGGACGCAGCAACAAGCCGATTTGCTGAGGTCTGGCCACTTTTCCGAAATTGACATTGAAAACTTAATTGAAGAGGTTGAAACAATGGGCCGCAGTGAAAAACGTCAGTTGGACAGCCGGCTAACTGTTTTGCTGACGCATTTACTCAAATGGCAATATCAAGCTGATCGCCGCGGTAAAAGCTGGCGGCTAACGATTGTTGCCCAACGGGATAATTTTTCTGTTGTTCTCCAGGATAATCATAGTCTTAAGCCTCAACTTGACGCAATTTTGGCGCATGCCTACAAATTGGCGCGGATTTATGCGGCCCGCGAAACCGATCTTGATTTCACGGTATTTCCGGAATCCTGCCCTTGGACTTTTACGCAGATTCTGGACGAAGCTTTTTACCCGGAATAAGCAGCCGGATAAGCCCATGTAGGCATGCTTAGCGACAGCGTAATCGGAGCTACGCGAACTTACCCGCCCTGCGGCATGCGGTCGATGCTTAAATTTGCGGGGAATACATCAGGGTCAATATCGATTGATTCACACTGATTTATTGCATAATCCAGCCATTTTCAGACTTAACCAGGTTGACAGCGCCATTCACGGTAACAATGTCGCCTTTCTTAACGTCTTTTAGCTCTTTGTTATTTGCCAGCATCAAACTGGCTAATTTGATAACGTTTTGCGCATTGCCCGCGCACGCTTCACTCGCATCATCCACAAGCAGTTCCAGGTTATACGAAAAATTCATGGCATAAGCATCGCCATTCTTTTCGCCACTGAGCTTTTTCAGGCCTGACACCTTCAGCCCTTGGCATTGACTCCAAGCCTCTATAAGGCCAGGTTCTATCACATTCACATCAGGCTTGCTGGAACAAGCGGAAAGTAAAGTAATGCAGAGACTTAGCGCCGACAACTGCGATTTTGACATGTCTTTATCCGGTTATTTTTATGCGACAGCCAACATTATAAGGCTCAGTTGCTCAGGGTGGGAAAAATTCATCCTAACTATTCAGCGAAAGTTTTTAGTCTTAAACAATACCAAGTAGGATGTGCCAACCAACGGGCGGCGCATCAATCGCGACCGATGCGGCCAGAGTCTGAGTCACTTGATTTTCAACCCAGCCAACAAACTTTGGCATACAGCTTCGGCAGCGCGAAAATTATAGTCCAGCAGATGGGCGTTTATGTCTGCTAAAGTGTCACGGCTAAAGAATGTTTCCAGTTTTACCAGTAGCGCTTGCGTAGGTCCTGGATTATTGTCTTGCAGCAGCGCAATTAATTGATTTAACAAGGCTTGAATCTGGGCAAAATTTTCTGTGTTGATCGTGTCGGGCGTAACATCTTCCTCTACGCCGGTGTTTGCTGTCACCCAAGTCGCAATGCTGCTACACACTTCGGCGAGTGCTTGCGCCAAAGCGGCAGTGCTTAAGTCTAGTGGCTCACCTTTTCTTAAAGCAGCTTCTACGGCAAGACTTTGCGCTGCTACCGCGTCCAGGCATAAGGTCGAGGCGACGCCTTTCAACTTATGCGTCAGTGCCGCGGCCGACTTGAGATCCCCTAATTGCGCAAACTTAAGTATGTCATCGGCAGTGTGCTGGTATAGCTGTGCGAATTTATGCAGATAGGTTTTATAGATAGCCATATCTTGCCAAATTTTTAAGCTCGCGGCCAGATTAATGCCCGGCAAATCAATGGAATCAATGGGGTCAGAGTCGATTGATTTTAACGCTGGCGATAGAAGACCAGTTCTAAAATCAATCGACTCTGACCCCTTTGATGACCCCTTTGATTTTGTCCATTGCTGAATTAAGGCTACTAAACGTTCAACTTTAAAAGGTTTGGCAATAAAATCGTTTAAACCCGCCGCCTGGGCGGCGTATTTGGAGTCTTGAAAGACGCCGGCGGTTAAGGCTAGCACAGGCAGCGAAGCCCAAGCCGGATTCCGGCGAATTTCCCGGGTAGCCGTTAAACCGTCCATGACCGGCATTTGCATATCCATTAACACGATATCAACTGCGCCCTGATGCGCGCATAACCAGTCTAAGGCCTCCTGTCCATTGCTTGCTAAGCTGACAACTGCGCCGTCGCCTTCCAAAATATGTTGCGCTACTTCCCGGTTAATTTCGCTATCATCGACCAATAACACCCGGATGCCGGGAATACGCTGCTGCGCTTGAGCAGCTAAAAGGGTCGACACTGCAACTGAGCCGCTACGGCGATATAAAACCTTGACGATGGCGTTATACAAGATAGAGGGGGTTACCGGTTTATTCAACACACCGTCCACATGGTGCATGCCCGGCGTGTGTTGCAGAGCGGAAGAATCAAACGCGGTTACCATTAACACGATAGGCGGACGATGTAAGCGCGGGCTTTTTTCAGATAGGGTTTCCCGAATGTATTGCGCGGTCGCCAACCCATCCATGCCCGGCATTTTCCAATCCAGAAGCAGCACATCATACAAGTTATGTTGGTCCGCTTTGTGCTGGATTTGCTCAATGGCCGCCAGCCCCGAAGCCGCCTCATCCGCCTGCCAGCCTAGATGCTGCACCGTTAAGGTCAACGCATCCCGCGCCGCGCTACTGTCATCCACCACCAATAACTGCAGATCAACTAAATTTGACTTGCTGACTTCTGCATTTCTATCGAAATTTAACGGTAATACAAAGCGAAATTCACTGCCAACTCCGACGCTGCTTTTAACTTGTAATTCGCCGCCCATCAACCGCACCAATTGCGCGCTAATCGTCAGCCCTAGCCCTGAGCCGCCAAAGCGCCGGCTAATGGTGTTATCGGCTTGAGCAAAGGCCGTGAAAATGTTTTGCAGCTGCTGATCGGAAATGCCGATGCCGGTATCTCTAACGCTAAATAGAAGCAGCGCCTGTTCGCCCTGCTGTTCCGCCACCCGTATCCGCAGCTCCACTTCGCCATGTTCGGTAAATTTAATCGCATTACTGAGCAAATTTACCAATACTTGTTGCAGACGCATGCTGTCGCCGATGACCGCATCCACTTCTGCCGGGGTTATAATTAATTCTAAACGCTTGCTGCCTGCGGCGCTGGACATCAACACCGCTAAATGATCCAGCATTTCGGAGAGTTTGAACGGCGCGTTTGCTATCTCCAGGCGTCCGGCCTCAATTTTGGAAAAATCCAAAATATCGTTAATAATCGCCAACAAGGACTGACTGGCGCTTTCAATTTTGCTGACCAAACTGTGCGAGTCCTCATCCAAAGGGCGTTTTGCCAGCAAATAACACAGGCCGAGCACCGCGTTCATAGGGGTGCGGATCTCATGCGACATATTGGCCAGAAAGCTGCTCTTGGCCTGATTGGCAGCGTTGGCGGCCAGCTGCGACTCCTGCAAGTCAAGCTGGATTTGTTTGAGCTCCGTTATATCGCGGGCGGTGATCACCGCGCCGAGAATTTCGCCCTGTTGATTGCGAATAGGCGCATAACTATAACTGCCCACCCAGCGCTCCCCGGTGTCTTTGCGTAAAAGATATAACTCGACATTACTACCCACTTCGCCACGCAGGGCGCGGGACACCAACCATGGATCTTCCGTAAACGGTTCCCAATCCTGCAAGTGTACTTCCAGAATAGCGGGGTATTCGGCAAAGGTTTTGGGACATTCCTCTTTGCTGTTAAATCTTAGGAATTTAACGAAGGCGTCATTGAAGTTTAGGAAATTGCCTTGCGCATCGGTCATAAACATGGCGTCGTGCATGCTGGACATCGCCGCCTCCAGCTTCGCCTGCTCTGCCTGCTCCCGGGCTTGCTGGTAGGCTTTGCGCTCAGTGATGTCTCTGGCGATCTTAGTAATAGCCACCACTTCGCCATTCTCATCCATGATGGGCGATATGGAAACCGACACATCAATCAGCCTACCCTGCTTATGCAGGCGTAGCGTTTCATAATGGGAAACGGTTTCCTTACGCAAAACACGCTGCATGATGCCCTGTTCCTCATGCAATCGCTCCGCAGGAATCAGCAGGCTGATGTGTTTGCCTATCGCTTCCGGCGCGGCATAGCCGAACATGTGCTCTGCGCCCAGATTCCAGCTTTCAATCACGCCGCTGAGGGATTTGCTGATGATAGCGTCATCCGAGGTATTGACGATGGCTTGGAAGCGTTTTAATTCCAGCTCTTTCTCTTGCCATTCCAGTCTCAGCCGGTGTTCCGCCTCATACTTGAGTAGCGCTTGTTCTAGGTCTTCCGGGCTAATATTGGACATTCATTTGGGTTGTATTAGTCTTAAAATTCACTCATTATTCAGCGTAGCCTTTGCGACCAACGCGCCTCCTGACTTCGGCACATCCTACCAAATTTAAGCTTAGTCTATATTGAAAATATGTACCCCATACCAGCCAAATTTGACAGCTATAGAGTATAGATGAATGGAAATTTGTAAATTGGCCTGAGCAAATTTAATTTAGCTAAAGGTTGGGTAGATTAGATGGCAATAATGGCTTGACTTCAGACTGGTAGCGTAAAATAAAAACTAGTCCCTTTTCCAAGTTTGCTATTGAAGCGAAGTACGCCTTTATGGGCCTCGATCAGTGCGCGGCAGATAGATAAGCCCATGCCCATGCCGTAGGTTTTGGTGGTATAAAATGGCTGGAATATTTTTTGTTGTTGGTCCTGAGTCAATCCTGGCCCATTATCTTTTACCCTAACCTGTATCTTGTTATCTGCCGTTAATTTACTATGGATACTCAAGCGCCGTTGATACTCAGGCAAGGGTTTCATGGCGTCAATACTATTTCGTATCAAGTTTATCAGTACTTGTTCTATTTGTATGTGATCGGCGTAAACAGGCGGCAAGTTATTTTCCAGATTCAAGCTAAATTCTATTTTGTTTTGCTTAATGTCATCCATAATCAAACTTACGGCTTCGTTAATAGTGGCATTAACCTCAACAGTGGATCTATGTTTTGTATCAGTTCTTATAAATTCCCGCATGCGATGAATAATTTGCCCGGCTCTTAACGCTTGTTGCTGGGTTTTATAAGCGATCTGGGCAAGATTTTCTAAATCGGCATGTTCAGAATTGATCAGATTGATACTCACTTGGGTATAATTGCTAATTGCGGTTAGGGGTTGATTGATCTCATGCGCGATCCCCGAAGCCATTTCGCCCATCAAACCCAAGCGCGTGGCGTGAGCTAATTCTTTCAGATGAAGCTTTTCTTGGGTTTCTTTGAGTTTGCGATCACTAATATCCACTGCCGTCATAAGACAAGATTTCTCAGTTTGGTTGGCAATCGCTTCCAGCGATAAGTAGTATTGTGTCTCGCCGGTTTGGATTTTTAACTCACAGGCCTGTTTGTTTTCACCCGAAAATACCGCTTTGAGAAACAGCTGGTAAATCGGCAAATCTTCAGGTTTAACGTAATAGCGAAACTGTTGACCGACTAATTTTGATCGCTGATTGCCCAATAATCTTGCGCCATGAAAATTGATCTTTTGAATAACGCCTTCCTGGCCTAAGATAAAATAAGACATAGGGGCAAAATCAAACAATTTGATATAGCTTTCTTTTGCATATTCGGCCTCTGTACGCGCTTCATCGGCTAAAATTAGCGCATTTCGCAAGTCTTCATTCTGCATTTCCAATTCGATCTTATAGACCTGCAATTCATGCAATAACCTTTTTTCGTCGGTTATCAGCTTAGAACTCAAATCCTTGGCGTATTCTTTGCATTGCTGTTCTGCGCGCATGCGTAGATCTGCTGAATCCAGTAAGTTAACTTGCTTATTTATTTCCATTTGCACCAATATTACAACCCTAGTGTTTTCGCAAAAAAATAAATGCCTAAATATAATTATCAGCTGACTAATCATAGTACGCTGAGGATATTAGCACTTCATTTTCGCTTGGCAGAGCATTTTTGTCGCGACTGGCTCCCAATCAAGGGTAGGCCGTTATTTCTATTGTAGTTAAGTATATTATATATGGTAACGCCAAGTTAGGGAAAATTCAAAACAATACAGTAATTTATTACCGAGCACTGCACCCAAAACAAATTAGGTATTTATACGCATAGCTTTAATTAATGTTTAAGTAGATACTCTCAAAATTACTTGCTAAAGTGTATTTAACAGAAGTTTTGCAAGCGCTCCCCCCCTTTGAAAAAGTGGGCTACCAACTTAAGCCGGGACAGCTTAAGGTTAAGCCGTTCGTGGTGAGCTTGTCGAACCATGAACGGCTTAACCGTCCACCCTTCGACAGGCTCAGGGTGAACGGTTAATCCTCGCAGTTGTCCCGCTTTAAGTTGGTGGCCAAAAAGTGGGATCGACGACTGCATGGATGCAGGAGGTAGAGCAATGCATGGAGTAATTGCCGGGAGGGGGAGTGAAATATTAATTAGTAGGGGTAGAGTAGTCCAGGTTACGTTTATCAAGCCTGAAATTGCGTATGTGCGCAGCTTTTCCATCGTTGAATTACAAAATTAGTTAGGTAAATATGGAGATGAACACAAACCATGCAAACATTAATAAAGCAGAAAAACCGGCTCAGGATTCCAAGCTTATCGATCAAGAGCGGCATGTCTATACGCAAGTAATTGCTGAAGCAGCCTATTTTAAGGCTGAATTGCGCGGTTTTATTCCCGGCCATGAGCTAGACGATTGGCTGGAAGCAGAAATTGAATATGGAGTGCGCGGTAGCAGCGATGCCAGAATCGGTTTGCAAGCGCGTCATCCAATTCATTTAGCGCATCCTGCAACCAGCATTCCTATTCTGACGATGGATAAAACCTAAAGCTTGCTGAAAAAGCAGACCCTGACAAAACTTAAAATATTCAGAAAAACGGACATTATGGATTTCTATGGTTTAGGTTCTCTGGCCGCTATAATTCACAAAAGCTCGGTAACAACAAAACAACGTGACGCCTAACAGCGCGCCGAAGACATTTGCGTAGGCATCCTCATAAGAGAACATACGGTTTGAAGTTAACCAAAGCTGACAAAATTCTAGAAATAGACCAATACTACTGGTAATCAGCAAGACAAAAATAGCATATAACCAGAGTGGCTTGCAAAACTTAAACGCTAACAACATTAGCCCGGCTAATAAAGCATATGCCGTTGCGTGATCTATTTTATCCCAATAAATATTCCCAACGGCCGGGCTTGAGTCCGGACGTATCCAAGGATTAAGCGTTAAAAAAGTCAACGTAGCAAAATAGAGAAATAATAATAAACGCATAGGGCTTAGTTAAGAATGGATGTGCAAAGTATATCAATGCGCTGATTTTCCAAGGACTTAGGCGGCTAACTCAGGCATAACAGGGTATTATCTTCCAATATCATATCAGAAAATTTATGTTATCCAATACTGGCTAATTTTCCATTTACGCATAAAATTAACCCCGCGCCAAGCAGAATGCGACACAGGAGCCGGCATGTCTCGTCTACAGAAAGTACTATTGATAAGTTTTTTTCTCACGCAGGTAAACTGCGGGGGGCCGGCAGTGCGCCCACCGGCAGTGGCGGCCGACGACAGCCATATCACGCATTTGCTGAATCGTATCGCTTTTGGCCCCAGCCCCGGCGACATCGCGCTAATCCGGGACATAGGCATAGAACACTATATTGAACAGCAATTAAAACCAGTAACACTGCCCTACCCTGCCCAGCTTGAGCAGCGTTTAGGGACCTTGAGCACACTGAACACGCCGATAGTGGAGTTGAGCGCAGAATTTGCACCACCCAAAGCAGAGTCTAAAGATTTTTCCGCGGCTGAACGCCAAGCCGTCAATCGCAACAAAAATCTGATCGCCGCCGAATTGGCGCAAGCCAAAATCCTCCGCGCCACGTTAAGCCCGGCGCAGTTACAAGAAGTCATGGTGGATTTTTGGTTTAATCATTTCAATGTGTTTGCCGGCAAAGACGCAGACAAAATTTGGGTTAGCAGTTATGAACGCGATGCCATTCGCCCCTTTGCCCTAGGTAAATTTAAGGATTTACTGTTTGCTACCGCCAAGCACCCGGCAATGCTGTTTTATCTGGACAATTGGCAAAACACCGCGCCGGATAGCCCCGGCGCCCGAAAAAATCAGCAAGGCCTCAACGAAAACTACGCCCGCGAGCTATTGGAACTCCATACGCTGGGCGTCAACGGTGGCTATACGCAACAGGATGTCACTACGCTGGCGCAGCTTCTAACCGGCTGGGGCTTGGCGAATGGCAAAGAACTTTCGCAGCGGGCGGTGTTTAACTTCAATCCGCGCCGGCATGATTTTACCGACAAAGCCTTGTTTGGCTTTCATGTCGGCGGGCCGGGGCAACCAGGTGAAGCGGAAATCGAAACCGTGCTGGCGAAACTGGCCCGCCATCCAGCCACCGCACAACATATTGCCTTTCAACTAGCGCAAACCTTTGTCGCCGATCAACCTCCGGACAGCTTGGTGCAGAAACTCAGCAGCGTGTTTTTGCAGACAGACGGTGATATTGCTCAACTGTTACGGACTTTATTCGCCTCTGTGGAATTTTGGGATCAGCACTACACGCAAAATAAATTTAAACCGCCGTTTCGGTATGTGGTCTCCAGCCTGCGCGCCGCTAATCTGCCGCCGCCCGGGGAGAGCAAACCCTTGCTGGGGGCTTTGCGGAATATGGGCGAACCCTTGTACCACTGCCTAACGCCAAATGGCTATGCTAATACTAAAGAGCCGTGGTTAAATCCCGATGCCTTGCTGAAACGCATTGACTTTTCCAGAGGCTTGCTTCGCGCTGCCGCTGCCGGCGAAGCCACGCAAACGCTGAAAAACAGCTTGGGCAAACTGTGGAGCAAAAACACCCTGGACACAGCAGCCGATAGCAAGCCAGCTCTACAAGCCGCGCTATTGCTGAACAGTCCTGAATTTCTCTATTACTAGCGAGGCGTCCCGCATGCTGACCCGCCGTCAATTACTCCAAGGTTTGTTGGCCGCCGGCGGCCTCAGCCTGTTTCCGCTTTCTCGCCGCAGTTGGGCTATCGCCAACCCACAGCAGACCGAGAAGCATTTTATCGTGATTCTGCTGCGCGGCGCGGTCGATGGCCTGAGTCTGGTCGCACCGTATGCGGAAGACAATTATTATGCCTTGCGCCCAAATATTGCACTGGCTAAACCCGGCGTAACGGATGGCTTGCTGGATCTGGACGGCTTCTTCGGCTTACATCCGGCCCTGGCCCCGCTGTTGCCGCACTGGCAAGCGCGTTCGCTGGCTTTTATCCACGCCAGCGGCTCGCCGGCCCTCAGCCGCTCGCATTTCGAAGCGCAAGACATTCTGGAAACCGCCTTGCTGAATACCGCGCTGGCGCAACAAGGTTGGCTGAACGGCTTGGCGCAAGCCTTGCCTAATAATCACGCCGCCGATCGAGCCATCAGCGTCGGCAACGTGCTGCCGAAAATTTTTCAAGGCAAAGCTAGCGTCGCCTCTTTGCCTACCAATATCCGTGCCGATAAGCCCAGCAGCATAGACAATCCGCAACTGGAAAAAAAGTTCGAGCAGTTATACGCCAACCACCCGGAATTGGCGGCGCAGTATCAACAGGCGGTGTCTGCCCGTGCGGTGATGCTACAGGATTTACAAGCGGAAATGGCCGACTCGGCGCGCGGAGCCCCAAATCCTGACGCCTTTATTAATATGAGCGAAAAAGTCGCGGAAATGCTGCGGCATGATCGAAATATCCAATTGGTGTTCATGGATGTCGGCGGCTGGGATACGCATATCGCCCAAGGCAACGCCAAAGGCCAGTTAGCCGGCAAGCTGGAGAAATTCGGCCAAGGTTTGGCCACGCTGATTCAAGGACTGGGGCCGGCGTATCAAAACACCGCGATTCTGATCATGTCCGAATTTGGCCGCACCGTCGCCGAAAACGGCAACAAAGGCACCGACCACGGCCACGGCAATGTCGCCTGGCTGCTGGGCGGCAATGTGCAGGGCGGTAAAGTCTATGCTCGCTGGCCGGGCTTGGACCACGAGCAACTCTGGCAAGGCCGGGACTTGGCGGTGACGACGGATTTTCGGGCGATTATCGGCGAGGTGGTGGGGCGGCATTTTGGGTTGGGGGATGCTGCGGTAAGGAGTTTTATTAGTGGTTATGAGGCGGATTTGGGGTTAGCGGGGTTGTTTAGAGAAGCCTAATAACAAATGGCGCAAGGTTGGCACTCTGTTTGCGCTCATGCGGATTTACCTGTTATAAGTAAAAAATGCATAAGCATTTTAAAAACCATTGAAGTAAATTAGGTTAATGGTAACCAACTATTTTGGAATCGATGCAGGGTTTCAGAGGCCGGCGCATCATTTGCGACAATATATAGTGAGAGCTCCTTGAGAAATGTTTTATGGCATAATAATATCGTTGAGTAATACAACTAAATTATGTACTGTAGTACTCGGGTTGTTATTTGCCGGAGAAACTAAACCCGGAGTCTCGTTTAACGAATTAATTAAGTTTTGCGCATTTCTTATAGCTTTATTTTGCTGTTCTTGGCTTAAAATAAACAATTTATTTTTGCTGTATTGGTAATCACGTTTTAGGCGTTCACAAAGCTCATCTCTATCGATTGCAGTATTTCTATACTCAAAGTGAAGCAAATACCAAATTTCAAAACAGGGATTTGCATAAGCAACTTCAATTTTGAACTTTTTGGCTTCAAATATAGCTTTATTAAAATTATTTAAAGTGTGGCCGCCACCATTAGTTCTTTCTTGGTCACGATCAATTACGATCCATTTGTGATCAAAATCTTGATAATTTTGGTAACTGAGCAAATCCTGCAAAACACCATAAGGGTCGGTATGGTTATGTTCAACAATAATCAACGATGAAGCGGTTATAGCATGAATTTTCTTTAAATTATTTACAATATATTTAAAATATAGCGGTGCTGATACGCTATCCTCACAAGCGATTAACACAGCCTTGCGTTCGTTTCTAGTGTTTATTAGGCGTTCATGGTCTTTTTTGGCTTTTTTCCTGACCTTTTTAGTACTGACAAAACCTTCGGCACTCATTCTCCTTGACACTATAATTCCCCTATATAAGGAACTGCACCAAAAAGTCCTTGCAAATATCGTTTTTCAAGATTATCTGAAGCCCGTATATCTGTTCCTTTGCTTTTTTTTCTAAATTCAAGCAGAGCATATAGATTAGTACTTCCATACTGATCTTTTTCAGTGAACCAAATTTGCTCCCTGTCAAAAAGTTTCGGAACAGACAATAAATGAATATCATGAGTAACAAATATTAATTGTGCATTGTTTTTATTTAATTTTTTATTATAAAACAATTTTATGAGGCATTCAGTTAGTTTTGGATGTAAACTTGCGTCGAGCTCATCAATTAATAATATTTTTCCACCCTGTAAAGTATCTAAAATAGGGGCAGATAATGCAAAGAACTTTTGTGTACCTTGTGATTCGTCTTCATCTAATTCAAAAGATACTAATTCTGTAACTTGATTGTTTTGATTAAATTTTTTATGTCGGATTTTTAATAAGTCAATTGAAGCAACGGCGCCACTATTGACATGCTTAAGAAACTCTTGTTTTACTTCCTCTGGAATGCTGTCATCTTGAATAAAAGCTTGAGTGGCGTTCTGAGTAACATCCTTTTCTTCAATTAAAATCTCTTCAATTCCTAAATCAGCAACTTTAACCAATTTCAGCAGCTCAGATTTAGAAACAGTATTTTTCATTTGTTTTAAGGCAAAATCAACATAACGTTCGTTTTCTAATCCATCAATCAGATTAAAATTATTAAACCATTTCAAAATATTCTTTGAAATGTTCCCATTGTTTTGGTCACATTTCCAAATAAATAAATGGTTATCCGGTACTTTTAAGCCGATACCCTCTTTAAATTTTTTCTTGTTAACATAATGGATGTTTTTTCCGGAATCGCGTTCAAATAATCGTGATTCTTTGCCGGTTTCATCGCTATACAGCCATTCAGCATAGACAGTTGTGCTATCTGCCTCAAATCCATAACGATATTTAACGTCTTTTAAAAAAAACACAATTTCAAAAAAACTTGAGGCTTGTTCTGTTTCAGTATTTAACCGAAAAGGGTTATGAGGTAAATTATCAGTTGATTGGGTTATTTTATATCTGTTCAATATTAGCCCGCGCATAAATCCCATTGCTCTTAAGATATTGCTTTTACCGCTAGCATTAGGACCATAAATGACTGCACTATTTAGCAAGTGAAAATTTCTTACTGAAAAGCTATGATCACTCTCTTTGTTCGAGCCTGTATTCATGCTGAAAGTAGCAGTATCCTTGATCGAACGAAAATTGTTAACACTAAAATTTAACAGCATAATGATCTAACTTTAAAAAAATAGAATTGATTTTTGTAATTTTCTTACAAAAATAGATAATTAGCAATGAATTCTATTTGTTTTTTCCTTTATTTGGCTACCAACATAAGCCGGGACAGCTTAAGGTTAAGCCGTTCGTGGTGAGCTTGTCGAACCATGAACGGCTTAACCATCCACCCTTCGACAGGCTCACGACTGCAAGGAAGCAGGAGCTAAAGCAATGCATGGAGCAATTGCCGAGGGTGAACGGTTAATCCTCGCAGTTGTCCTGCTTTAAGTTGGTGGCCCTTTTTTAAGTTGTGAAAAAATTTAAGCTATGTTAACTTCTGCTTAATCCCCTGACCACCCCTTGCCATTCGCGCTTGCCATCCTCTATAAGCCAATAAACTGACTAACGATAGGGCAACATGTGTTGCCAGGGTGGAGGAAGATTATGCTCATTCAGGATAGCTTGTTCTTTAATTTGAGTGCACTCAGTTCCACTATGCGCATCAACATGTTTATGAACTTCTCTTTATCAATTAGATTGTCCTGAATATCTGTCATCGAAATTTTTAAATCAGCCTGAATCAATGAAACTCAGTATTGCCGGCACCCAGAACCAATATAAACTGCTTGGATGCGACAGACTCGCCGAAAGCTTTGCAGGCTGTCCTCACTGATTCAAGGGATAGGCCCGCATAGCGCCTATCAAAAAACACATGAGGTTTAGCCGTTAGCATGTTAGTATAAAGCCGGATTATCAAGCAGATAATCCACGTGTTTTTTCACTTTTTGGCTTGCCACGGCTTATCAGCCAACCTGACATAGCCGCTAATCGTTCCAGGAGATACACTATGCAATTCTCTCGAAAGCTGTTATTTTTAACGCCATTTGCGTTAGCCGTCACAGCATATACCAGCTCCGCAGTGGCTGACACGCTGGTTGACGCCACGTTTACCGACGGAACCAGCATCACCGGCAGTTTTAGCCTGAATGTTTACGGCTACCTGGATACCGCCGACATCACAACAACCGCCTACAGCAGTTTCTCCGGCTATGACTATACGTCAGGCAGCATTATCCAAAACTCACCGTCGGCTTATGCGGACGGTATCAATTTAACCAATGCTAATTACAGCCTATCTTTGTATCTAGTGTTTGAGCAGCCCTTAAACCAGCCGGGAAATGACCTGATCAACACCAGCGCTTCTTATGAATGTATCGGTTTTTCCTGCGGGTCTAATTCCGCCGATATTCGCTACTTTGCTTCCGGCTATACAACGACGCCGATACCGGAACCCGAAACCTTTGTGCTGTTTGCGACGGGACTTTTCGGCATTGCCGGCAGACTGCGGGCATTGAAAGCCAAAGCGCCTACTTATTGCGGCTAAGCGCTGAAGGGTCGACACTGCACCATACCCATCAACTTAAGACTGGCTGGTTCCCAAGCGCCACTTGGGAACCAAAGCAAATAACATCCTCCAGGATTTGAGTTTTCGCGCACTGTCGGATTCTTTTACAACTAAATACCTAGTCACTATGCTTAAGCTTCACTCACCAGCATTCAGTTGCGCAATCATCGAATAGTTTCAGTAACCATTTAATTTATAAGAATATTAACTATGGTTTGCGTTTTTTCGCCAGGACTTACACTCTTAGGCGTAGGCTAAAATACTTACAATCATAGGTAAATCTACTAATTTACTGTCGGATTAATTTACAAAATTTTAGAATGACCCTTGCTTGCCGCTGGCGTTCACCGACCCGGAAAGCGTTGAAATTCAGCACTGAGTTTGCCAAAAAAAATATAAATTTTGATTTTGTTGTCTCACAATCAAACAAAACAGTAATATTACTCTTGTATTATTTTTTAAATTATGCTTCTACTCTTGTAGTTATGCGGCCTATACTGTCGGAAAATTTTACACATAAGACCAAATACTCAAAATCACAAAACCAATAACCATTTGAATTAACGTGGTTATTTTACATTGGCAAATAGCTTGCTTAAAGTACTGGGTATTAAAATGGTTAACCCACTTTCTAATGCGATGAAAAGACAGTCTTAATCATGGGCGAAGCCAACTCCCGCTCATGTCAACGAGACGCAATTAATGATCTGAAAATTTGAGGAAGAATTATATGTCCAATCCAAAACAAGCTGAAATACGCCAGGGAAATGCGTTTCATCATCAATTTAAAATGAACAAAAGACACGCCGCCATCCTGGCTGTCTTGCTAGGCGCGCCGGGACTGGCGAGCGCGGCCAACTGCTCCTGGACGCCCACCAGCGGCGATTGGGGCACAGCCGGCGACTGGTCTTGCAACAGCATACCAGGCGCCGGCGACAGCGCGGCCATAGGCACGGGGAACATCGTCAATATCAGCGCCGCCGAATCCATTCTAAACCTGAGCAACGCCGGCACTGTCAACATTAACAGCTTCCTGCTGACGCTTGCCGGCGGCGGCGCCACTACCAACAGCGGCATTATCAATGTCGGCGGGCCAAGCACCGCAGCCTTACAAGTCAACCAAAACATCAATAACACCGGCGGGGCCATCAACATCGGCGACGGCAGCGTGGTCAATCAATTCACCGGCACGATTACCGGCGGCGCCATCTCCACTACGGGTAGCGGCGCGCTGGTCGCATACAACAGCGGCAATAACTTTCTGAGCGCCGCCACCTTGAATGGCACGCTGGATATGACATCGGCCGGCAACGCCCGCGAACGTATCATTAATGGTTTGACGCTGAACGGCAATATCAATATCGGCAACAGCGGCATTCTGAGCCTGGATGATCAAAATACCGCCGGCGGCAATCAAACTATCGGCGGCACTGGCAATATCAACCTGAACGATTCAAGTGCGCGACTGTCGATTGAAGGCGGCGGCACAACCACGTTGGGCGCGGGCGTTACCGTGCAAGGTCAAGGCAACATTGGCCAGGCGATCTACAACGGCGCCAACAATACCTTGGTGAACAACGGCATCATCACCGCCAATGTCGGGGGTACGCTGAATATCAGTAATCCGGCCAGCGGCAGCGGCAGCTCGCTGATTAATAATGGCCTGCTGTACGCCACCAACAACAGCACGTTGGCGCTTTCTACCAATGTGAACAATAATAGCGGCGCGATCTCCGCCGATACCAACAGCACTATCCTGCAAAACGGCGTCACGCTGAATGGCGGCATCATTGTTACCGATACCACCGGTCAGTTAACCGCCACCAACAGCAGCAGCAACTTCCTCAATGCATCCAACCTTACCGGAACGCTGGATCTAACCTCTTTCGGCAACGCCCGTGAACGCATTATTAACGGCCTGACGCTGAACGGCGTCGTCAATGTCGCCAACGGCGGCATTCTGACGCTGGATGACCAAAATACCTCCGGCAACAGCCAAACTATCAGCGGCGCCGGGACTATCAATCTGAATGATGCGAATTCTCTACTATCGATAGAAGGCGGCGGCACAACCACTCTGGGCGCAAACATTGTCGTGCAAGGACAAGGCAGCATCGGTCAGGCGATCTACAACGGCGCCAACAATACGCTGGTGAACGATGGCTTGATTGTGTCCAATGTGACCGGCGGAACGCTGAATATCACCAATCCGGCCAGTGGCGGCGGCAGTTCGCTGATCAATAACGGCACCTTGCAAGCCAGCAATGACAGCACGCTGATACTCTCCACCAACATTACCGCCGGCGCCGGCAGCCAGATTATTGCCGATGCGGGCAGCACCGTACTGCAAAACGGCATCAGTATTAATGGCGCTGTGGGTACGGGTATGTTTTCCGCCAACAACAGTAGCGCTAATTTCCTGAACGCGGTCAGCTTGAACGGCACGTTGGACTTAACCTCCTTCGGCAACGCCCGCGAACGCATCGTTAATAGCTTGACGCTGAACGGCAATATCAATGTCGCCAACGGCGGCATCTTGAGCCTGGATGATCAGAATACCGCCGGCGGCAACCAAACGATCAGCGGTAACGGCAGCATCAATCTGAATGATGCGAATGCCCGGCTGTCGATAGAAGGCGGCGGCGTCACCACGCTGGCCGCGGGTATTACCGTGCATGGCCAGGGCAACATCGGCCAACCGCTCTACAACGGCGCCAATAATACGCTGGTGAACAACGGCTTGATCGCCTCCGATGCCGGCGGTACGCTGAACATCACTAATCCGGCTAGCGGCGGCGGCAGCTTCCTGATAAACAATACCGTGGTGAAAGCCACCAACAACAGCACGCTGGAGCTTTCCACCAACGTGACCAATAACGGCGTGATTTCCGCTGATACCAACAGCACCATTCTGCAAAACGGCGTCACGCTGAATGGCGTCATTACCACCGACGCGACCAGTCTGTTAACCGCCACCAACAGCAGCGCCAACTTTCTGAACGCGGCCAGCTTTACCGGCACGCTGGATCTGACCTCCTTCGGCAACGCCCGCGAACGCATTATTAACGGCCTAACGCTAAACGGCGCCGTCAATGTCGCCAACGGCGGCATTCTGAGCCTGGATGACCAAAATACTTCCGGCAATAACCAAACTATCAGCGGTAACGGTACTATCAACCTGAACGACGCAGGCGCCCGCCTGTCGATAGAAGGCGGCGGCACGACCACGCTGGGCGCGAACATTATCGTACAGGGACAAGGCGACATCGGCCAAGCGCTCTACAACGGCGCCAACAACACGCTGGTGAACGACGGCTTGATTCTGTCCAATGTGGCCGGCGGAACGCTGAATATCAGCAATCCGGCCAGTGGCGGCGGCAGTTCGCTGACCAATAACGGCACGTTGCGGGCGACCAACGACAGCACCTTGATACTGTCCACCAATATTACCGCCGGCGCCGGCAGTCAGATTATTGCCGATGCGGGCAGCATCGTACTGCAAAACGCCATCACTATTAATGGCGCGGTGGGCACGGGCGCGTTTTCCACCAACAACAGCAGCGCTAATTTTCTGAATGCGGTCAGCTTGAACGGCTCGCTGGATTTGACGTCATTCGGCAACGCCCGCGAACGCATCATTAATGGCTTAACCTTGAACGGCAATATCAATGTCGCCAACGGCGGCATCTTGAGCCTGGATGACCAAAATACCTCAGGCAACAATCAAACGATCAGCGGTAACGGCAGCATCAATCTGAACGATGCGAATGCCCGCCTGTCGATAGAAGGCGGCGGCACAACCACGCTGGCCGCGGGTATTACCGTGCACGGCCAGGGCAACATCGGTCAGGCGCTCTACAACGGCGCCAATAATACGCTGGTGAACGACGGTCTGATCGCCTCCGACGCCGGCGGTACGCTGAACATCACTAATCCGGCTAGCGGCGGCGGCAGCTTATTGGTGAACAATACCGTGGTGAAAGCCACCAACGCCAGCACGCTGGTGCTTTCCACCAATGTTGCCAATAACGGCGTGATTTCCGCTGATACCAACAGCACCATCCTGCAAAACGCCGTCACGCTGAATGGCGTGATTACTACCGACGCAAGCAGTTTGTTTACAGCCACCAACAGCAGCGCCAACTTTCTGAACGCGGCCAACTTTACCGGCACGCTGGATATGACCTCCTTCGGCAACGCCCGCGAACGTATCATCAACGGCCTGACGCTGAACGGCAATATCAATGTCGCCAACGGCGGCATCCTGAGCCTGGATGACCAGAATACCTCAGGCAATAGCCAAACTATCAGCGGTACCGGCAGCATCAATCTGAACGATGCGAACGCCCACCTGTCGATAGAAGGCGGCGGCACGACCACGCTGGGCGCGAATATCACTGTGCAAGGCCAAGGCAACATCGGTTCGGCAATCTACAACGGCGCCAACAACAACCTGGTTAACAACGGCTTAATTGACGCCAACGTCAACGGCGGAACATTGACCATTTACAACCCGGCCAATGGCGGCGGCGGCTCGTTTACCAATAACGGCGTGTTGGAAGCCGGCTTAGGCGCCACGCTGAATATCGCCCCGCTAAATAACTTTATTAGCCAGGGAACCATTGAAGGTACAGGCGCCATTAACGGCGGCTTCAGCGATAGCGGCGTTATCTTGCCAGGCAACATTGGTACACCCGGCAACCTGACCATCAACGGCAACTATACCCAAACCAGCGGCGGCGTGTTTAATGAGCAATTGGGCGCGACCAGCGGCCTATTGACCATTAACGGCAAAGCCGATTTCAACGGTACGCTGGCGTTAACAGCCTTGAGCGGCTTGCAACTGTCCTTGGGTGAAAGCATTACCATAGCGATGATCAGTCAGAACCTGACAGCCGGGTTTTTCGGCGGCGTTACCAATTATACGGATAATTGGGGCGATCAATACCTGTTGAGTTCGGCTGCCGGCGCGAATGGCGTAACGGACTTGAACTTAACGGTCACATCCATAGCCTCCGTGCCTGTGCCTGGCGGTTTTTGGTTATTCAGCACCGGTTTGCTGGGTCTGTTAGGTCTGAGAAGAAAGCCTAAAGCAGCCTGATAAGCGGCGGGCCGGATGCGCCCACCCGACCCAAGCTTTCTGTGTTAACCACTGTTTCGAAGCCGCGCAACAGCGCGCCTCGGAACAGTGGTATTTCCTTATAGTAACCACATGCAGCACGACCTGTCGGCCCCATCCGCCTCGCCCCATCCGGAGGTGATAAGTAATTTGATAGGTTATAAATTATTCGGACTATTTTGTGCGGCGGTTACCAAAAATTAAATTAAAAGTTGCTAAGCTTAAAAATGCAAACAGGGCTTTCCTCATGAGAGCTTAAAAAACATTTAGCTTCAGTAACTTGGTCCGGTTGGTTCGCTTACAGAAGTTTAAACTTTCAAGGTGACCAAAATGAAAACAATACCATGCGTAAAAGCTACATTAACCTTGGCTTTTGCATTAGCGGGATTATTGGTTAGCAACGCATGCTTTCCCGGTCCCAGCGCCATATCCATCGAGCAGGTAGTTGATTTAGATGCTCAAAGCAGCATGCAAAGCGCCGGAAAAAACGCGGTTGCCGTTATCGATCAATCCGGCAACGCTAACTCGGCGAGTATCGATCAACAGGGAGTCGGCCTCTATACAAGCATTACCCAGGTTGGTTCCGGCAATAATGCCACCCTTTACCAAACCGGCTCAGACAATACCGCCTATTCTTCTCAAGAAAGCGCCGCCAAGTCAACTTCCACAATTGACCAGGAAGGTAAAGGAGATTTTGCCGGCGCTTGGCAAAGCGGTAATAACGACATTTCTACGATCCAGCAATTCGGCAACTATGATCACGTCAGTATTTCTCAAAACGGTTACTCCGACAGTTCCACTATCATCCAAAATGGCAACGGCAATACTGCCTACGTCACACAAACCGGTAATCATTTAAGCAGCATTATCCATCAAAACTGATCATTGATCCATGCCGCCATCCCCAATTCAAAAATGCACATTTATTAGTCGAACCTATAAAGAGACAGCATCCCACTCCTCCGCCAGTAAGGCAAGTTGCAGGCGTCCCTTAATTTTCAACTTAGAATAGGCTTTATTTAGATGAAGCTTGATGGTGCCTTCGCTAACATAAAGTTTTCTGGCAATTTCCTGGTTGCTTAATCCTGCCCTAATTAAGCGGGCAACGTCCAGTTCACGCTTGGTTAATAACCTGCTTGGGCAATCCGCTTTTTGCCCGGCTTGGTTCATCAAAAGCGCTAAAGCTCGTTTAACGGTATTTTTTTCCTGCCAATCCCCGCCGGCCGCCACATGATCCAGACAGACAGGGATTGAAGTCAGCGGCATGTCTTTAAGCAAAACGCCATTAACGCCAAGTTTTATTAATTTCAAATAATTCTCGGCGGAAAAGTCTTTGGAAAAAATCACTACCTTTATATCCAGATGGTAACTGAAAAGGGTTTCTAACATCGCTAAGCCGCTATCCCAGGGCAGATCAAGATCAACAATGAGCAAATCAGCTTTTTCTCTGAGCAAAGCAGGAAGGATAGCGTTAGCGTCAAAACAGCTTTCAACTATTTCATATTGCGTCGAGCGTGAAAGCAAAGCCCTCAAGCCTAAATGGATCAGCGGTTGTTTGTCAGCTATCACTAAGCGTAGAGCCATAAAGTCTCCTAAATCCAACTTTATCAAAAAATATGCAGCCCAATAGCATAAGGCTACGAAAAAGGCAAGCAGACACTCTATCACAAACAGGCTTCATTATTCAAATATCCGTAGCCTCCTAGTTATCAGCAGAGTGAGCACCATTCACTCCCAATTTTTTCAAGGGAAAAGTTGAGGTTTAGGCAAACAAACTTACCTCAATATATAACTTTAGTAATACCCATAGTTAAACCAATTTCCAAAACAACTAGCGGATAAGCCTATAGATTTTTACAAATCCATGCGTTATAGTGCCTAACAGTTGAAATATGAGCAATTAACAATAATTTATAGCCACTGACAATAACATTATCTATTATTAACAATATCTTAAGTTATTTATAATAGAGATTATAGTACATGACACGACTTAGACAAACTGATCTTATCAGTTTTTAAAAAGGGAATATCGGCAAGTTGCAGTATATTTGACAAGGTTTACCGCATGCAACGCAAACCTTATCAAAAATTAGCCACAGGCCAATACTAAGTTGATACGGCGGTTAAGCATTCCAATTATCAGGAAACATAATTGACTATTTAAACACAGTGGCTAAGAAATGAAAAAATTTTCATTGAAGTTATCCGCAGTTTTATTGCTGTTGCACATTCTGCCTACCAACGCCGCCGATGTTTTAGGGTTACAGCAGGTAGATATCAGCCAAACCGGCTCCTATGATAGCGTAAGTATTCAACAGGTTAATGCGCAAACTGTTGAAAGCCCCGTGTTGGCTGCCGCCGCAAACACTGTTTGGCAATCGTTAACCGGTCATAATACGCAGATCGGTAGCGATAATTACGCCGCTGTCAACCAAAACGGCAAGGTTAATTCCGACGAATTAAGCCAGCAAGGCCTACATAACTACCTGACAGCCAATCAGTCTGGCGCCGCCAATGTGGCAGTCGCCAATCAAAACGGCGGCTATAATCAGGCTCTAGTGACCCAACAAGGTCAGCGAAATAGTGCGGGGATGAATCAACAGGGTTACAGCAATGGCGCGGTAATCTCCCAATACGGCAGTTACGACGCCGGCAGAATTGAACAAGAGGGCTATAAAGATAGCGCTAATTTGGAACAACTCGGCAGCGGCAACGCCGCTACGCTTGTTCAACAAGGCTCCGGCTTAAATCTTAATATTATCCAGACCGGCAGCATGGCAATCACCATCCATCAATTTAACAAGCTATAGCAGGTGGTCAAAATCAGAACAATAAGAACCTTACCAACCGGAAAAATGCTGTATTTGCACAAACAACAATTTTAATTTAATTACCGGAGTACCAAGTCATGAAACCAACTATGAAAAAATCCGTTCTTTTAATCGCCGGCGTGCTGGCCAGTAGCGCAAGCTTAGCCGATGATAACTTTGTTTATATACAACAAGTAGGCAGCGGAGATAACCAGACTACCTATCAAAACACCTACTCTTTTTATGGCAACACCTTTGGCAGCGGCAACACCAGCGCAACCTCTCAAGACGGTAACGGCAATACCACCAATACGTCCACCACAACCCAAAACGGTAACGCCAACGTAGCCAATACCATTCAAGGTTCAACCTATGATGGTACCTGGAACCCAGGCGGCCCGACCGGCGGCCCAGGTAACTACTATAATGCGCAAACGGCGCTTGGTTTTTATAGCGGCGTGGACGGCAATAACTCCGGCATAACACAATACGGCTTTAACAACGTAGCCCTTGCCCAGCAAACCGGCAGTTACAATACCTCCACCGTAACCCAAGGCGATCAATTCTTGTGGAATTTCTATGGTATCGGCTCAACCAACAATAATGCTAACGTTAATCAATTCGGCTCGTATAACACTCAAACCACCAGTCAATATGGCGATAGCCAGTATGCAAGCACTACGCAGGGTGGTTCCAGCAATACCGCCACCACCTATCAATATGGTTATCAACCAGATAGCGCTAATCAGGCTTATACGACTCAATATGGAACGCTTAGTACGGCCTCCACCACGCAATACGGCTACCAAAACCTCTCATCAATAGCCGATGGCCTGTGGAACTTCACTTTTGGGAATAATGCCAGCGTTTCTCAAAGCGGAACTTATAATTCCGGCTCTACCAATCAAGAAGGCAGCCTAGGCATAGCGCAAATCTCCCAATCCGGTGATTACAACACAGCTTCAATCAATGACTCTACAAATTATGGTACGGGTTCTCAGAACTGGTCGTTCATCACCCAAAATGGCGAGTCTAATTACGCAACCTCCGATCAGGAAGGATTTTACGGCACGTCGTACATCACCCAAAACGGTACCGCCAACACCGCATTTTATTCTGATGAGGTCGGCAGCGCCTACAATTATTCCAATATCGCTCAAGATGGAAACTATGAATACGCCAATGTCAGCCAATCCGGACAAAATAACTCGTCTTATATCACACAAGGGGGTAATTTTAATGCCGCCGTTGTTTATCAAACGGGTATGGGCCACAGCAGCACTGTGACTCAATATTAATTAAGCCGGTAGCCGAAACCGGCCGGAATCAGGATTTATCTAACTCGACTGGGTTCTTATCATAAAAGTAATACGGTAACGGCAACTGTAGTGTGCTACAGTTGCCGTTACCCATTAAAGCCCATAGGCAGAACATGTTGTCTAGTTTTGAAGTTTACCAAAAAAGTACCTTTTTGGCATTTTCCAAACCTTTCCGTAGTGCTGTCTTTTGTGGTACGCTTTTTTTTGCAGCCAACAGCTTTGCCGATGCACAAACTAGCAATCCCGCTCAAGATCCGCTGCAGGCCTTGATCGAACGACTGCAAAAATATACCCATCCTAATCCTGAAGATGCGCCAACCAAACCGTCGGTAAATGACCCTGGCTTTCAGGAGGAAAAAAACGAGATGGAAATTGAAGGGCTACTGATAGACGAAACCAAAACCATACGCGGCCATAATTTCGTCGATAGTTTTATCAATAGCTTTAATCCGATTTTAGGCGAAAAATCCATGATTACCATTAGCGAACTGGTTGATCCGATTCGGGGCAGTTATATCCTGATCAACGTCGATGATCGCCAGGTATTTCAATCGATTCTTACCCCTAAACAAGACGCCATCGAAGAAACGGCCAATGCGGCCGCGGCGCAAGTGAGTCAGTTTATCGTTACGCTGTTTACGGCGCCGGTGGATGCTGACATCCTTGACCCCTAATCAGACTACTTAATCAATTATCGCCAGCTAGGTTATAAATATGCATCGCTTTCTTATTTCATGTCTATTTACAGGTTTTTCTGCCGTGCTGAGCGCTGCGGAACTGGATCATGTCTTCATTGATCCCGGTTTTGGCGGAAACCCCAATAACGAAGCATATGTCTTAGGAATGGCTTCCGCAAATAACCAAACCCATGCGCCCACAACCAGTTCATCCGCCGGACTGTCGATTCCAGGACTCACGACATCGGAAAGCTTTACACAACTGCTGCAGTCAGCCTTGCAGCAGAATTTGGCGCAACAGATTATTAATTCCTTGACCGGTCAGTCGTCTACCCCCTTAAAAAACGGCACCTACGTGCTGGGCGCTGATACGGTAACCATAAGCACCGCGGCAAACGGCGATAAAGTTGTCACCATTACCGATTCTAGCGGTACAACCCAGTTTGATATTCCGGCGCAATAATTGGCTCTATTAAAATTTTTATAAACAGACCAATAACTCATTATAATAAATGTTACATCATAGTCCTCTCACCCTTCCATGCGGTTTATCCAAACTGCCATTGTGCTAACCTACTGCGGATGTGTGCGTCATTCAGGCTTGTCAATTTTTAAATGTCATCAATCCCATCATCATGCTCAGCAATTTTTTCACAAAGAAATGTTATTTTTTGATTATTCCGGTATTTTTTATTCTCGGCTGCAACGCCAACTTCAAGCCGATTGAATCTTCGGCTGCTACAGTAGGTTATAAAACCCAATCCACTAGCGAACTGTTCAATCTGCCGCCACCCAAGGAAAAAATCGTCGTAACGGTCTATAAATTCAGGGATCAGACCGGACAGTATAAGCCGAGCAGTTCGGTAATCACTTATTCCACAGCGGTAACCCAGGGCGGCACTTCGCTGTTAATAAAAGCCCTGCAGGATGCCGGGGGGGGCTCCTGGTTCAAAGTGGTGGAACGCGAGATGCTGCCGGATGTGTTAAATGAACGCAAACTGATTACTCAAACCCGTGAAAAATATAAAGCCAAAGATCTTGCGCCTATTCCACCGCTGATTTATTCGCCATTGATTTTGGAAGGCGGGATTATTGCCTACGAAAGCAATTTGTTGACCGGCGGCGCTGCCGCCCGCTATCTGGGAATCGGCACCGATACGCAGTTTCAGCGGGATACTGTGACTGTTTATCTGCGCGCGGTGGCGGTGCAAACCGGTGAAGTGCTGCGGACAGTCAATACCCGTAAAACCATATTTTCCGTGCAGTTGGATTTAAGCGCCTTTAGTTATTTGGCATTCGAAAGTCTTTTGGAAGCGGAATTGGGTGTAACCAGCAACGAACCGCCGCAAATGTGCGTGATGGAAGCCATAGAGAAATCTGTCTACAGCATGGTAGTTGAAGGCGCAATGTCCGGGCTTTGGTCGTTCAAAGACCCGGCGCGGGGCCAAAAAACCATAGCCGAGTACCTGAAGAACACGGAAGATAACCGCGTCATGCCAATAGCCTTGCAAGATGAGAAATCGCTCGAACAAGGACAGCAGGTTCAAGAGCGGTTGCTGCAACAAGACAAGCTAATGCTAGAGGAGAAGTTAATGCAACAAGAGAAGCAGGCTCTGGACGAAAAGCCGGTTGCAGATCAGTAAACGCATAAAAAGGAGAAGCCGACCGATGAAAACAATTGCAAACTTCCGGACTCAGCAGATGAGTGCTTTTTAGCTAAAACATTTAAAAACAAAAACTTAAGACACACCTGCCAGGTATTTTGTTGCCAACCCAATCTGCTACCATTGAATTTCGCAGAAACTAGACCGCTAGCAACTTATCTTTAATCCTGCCTAACAATATAATTAAAATTATTTTCATATTTATTGCACAAAAGGAATATACTCTACTTGTAGGTAATTAGCTTGACAAACAAACACAAGTAAGCACAGAAAACCCGCTTATCTACTAGGGCGCTCGTCACGTTACTAATATAAAGAAAATTTATGCCGATTGATTCACGCCAAAACCACAAAGCCGCATTGCATGCCGCGCCTATGAAATCATCAGTCCCCGCTGTTGTCGTTGGCGCTTGCTCGCATGGTTTGGCGCTGATACGCGCTATCGCCAAGGGAAATGTCGAGATTCATGTGCTGGAAGCGAATCACGCTCTGCCGGGCTTGGCGTCTCGTTACTGCATACCGCATCTGGTGGACGACATTAATGGTGACGGCTTAATTCCCAATCTTATTCAGTTGAAAAAAAGAATTAGCCCCGGCGAACGTCCTGTCCTATTCTTAACAAACGATCATATGGTGCGTCAGGCAGCCCTCCAGATTGATAGCCTTGCAAAGCATTATCGGCTGAGCTGGGTTGATTCGGCGCAGACAGTCTTAGAATTGCTGCATAAAAACTCCCTCGAACAGTATTGCGCAATTGCCGGGCTACGCTATCCGAAAACCGCCAATATTTCGCATTTAAACAACATAGACAAAGTTGCCGCAGAATTCACTTGGCCTTGTATTGTCAAACCAGTCCGCCCCTTGTCTTCCTTTAAGGTAAAATTATTTGCTAAGGCCCATGCCGCCCGGCATTTTCTAAGCAGTCACTCCAAGGCTTTACCGGTGCTGTTGCAAGAATGGGTGGCGGGTGGCGAAGACAGCCTATACTTCAGCGTAGGCTATTATCAAGATGGCTTGCCATTACTCAGTTTTGGCGGCCGTAAATTACGGGCTTTTCCTATGGGCCATACGACGGTTGCGGAACCCGAATTTAACGCTGAGGTTGCACAAGCGGCGGCAGCGTTTTTTGCCAACACGGGTATTTCCGGTATTGTCTCGCTTGAGATGAAGCGGGATTCCCAGGGTGCGTTCTGGGTTATTGAACCCACAGTAGGTAGAACTGATTTCTGGATTGATCTTTGCATCCAAAACAATTGCAATTTTCCACTTTTTGCGTACTACCAACAGATTGGTAAACAGATGCCATTAACCCCGCAAAGTCATTCCAGGGCTTGGATTAATACGGAGCGCGAAACTTTCGCCTTGTTTTGGTATTTAACCCATATCTATAAAGCCAGCCGGCTTTTACCCGGAATAAGCTGCAGTTTTTATGACATTAATGATTTATCACCTTTCCGGGCCGCTTGCAGATTCAAAATTAAGCACTTAATCCCTAGATTGCGGCGAAAAATGAAAAAAATCATTACCGGGCCTGCAATCGTAGCGAATGGGTAAGCCGATCTACGCTTCCAACTTGCTGACAAACTCACCGAGTTCGTCTTGGCCGGTTTCTTCGATTAGGATACTCAGATCGCCGTTGGCGATCGCTTCGGCCACTCGGCCTGCCGGGAATATTCGCCAAGCGCATCAAAAAGCGGACCCAGAAACTTTTCATAAGATCGCCAGCGCTCTATCGACGATTTATAGATTGGTTGGCGTACCTGCATAACGCTGGCAGTGTTTATCTGACGTTTGTTCTTGTGAAATCCGATGCAGGCAGTATTCCATTCCAGTCCGCAAAACTCGATGATACGGCGTGACTGAACTTCCTGATTTGTCACAATATCTTCATAATTCACATCAAGAAAAGCGCCGCTCGGCAATAGCTTATGCCAATGCGCCATCAAACGGGCATAATCAAAGTAATACCGGCCTAATTCCGCTAAGTCATAGGTGTGTTTATGTTCATAGTGGAATAATGTGGTTAGGCAAGACAGGCAAGTGTCCAGAGGATTTCTGTTAACATGGATGATTTTGGCATTGGGTAGCATCAAATGAATCAAGCCAATGGCAAAAAAATTGCTTGGCATCTTGTCGGTGATGCGCCGCGCATCAGGTGAGTACCCTTGCAATTTGGCTACATATTCACCCCCCAAATCAGTGAGCCGCTTCCGGTCAAGCAGTGGCAGGTTATTTGGAAAGGTATTGCCGTCGCTATCAAATTGCGTAATCTCCCATAGGTCAGATAATTCTCCCCCACCATACACATCCGGATGACTGGAGATGATTTGTTCTGTCATTGTGGTACCGGAGCGAGGCATGCCAACCACAAAAATGGGGAGTGATGAGCGATGCCCATCGCCGCGCAGTTTTTCCATCGTTTTATGATCGAAAACCTGCATGATAGCGTCAACGTAGCGCGTCATTTGCTCCGGATCATAGTCGAATGTGGCACGCTTGTGTTTACAGCCTTCGAGGAAGCATGGAAAGGCTGTTTCGTAATTACCAGCATCATTATAATATTTGCCCAGTGCGAAATTTAAAAGCACAGCATCCTCATTTACTAGTGGTGCGGAGCCGTTTAAGGCCGCATTCTTGATTGCGATTAGTGCGAGCAGATTTTCGTTGTCTTCTCCCTCCTTACTGACTAAAGACAGACTGTAACGTCCCTGAATAAAATCCGGTTTAATCTTCAGAGCCGCTCGAAAGCAGTCTTTGGCTTCGTTTAAGCGGTCAAGCTCCATTAGGGTGATGCCGCGTTTGTTAAGCGCTTCAGGATAGTCAGGCTTTATCGCAAGAGCTTGGTCATAACTAGCCAGCGCCTGTTCAGGTCGTTTCAGTTTAACCAGAGCATTGCCACGGTTGCACAGTACTTCCGCATAGTCAGGCTTGATCGCCAGTGCGCGGTCATAGCTTTCCAACGCCTGTTCGGGACGATTCAAATCAACTAAGGCGGTACCACGATTGTTGAGAGCTGCCGCAAAGTCAGGCTTGATGGTCAGAGCCCGGTCATAGCTTTCCAGCGCCTGTTCAGGATGATTCAGTTTGGCCAAGGCGGCGCCGCGATTGTTGAGCCCTTCCGCATAGTGAGGATTGATCGTCAGCGCGCGGTCATAGCTTTCCAGCGCCTGTTCATGGCAATTCAGTTCAGCCAAGGCGGTACCACGATTGTTGAGCGCTTCCTCATAATCTGGCTTGATCGCCAGTGCGCGGTTATAGCTATCCAGCGCCAGTTCGGGACGTTTTAGCTCAACTAAGATAATACCGCGATTATTGAGCGCTTTCGCATAATCGGGCTTGATCATCAAAGCGCGGTCATAGCTTTCCAGCGCCTGTTCAGGACGACTCAGTTCGGTCAAGGCGGCGCCGCGATTGTAAAGTGCTTCCGCGTAGTTGGGCTTAATCGTCAGTGCACGGTCATAGCTGTCCAGGGCTTGTTCGAGTTGTTTTAGCTCAACCAAGGTAATGCCACGATTATTGAGGGCTTCCGGGTAGTCGGGATTGATCGTCAAAGCCTGGTCAAAGCTTTCCAGGGCTTGGACAGGGCGTTTCAACTCAACCAAAGTGTTGCCACGGTTATACAGCGCTTCGGCATAGTCTGGCTTGAACCCGATAGCGCGGTCATAGCTATCTAGCGCTTGTTCAGGGCGTTTTAGCTCAAACAAGGCAATGCCTCGGTTGTTGAACACCTCCGCATTATCGGGTTTGATTGCCAGGGCGTGCTCATAACTTTCAAGAGCTAGATCTGGGCGATTCAGTTCAAGCAAAGCGTTGCCGCGACTGATGAGGATAGTTGAGTGATTTGGATTAACCTTAAGCGCTCGGTCGAAAAGCTCAACAGCGGCTATTAAATTTTTTCGTTGTCTAGCAAGCGTGGCCAATAGTCTCAATGCATCAAAGTGTTGTGGCTGAGACTGTAATATTTTTTTGTAGAGAACTTCCGCCTGATCCAGTTGACCTTGCTGATGCAGCGTAAAGGCTAGTTCCAGTTTCTTAGTATTGCGCTGTATCATTGCTGAGCTTTGTTTAGATTCTTTTGCAATAGGCGAGAGTGGCTGCTGTATGGAAGACCTTCGTTTCTGCATTGTATTTATCAAATAGAAAACTAAAGTGAAGTAAAAATACTAGTGACTAAGTTTATAAACAATACTAAAGTTCCATGCTATTTTTGATATAACAAAAAATTAAGTTAATTTTTAACGTTCACTTTTTGCCATGACAATCAGGCTTTGTAACTCAACTAAGTAAAAATGCATTACCATTTTAAAAACCGTTAATGTAATTTAAGATACCGGTAACCGACGATTTTGGGATCGGCGAGGGTTTCAGAGGCCGGCGTCGACTGCATGGATGCAGGAGGTAGAGCAATGCAGGAGCAATTGCCGAAAATACATCCATGCCTACTATACCTCTGTATCCCTCGCCGATCCCAAAATCTCAACACCTTGCCTTCGAGAGCAAATTTAAACGGTTCTGAAATTTAAAATAGTTTGTTGTTTTTACTTATATAGTCATATTATAAATTGGCAACCATCTCTACTTAAATTAGAGATGAAAGGTGTAAATAGATTGAAAGAAATGTGTAAAATTTATGAAACTTACAGTTTTGCCCAAAGTTGTTGAATAAATCGGAATTCTCTTGCTAGAATCGATTTTTTGGCATTATCACCGTTCCCTGAGCTATTTGGAGTTTTCATCCCCTGCCCTACAGCAAAATTGGGTAGCATAAGGAACAGGCTTGCGCTGAGCGCCAACCAACGGGCGGCGCATACCTACAGGGTAGGGTTTTAAATCTTAATAATAATGCTGAATAGTTACCAAACTTTTTTAAAATAGCTTGGAATTTTAACAAATATTACGACAACAATACCTACATTGATGGGTTTCGCTGACGCTCTACCCCAATTTAAAGCTCGCCACCTGCTGCTGCAGCTGTTGCGCCTGAGTTTCCAAAGATTTGGCCGTAGCGGCTGCAGCATCCACTAATACAGTGTTTTGTTGCGTGGTTTTATCAATTTCCATAACGGCCTGGTTGACTTCAACAATGCCTGCCGTCTGCTCCAGCGAGGCTTTACTGATATTAGTGGCGATAGCCGCAACGCTGGCGATTGATTTCAGGATATTATCCATCGCCTCCCCGGCCTCCTGAGTTTGCAGCGTGCCTTGCTCGACTTTCTGCGCTGATTCGAAAATCAGCATGGAAATCTCTTTGGCGGCCAATGCGGAGCGTTGCGCCAATAAACGCACTTCGGAGGCAACTACCGCAAAGCCTCTGCCATGTTCCTTCGCTCGCGCGGCTTCCACCGCCGCATTCAAGGCCAAGATATTGGTTTGAAAGGCAATTTGATCGATAACGCTAATAATGGAGGCGATTTTTTTAGAACTCACCTGCACTTGCGACATGGTTTCTACCAAGGCGCTCACCACGCCGCCGCCATGCTTCGTCAGTTTCGAGGCGGCTTGCGCCAGATCGTTGGCCTGGTTGGCGCTTTGGGCGTTCTGTTGCGCCATGGAGGTAATCCGCTCCATGCTGGCGGCGGTGACAAGTAGGCTAGTCGCCTGTTCTTCAGCATGGTGCGCCAGATTTTGATTACCGCCGGCTATTTTCCGGGCGTCCAGGGTAATGTCATTGACAGTGGCGACCACATGACTGATCACATCGCGGAGGTTATCCGCAGTGATATTGATGCCCTGCGCAGTTTCGCCAAATAAGCCGGGATAGTTGTGCTCCACTTTTTGCGTTAAATCGCCTTCAGCCAGCGCTTTAGCGACATGGGAAATATCACACAGCGCCTCATGGGCGGTAATGCACAGGCTATTAAGTAATTCAGCCAGGGTTTTCGCGTAACCTTGTTTATGCTCTGCCTCCAGACGCTGACTAAAATCACCTTGCGAGGAGGCATTGACCACCTCGCGCACTTCATCAATAACATGATTTAAAGCCGTGACCGTGGCGTTTATCGCTTCAGCGGTTTGTCCGAAAGTTCCCGGATAATTGGCGTCAACGTGTTGCGACAAATCACCGGCAGCCAGAGCCCCGGAAATCCGGCAAATGTCCTGGAGACTGGTATCGGTAGTTCTCATCAATTGATTTAAAGCTTGGCCTATGTCCTTACCAAACCCCTGTTTATCAGCCGTTTCGATACGCTGGCTTAAATCGCCTTGTTCGGCGGCCTGCACGATGCCGCTGATGTCGCTGACCAAAGTGATCAAGTTATTTTGCATGCGTTTCAGCTTGCTGACAAACTCGCCGAGTTCGTCCTTGCCGGATGCTTCGATTTGGATAGTCAAATCGCCGTTGGCAATCGCTTCGGCAACGCAGCCGGCTGCGAACAGGGCTTTAGAAATATAGCGTATAGTGACAAAAACCATGCCGAAAACACCGACTACGCCGATTAACAGCAAGCCGGCAAAGATGGTCTGATTCCGCTTAAACACCGTTTCAGCCATTTCATATTCCTCTTTGGCGATGCGTCCCTGTAAGCCAATCAAGCCATCGAAAGTCTCATTGAGAATATCCAGCTCATTATCATTGGCTTGCAAAAATGCCGCCAAAACTGCCGGGCTATAGGTCTCTGATTTTAAATCTGCGTAAGCGTCGGCAAATACTGGGCTCCATGCCTGATAGGTCTTTTCCAGATCGGCGGCGAGATTTTTTTCCTCGTCGAGCTTACCGGAAGTAGCAAGATAACCGCTCAAAAGCTTATCAATTAAGGTCAAGCGTTTTTTTATTCTCGCCGTATGGTCAGACACCGCATGCTCCTTATGCAAGGCCAACTGCGCGCCGGCTGGATCATGCTGATAACCGCGCAGGATGTCGGCGCAATTATTCAGTATAGCTTTCTGCATGGCGGCTAAATTTTGCATAGGGATGGCGCGTTGCTCAAACACCCGCGCCAGCGAATCACGGGAAGACTTCATTCCCCACCAACCGATGCCAACCGCGGATATAAATAGCACAAACGACAGACCGGAGATAAACCACAAGCGATGAGAAATTCTCATATTCATTTTCCTAATTTAAACCGATTTGCTAAGCCATGTAAGTCATTCGATAAACTTTCCAGTTTCACGGCCGACTGGGCCAAGCGTGCAGTGGAATCCATATTTCGGGCCGTGGTGTCCGCCACCGTGGCAATAATGTTGACAATGTCTTTACTATAGCCGGCTTGCTCGTGAAAAGCCTCATCAATATGGCTTACCGCGCCCATAACCTGCTCGGAGCCTACCTGAATTTCCTGGATGGCTTTGCCGGCGGATGCCGTCAGCTTAGCGCCTAACTCCACATGCAGCACCCCGACATCCATTTTTCTGCGGGTCGCGGCGATGCTATTTTGGATCTTGCCCAATACTTCATTGATATCTTTCGTGGAATTAGCGGTTTTCTCGGAAAGATTCCGCACTTCCGTCGCCACCACGGCAAAGCCCTTACCGGCCTCACCGGCCCGCGCCGCTTCAATGGCGGCGTTTAATGCCAATAGATTGGTCTGTGCCGCAATCCCATTAATGGCTTTTGTCACGCCGGAGATGTGCTGCGAATAATTATCCAATTCATAAACCATATTGGAGACCTCGTTCACCACTTCGGCGATAGACTGCATTTCCAAGGATGTCTCCGTTATAATTTTGCCGCCACTCCGGGACTTGCCCTCAGACTCCCGGGTAACATCGCCGGCCAAGGCCACAAAGCTTTCGATTTTTTCTATAGACTTACCCAGATTCTGCACCGAACGGGTTGCTTCCCTGGTCTGTTCCAACTGCTCGCCGGCGTCTCTAGCGTTATCAGCGGCTACTATCGAGAGCTCTGCGGCGGCGATGCGCAAGGTTTCCACGTCACTTAATAAGGCGCGGATGATATCGATCAGCTTATCCCGCATCACCGCGATGCTTTTAGTCATTTCGCCCAGCTCATCCTGGCCAAATTGATGCACATCCATGCTAAGATCGCCCGTAGCGATAGCTTCCACCGCCTGCGAGGTATCCGCCAGCAAATTGCGCATATGCCGCACGGTGAGAAAAACCGCCAGCAATACCACAAAGGTACCGCCTATGAATAAGGCGCTAAAGATCTTTTGATTGCGATTGAACGCGGCTTCGGCAACATCAAACTCCTCCTTGGCGACACGGCCTTGCAGCCCGATCAGGCCATCCAGAATTTCGTTGACAATATCCAGTTCGTTGTCAAAAGCTTTCAGAAAGCGGCGATGCACATCCGAATTAAAGCTCTCGGCGCTCAAATCCTGCAAGGCCTCGGCAAATATGGCGTCCCAGGCTTGATAAGCCTTTTGGAAGTCAGCCGCTAGCGCAGTTTCTTCCGAGGTTTTCCCAGGCTTGGTCAAATAGCTGGTCAACAATTTATCAATCAACACCCGGCGCTTTTTGATAGGCCGAGTGTGATCCAGTACCTGATGATCTTGATGCATGATCGCATTGGGATTGCCCGGCGCATGTTCCCAGCCCTGCTGTAAGTCATTGATGTTTTTAAACACAGCTTTTTGCAACGTCGACAAATTTTGCAGCGGCACGGCGCGCTCGCTGAACACGCGTTCCAACGAGTCTCTGGAGGCGCTTAAGCCGTACCAGCCGATACCGGCCGAGACGAAAAACAGCGAAAGCGACAGGATAGAGATGGCCCACATCCTTTGGGCGATTTTCCAGCGCGACAGCCAACGATACAGCGGTATCGCCCACTTCGGCTCGCCGGCCATTTCTCCTTTTAGCGCCTCAGAACTGCTGCCGACCATGCAAAATTCCGTTTTACTTTAGGGTAGTGATAAAGGCAATCAGGTCAGCTCTTGCTTTAGCGTCGGCAAGTCCTTCGTATTTCATTTTCGCGCCCGGCACGAATTTACGCGGCATGGTCAGGTATTGATCCAATGTCGCTTCCGACCAAGTAACGCCGCTGGCTTTCATGCCATCCGAATATTCGGCGTAATCAGCAACCGTGCCGGCTTTGCGGCCGAATACGGCGGTCAGCGTCGGGCCTTTTTTGTTTTTGCCCTGGATGCTGTGGCATTCAGAGCATTCTTCTTCAAATACCTGCTTGCCGGCCCCGGCGTCGCCGGCGGCAAATACCGGTTTGTTGTACGCACAAGCCACAGCGAGCAAGACCGGCAGGATGATTTTTGACTTGGATTTAAACATGTAACACTCTCACTATAAATCTAATTGATGGTTGGTAACTATGCAGCGAAAAGAAAAAATGTAGGAGCAGGCCTTGCCCGCAATATGGCCTTTAGGGCTGGTTAGGCCTTAATCGCGGGCAAGAGACCCGCTCCTACAAGGTTTGTAATCAACTAGTTGCATTAAAACGCTGTCCAGGCAAAAATGAAGGCGGTGTTATTGCCGCTGGCGCCGGCGGAACTGCCGTTAAATTTATTATACGCGGTAAACTGCGCGCCCAGCCGCAGATTGGCATAATAGGCGCCCCAGGAATTTTCCTTGCCGAACGGCGTCCAATCCAGTTGATAGATCAGGCCGTTTGAATCCGGTCTATCGGAATTAAACCCTAAACTCTGATTATTCTGGTAATACATAGCATCCGAGGAACCGAGAAAGTCAAAAAAACTAATCGTAGCGCCGTAGGTTTTCGCATAATGGTAGGAGCCGGCTACTCTAATCTCCTGCAAGCTGGCGGTGGGATTTTGCGCCAACCCCAGCGCCGCCTGATTATAGGTTTGCCCCCAGTTAATCGTTTCATGGGTATAAGAGCCGCCCAGCGCGAACACATGCTCGCGGGTGCCCAAATATTGATAATTACCGTCGAAGCCCCAATCCATAAACTGATCGGCCTGGCCGACAGGATTTAATATATTCCGCAGATTGCCTTTCATGCCAAAAAAGCCTGCGGTGAACATGGATTTTTTCATATCTTTTAAATAGGCCAAGCGCCAATACGGCGCGAAACCGGTTAAGCCTTCATACAAATAGGTGGCGTTTTCTGCCACGCCGGTAGCCACCTGATATTTGGGGCTGGAGGGCATATAGCCGCCGAATTCGACATACAGGCCATTATCCAAAAAACTATAGGCAGTCAAGCCGAAGGCTTTCCCGGCCAACAAGCCGTCGATAACCGGCGTGGCGCCCAAAAGTCCGCCGCCGCCCGGCGCTGGCGACAAGGAACTCGAAGCAAACGGAAAGCGCCAGGCAGACGTGGTATTAAACGGATCTTGCGAGGTCGGATTATTATTCAGCGACAACCCCAGGGTAAAATCCTGCTCGAATAAGTTCATCTCTTTTGCAAAACGCAGATCCACGGTGTCCAGATGAAACGCATTGGCCACGCCGTCATACGTCACTTGGGCAAACGAACCGATATTATCGTAAAGTTTACCGGCCACATAAGCCGAAGCCTGCATCAGCGCGACATTATTGTTGGAACTAAACCCGGAGGGCGGCGGCAGTTGATTGGCATTGGTATTGGTAAAACCGGCCAAAGCCATGCCGGACAAAGGAATTAGCGGCGCATCGCTGACATTGGTTTCGGTATAGCCGCCGATTTTAAACTTCATGCCGTAAGGCGTTAGTTGCGGACCAAACGAGCCGATATGGCAGGTGGAGCATTCTTGATTGGTTTGCCGGGCAAAGCTGGGCAAGGCCGACGCCGGCAAGCTACATAAGCTTAATGCCAATACAAATAAGGTGTTACAGAGTTTACGCATATGCATTTCCGGATAGCCGTAATCAATTAAAAGATGAGGGTTCATGGGTCTGTTCGGGCGCCGGCTCAAGCTGAGTTCTCGGTTTGCGCAACACGCGCCAGGGCAGCATCGCGTAAAGTACGCCATCCCGCCGGACGAAATGGTGCCACAATGCCGAACTGATATGGATGCAGACAATAATGCAAAATAAGGCGCCCAAATTTTTGTGCCATACCTGCAATTGTTCGGCCAGCTCCAGATTGCGTTCTACCAGCATCGGCAAAGGATAGCCAAAGATGAAAACCGGTTTATGCCGGGCGCTGGCTTCCATCCAGCCAAAAAACGGCGTGGACAGCAGCAGCAGATACATAATGGCGTGGGAAGCCGAAGCGACGATTTGCAGCATCGGATTATTGCCGGTATAAGGCAAATCGCGGGAAAACAAGCGCCAGGTCAGGCGCAGCACCACCAAGGTCAGCGCGACTAGGCCAAAGCTGCGATGATAGCCGACGATCAGTTTATCCACGGCCGGGTCATCGATCAAATAACGGGAAAAAATCAAGCCGACGATCAGTATAAAGCACAATGCCACCGCCCAATGCATGACGCGGAACACCAGGCCGTAGACGAAACGCCTTTCCATAAATGAGGGATTTTGGGTTTGCATAATTTCCTTTAGGAAGTGAGAAATCCAATAAACACGCATAGAAGTCCGATTTCCCTGCCTACTATAATGTTTAACTTTACTGAAAGCTTAGTTCAGCTATGATTTTTTTCCAGCCGAAGTTAGGGAAAAACATTAGGTTGTTTGCAAAAAGTCAGATCTCCAGCATGGCTACCATAGCTAAAAAGCCCTTCCCAACCTTGCTTAGCATGGGAGCATTGCTATAGACGATAAACTCATCCGGCAAGCTGGCTATCGCTTCGAGTTCTCCGCGTTGCTGCGCCGTTAATGGCGGCAAATTGCCGGGATCCAGGGTTAGCTTTCGATATTGCTTACATTCTTTTTCATTGGAATTTCTCGCTGAACTTATCTTGATAGCATCGCCTTCCTATAGCCACTTCAACAAGGTTTCCTGCAAGTCCTGGGCGCGTATCGGTTTGGCTAAGAAGTCCGTCATGCCCGCCCCTAAACACAGCATGCGATCCTCATTGAAAGCATTGCCGGTCATCGCGATGATAGGCGTCACAACGTAGCCGGGCAATTGCCGTATGGCGCGAGTAGCGGCCAAACCATCCATATTCGGCATCTGCACATCCATCAAGATAATGTCGAACTGCTCGCGTTGCACTTTTGCCAGAGCAATCAGGCCATCCTCAGCAAAAGCGATGCTCAAACCGGATTCCGCCAGGATTTCCTCGACCAACATCCGGTTGATGTCTATATCCTCGGTAACCAGCAAACGTTTACCGCTATGCTGTCGGCGCAGCAACGCTTCAGTCGTATCAGGCAAGGCATTCTCAAATGACCGCGCCGGCAGCACCTGCGCCGGGGCCTTTTTCAGCCGGGCAGTAAACCAAAACTGACTACCTGCCTGAGATTGCGACTCCACGCCGACCTCCCCGCCCATCAGTTGGGCGAGACGGCGATTAATCGCCAGCCCTAAACCGGTACCGCCATATCTGCGGGTGGTGCTATTATCCGCTTGCTCAAACACGCTAAACAGCCGGGATTTCTGCTCGGCGCTGATACCCATGCCGCTATCCTGCACGGTAAATTTGAGTAACAAATCCTCCGCCCGATCCTCAAGCACGCCTATGCGGAGCGTAATGCCTCCTTGTTCGGTAAACTTGACCGCATTACTCAAATAGTTAAGCAGCATTTGCTGTAGACGGGTGGTGTCGCCTAGCAGTTTCATCGGCAATAGTGCGTGTTCAATCTTTAACTTTAAGCCTTTGGCGGCGGCGCGATCGGCAATAAGCGCCAAAGCGGTATCAATGATGGCTAGCGTGTTGAATTCGGTCTCTTCCAGCGACAGTTTTCCAGCCTCAATCTTGGTTAAATCGAGCACATCGTTGATGATAGCCAACAGATGATCGGAAGCTGTATTGATTTTCTGTAGCTTATCCACTTGCTCGCTACTTAGATTGCCTTTCTTCAGCAGTAGATACGTCATGCCCATAATCGCGTTCATCGGCGTACGAATTTCATGACTCATGTTTGCCAGAAAGTTGCTCTTGGCTTGACTCGCGGCGTCCGCAGCCAACTTGGCATGCCGCAAGGCCGATTCCGCCTGCTTGCGGCTGGTGATATCCGTGATGAAACCTATAAGTCTAGCCGGCATATCCGCTCTTTCGGGCAAATAATACAGCGAAATGTCCACCGGCACGTACCGTCCGTCTTTGGTTCTATTCAGCGTTTCGATTTGGCCATAGCCACTGCCACGTATTAATTCAATAACTTGCAGTAAATGTTCGGTAGGGCAATTCGGGTCAAAATCCTGCACGCGCATCGTCAGCATTTCTTCGACGCTGTAGCCCAGCATTTCTGCCGCATACTTATTAGAATAAACAATTTGCCCGCTCTGTGTATCTAGCCAGCGGATGCCAATGCCGGCAGCGTCCATCGCGAACTGGGTGTCCAGCAGTTGGGCATGCGTCGCTTGTAAATCCAAGGTGCGCTGTTTGACCAGTACTTCCAGTTGAGTTTGGTGCTGTTGCAGCTCTACTCTGGTCAATTCTTGCTCAATTGCGATAGCGGCCAGTTTTGCTGCGGTTTCGATAATTTTAATGTCCTCTACGCTTGGCGCACAGGCTTCACGGTGGTAAATCGCAAACGTACCGAGCACTTGACTCGTAGTGCTTAGAATCGGCTCTGACCAACAAGCGCCCAAGTTTGCCTCAGCAGCAAGCTGTTTAAATAAGGCCCAATAAGGATGGGATTGTATATCTGCGACGATGACGCGTTTACCGGTATACGCCACCGTGCCGCAGGAACCTACCTCCGGCCCGATTTCCACCCCATCAATCGCGGCATTATAAAATTCGGGCAGGCTAGGCGCGGCGCCAACAATCAGGTGTTTACCTTCCGCGTCCAAGATTAAAATACTCCCAAGCATAGTCGGCTCTATGCTTTCAATACCGGAGACTATGGAGGTCAGTACCTCGGCCACCGGCGCTCCGGTCGCTAATTGCTCCAGCACTTTACTGCGATAGGTTTCTAATTGCTGTATCTTCTTATGTTCAATGAGCAACAAACGCATTTTTTCATCGGCAGCTTTGCGCTCAGTGATATCCCGCGTCGAATTAAACAACATCCATTGACCATTCAACTCAATAGGAAAACCACTAATTTCCGCATCATAAATGCTGCCATCCTTGCGGCGGTGGCGGGTTTCGAATAAGGCGCGCACGGGTTGATCGAATTGCGCTTTCACTAAAGTCATCAGTTCGCTTTTAGAAATGCCGACATCCCATTCTGAAACATGCATGCCCAACAATTCATCACGAGGGTAGCCTAACATAGTGCAAAAGGCGTCACTACATTCCAGCAAATAACCGTCCTTATCCATAATGGTAACGCCGTCACTGGCATTGCGCAAAAAGGCGGCGTTTTTTTGGCTCTCCAGTTGCAAAGCGTTTTCTATCTGCTGGTATTTAGTGACACCGGTCACCTGTGAGGATATTTGCGGCAAGCTGTTAGACAACTCCAGATAAGCGCGTTCCGTTTGCTGATGTTTTTCCAGCAAGCTCTGATAACGAGCAGTCTCTGCTGCAAGTTGCGCAGATAATTCGCTGATTTTACTAACTTCAGAATCAGACACTTAATTTACCTCCGCCACTTTGCGTTCCCACCCCGTTCTTATCTCCAGTATAGTTGACTGGTTATCTAAAAAACAGCTAACTACTTCCGGATCAAACTGTTTGCCGGCGCCCTCTCTTACCATCGCCACCGCCTTGTCCACCGGCCAAGCCTCTTTATAATGTCTGCGCATGGTTAAGGCATCAAAAAAATCTGCAACGGCGACGATACGGGCAGACAGCGGTATCGTTTCTCCAAACAAAGCTTGCGGATAGCCGCCGCCATTCCATTGTTCATGGTGGCAAAGCGCAATTTCCGCCGCCAAGCGAAAAATAGGCGCATCGCTTTTAGATAAAATCCGATAGCCTATTTGACAATGGCCGCGCATAATTTGCCACTCCAGTTCATCCAACTTCCCAGGTTTCTGCAAAATGGCGTCCGGGATGCCAATTTTGCCGGTATCGTGCATCGTCGCGGCCAACGCCAACAATTCCGCTGCCTGAGGAGTCCAACCCATCGCCAGCGCAAGTATTTTTGAATAAGCAGCCATGCGCCAGATATGCACGCCAGTCTCGCTATCGTTATAGTGTCCGGCCTCCCCAAGCATAAAGATCACATCCCGATGACTTTTTTCCAACTGCGAGATCCTCACCAGCGACAAATGCGTTTTAACCCTGGCTTTAACGATACTGGGCGCCACCGGCTTAGTTAAGTAATCGACGCAACCTGCGGCAAAGCCGGCGGCTTCATTTCCCGCATCAGACAAGGCAGTGACAAAAATCACCGGAATAGCCTCACACTCAGGATTGGCTTTCAAAGCCTGACACACCGCATAGCCGTCCATATCCGGCATTTGTATATCCAGCAAAATCAGGCTGGGGCGGTGCTTTGCCGTGGCGTTCAGGGCTTCCGCACCACTACGCGCATAGACCAGTGAGTATTCGGACTTTAGAATTTGCCGCAGATTTTCCAGATTAATGACTTCATCGTCGACTATCAGGATGGGTCCGGACATACTCATTGCCTTTAAATATTATAAGTTAATTAAATTTGTAAAATTCAGCCTACCTGGCAAAGTCACCCAATAATAGTACCGAGTTAAGCCGTTCGTGGTGAGCTTGCCGAACCATGACCGGCTTAACCCTTCACCCTTCGACAAGCTCAGGGCGAACGGTTAAGCCTTAACTTAACGGTATTTATCAAGGACTTTTTGTGTGTCTTTCACAGGGTGCTGAATGTTACTTAAAGTTTAGCTGCTGTATTAAACTTCGAGTAATTTCTTCAGCACGGCGAAAATCAAACTCAGCCAACTGGGCGCTGAGTAATTTAAACGCCGAATCGGGAATGCCAGCTTGCAATTGTGCTAAAAAAGGCTCGGCTTTATCAGGATTATCCTGATCCAAGGCGGCTAAAAATTGCGCCAATAGTTTGCTCAGCTGTTCCGGATTTACCTCAGGCCTAATCAGCGGCTGCGCTTGGCCGGCATCAGCCGTCCAATGCGCAATGGCTGCACAGGCTGCATCTATGGCCTGTTGCAAGGCTTCAGCCATTTCAATACTCGGCATTCCGGCTTTTAGCCCCCGCTCAAGTTCGTAAACACAGACTTCGACATCAACCAATGCCAAGGTAGCTGCTACGCCTTTGAGTTTATGGCTTAAAACGGCTGCGGCTTCAGTATCAGCCAGACTGAGACAGTCGGCAATTTCCTGGCCGGCGTTTCTATAAGTGCCGGCAAATTTTAGCAAAAGTTTTTGATAGAGCGCTGGGTTATTCAGTTGCTGTAAACCTTTCTCCACATTTATACCGGACCTGACCGGATTATTTGCTATGGCATTATCGGTTTCCAAGGCTGGGGATGGTTCGCTATCTGCCGTTTTAGCCTGCAGTTGCGCATAGGCGCACAATTTGTGCTGAGTAAAACGTTCGATAGTAGCTAACAAAAGCTCAACATTAAAAGGTTTGGCTATAAAGTCCTGCATGCCGGCCGCCAACGCGGCGCTCTTCACCGACTCGAAAGCCCCGGCGGTTAGGGCAATAATGGGCAGGTTTTGCCAAGCTGGATTTTGGCGAATCTGCTGGGTAGCCATATAGCCGTCCAGGCGCGGCATTTGGATATCCATCAAAACCAAATCCACGCTGTCAGGATAGGCGCTTAGCCAGTCAAGCGCGGCCTGGCCGTCTTCGGCCAAGCTCACTGTAGCGCCCTCTGCTTCTAAAATACCTTGCGCCACTTCCCGATTAATTTCACTGTCGTCGACCAACAGAATCCGGACATTTGGCAAGCGTTGCTTGGCGGCATGCGCCTTCGGCGGCAGGTATTCAATGTGATCGCGCTGATTGATGATCGTCGCAATGGTATTATATAAAGCAGACGGGGTGACCGGTTTACTCAGTATGGCGTCCACATGCCCGAAACCGGGCTGCGACAGCAGTTCTTCACGGGCATGCGCGGTCACCATAATCACAATGGGCGGCGTTCTATATTCTGCGTGAGTCCTTTCCAAGGTTTCATGAATGCCGGCCGCGGTCTGCAAGCCATCTTTGCCGGGCATTTTCCAGTCGAGCAACACCACATCATACGGATGATGGGCATCCCAACCTGTCACTATTTGCTGGAGGGCGGTTTCGCCGGAAGACACCACATCAGCGTCCCAACCTAAACTTCTAGCGGTATTCAATAAAGCTTCGCCACAGCTCTGCGAATCATCAGCAATCAGTAGTTCCAGACTAGCCAGATGCGCCGGTATGCGCTCCGCGCTGGCGTCGTATTGAAACGGCAATGCAAACCAAAATTCACTGCCGCAGCCCATTTGGCTGTTAACGTGTAAGTCTCCCCCCATAAGCTTGACCAGTTGTTGACTGATGCACAAGCCTAAACCTGAGCCGCCAAAGCGCCGTGAAATAGTGGCGTCGGCCTGCGAGAAAGCGGAAAAGATGTCTTGCTGTTGTTCCTGAGAAATACCTATTCCGGTATCCCGCACGCTAAAACGCAGAAAAATTTGCTGCTCAAGCACACGTTCAATAGCGATGGAGAATTCGACCTCGCCTTGAGAAGTGAATTTGATGGCGTTGCTGACCAAATTAATCAGTACTTGTTGCAATCGTAAGCCATCCCCAATGAGCTTATCGACTGCGACCGGCGGCGGATTGATAATCAACTCCAAATCTTTACTATTTGCCACCACCGACATATGGCTGGCGAGTTGTTCCAGCATAGACGTCAACCTGAAAGGCGCTTGTTCTATTTCAATGCGCCCGGCTTCGATTTTGGAAAAATCCAAAATATCGTTAATAATGCCTAACAGTGAATCTCCGGATTGATGCATTTTCTGCAACAACTGCCGGCTTTCAGTATCTAACTGGCGTTGTTCCAATAAATAACAGATGCCGAGTATTGCATTTAGCGGCGAACGAATTTCATGACTCATATTCGCTAAAAAACTACTTTTTACGCTGGTCAAGCGTTCTGCTTCATTCCGCGCATCCATCAGCTCCACAGTCCGCTCAGCAATCAATTGTTCCAGGTGATCGCGATAGCGTTGTTCATTGCGCTGCGTGTTAAGTTCTGCTTGTTGCCGTTCCAGCACGATGCCGATAATGGCTGAGCCTATATCCAGCAGCTTTACATGAAAGGGGCTAGGCGCCCGATGTTCAAAACTGGAGAGCGCAAAAGTGCCGATGATTTTGCGGGCTTTGGAATAAATCGGCACCGACCAACAAGCGCACAGATTAAAGTTATAGGCCAGTTGCCGCAGATCCAGCCAACGCGCATCGCTAAAAGTATTGCTGACAAATTGCGCTTCCTGGCCATAGATGACATTGCCACAAGAGCCGCCGCCAGGACCGGGGCGCAAACCATTTAACTGCGCAATACCTTCTGGCGGCACACTGGGCGCGGTATAAACGTTGAGAAACTCGCCGGCGTCATCCAACAACATCACCGAAGCCACGGCATTGGGCAACAGCTGTTCTTCCAGACGGCAAATCTGGTTAATCACATCCATAGACTCCCCCCCCAGCGCCACAGATTCCAGAATGGCTTGTTGCAAATTCAGGATCTTAGTTTGCTCAGCGGTGGAAAGTAAGCTGTAATCAATCGCTTGCTGGTCTGCAATATCGTTGGCGACCACTTGTTCTGTGCTTTTCATCGGACGTTGGTTTGAGATTTAAATTTTGCATGATTCTAGAAGCAGTATTTAACCACGAAGCCGTGGAGAGCACGAAGAAATTACAGTGATTTACAATCCAATTTTTCTAAAACCCAAACCACTGGCAGGCCTTCATTATTTCTACTGGCTCCGTAGACCGCGAAGGTACCCCTACACTAATCGGAGATACGCGGGCTATACAAGTTTTTATTGGGGTTAAATCAATTAATTACACTGGTTCCCAAGCCGGAGCTTGGAAACCAGCGTAGTTAGGCGCCTGCCATGCGCTCTGCATCCAGTGTTTAGCATCCTGCTATTGACAAAATTTAGTATTTTGCTAAATTATACGCAGATTTTATACTGCTGAGCAGGTTTTTGACTTGGATTGTATGACAGCTGCTTAGGCAAACTGACTTTAACCTTAGCTCAGCCCTGCCTAAAATATAATCCGGCTACCCAGGAATGGGGAATAAATTTTAGCGGTTCACCTCGCCCTGATAATCAGAGCTAAACCGTCAACCGGGTGCGAGGCCTGCCCATTTTTGCAACCTAGCTACACAAGGCGAAACCATGGCGACTTTATTTATTGATATCCAAACCATCCCTAGCCAAAATCCGGCTTTGATCGCGCAATTAACGCAGAGCATCAAGCCTCCAGCCAACTATAGTCAGCCGGACAGCATCGCCAAATGGTATCGGGAGAATTTAAAAGCCGAAGCCGAGAAAAAATATCGGCAAACCGCCTTGGATGGCTTGCATGGCGAAATTTTCTCTATCGCCTGGGCTGTGGACGATGGCGAAGTCATCGCCTTTTGGCGCGATGCGCAGGCCAGCGAACGCGGTTTATTACAGAACTTTATGGCGGAACTGGCCGATTTGGACGACGGCTGCGGCGGACCGTTGCGCATCACCAAATGGGTGGGGCATTATATCAGCGGTTTTGACCTGCGTTTTCTGTGGCAGCGCTGCGTCATCAATGCCGTGAAGCCGACCGTAAACATCCCCATCGACGCCAAGCCTTGGGACGACCGGGTGTTCGACACCAAAATCGTCTGGACCGGCGTCGGCCCCGGTTACGGACAAGGCGGCCTGGACGCACTGACGCAAGCCTTCGGCTTAAACGGCAAAGCCGGCGATGGCGGCCAAGTCTACGACGACTGGCTGGCGGGACATTATGACGCCATCGCTGCTTATAATCGGCAAGCGGTCGCCAACGCCCGGGAATTGTATCGGCGGATGAATTTTATGGGCGTGGTGGAACAAGCGGCTTGAGTCTAACTGGAGGATGCGCGAAACAACGGGCGGCGCATGTGTTGCGGGGAAATCCCAGCCAGGAATGGGCTGTGGCCATCGTCTTGGAAAATATCAAAACCACGAATAGGCCCAGCGATTATGAATGGCGACTCGAAAACAACATCCGCTTAAAAACCATTAAAGTTGAACGAGACCAAATCGTCGATCTGCTGGAAAAGTTGATAAAAAATCCTGCTTAGTGAAGTGCGCTATACAAAAATACCGCCATGCGTCTCGCGCCACAAAGGTCGCGAGACGGCGCTTTGACTGAACAGAAGATAAAAATTTAATTTTGTCAATACACACAAGGTCCAATTTTCAAACCCCTAAATTTTCTATACAATCACGTTAGCGTTAAATTTAAGGGCAAAACGCTGCAAAATTGCTCAAACCGCAAACGCTTAAGTCTCCCAATAAAGCAATGGGATTTTCTTTCAAGCACTACCCACCGACATTTTTGCCGACGGCCACTGCTAAACCTGAGTCTTACCGCCGACCAAGTGACACACAACCAGTTGCACCAAAAGCAAATAGCTATGAATCCGTATTTTATCCGCATTAAAAACGTCAATCGCGCCTATCTATGGCTAGCGGGTGTCTGTGCGTCGCTGTTGCTCACGGAGGGCGTTGTCGCCTTAATGGATATGCTGTTGCATAGCCGCATCAGCGCCGATTACCTGCTGACTGGCGGCGTAGCTTCCGTTATAGTGGCGACCCCGATGCTAGGCCTTAGTTTGTTTGTTCTAGGCCGCCTGGAGAATGTAGAACAAGAAAACGCCTGTTTGAATAACAACTTGCTGAATCAGCAACGCATAGAAGCGGAACTGCGCATCGCCGCGGTGGCGTTTGAATCCTGGCACAGCCTGATGATTACCGATGCCGAATGCGTGATTCTACGGGTGAACCAGGCCTTCGTTGACACCACCGGCTATCAGCCTATCGAAGTATTAGGCCTGACGCCGCGCGTTCTGCGATCCGGCCTGCACGACGATAGGTTTTACAGCATAATGTGGCAAACACTAGGTGAATCCGGCGCTTGGCAGGGTGAAATCTGGAATAGGTGCAAGAACGGCGAAATCAACCCTTACTACCTTAGTATTTGGGCCGTAAAAAATGCCGAAGGCTTGGTCACGCATTATATCGGCACGCATATCGACATCAGTAAAAACAAACTGGCTGCCGAAGAAATTGAACGTCTGGCTTTTTACGACCCCTTGACCGGGTTGCCAAACCGGCGGCTGTTGCAAGACAGATTGCAACAAGCCTTGGCTGCCAGCGAACGCAGTTGCCAACGCGGCGCACTGTTGTTTATCGATCTGGATAATTTCAAAGGCTTGAACGATTCCTTAGGCCATGGCATTGGTGATTTGTTGCTGAAAAATGTCGCCGAACGCTTGAGCAGTTGCGTACGCTTGGAAGATACTGTTGCGCGTCTGGGCGGCGACGAGTTCGTGGTCGTGCTGGAAAACCTCAGCACGTATGCCTTTGAAGCGGAAAACATCGCCGAAAACATTGGTAAAAAAATTCTGGCGGCGCTGAGCCAATCCTATCTACTGGAGATACATTACTATCGCAGCACCTCCAGCATAGGCGTCACATTTTTTCTTGGTCAGCAGCAAGGTCTGGACGAATTATTAAAGCAAGCTGACATCGCCATGTATCAAGCCAAAAACGCCGGCCGTAACGCGTTGCGTTTCTTCGACCCACGCATGCAGGCTAAAATCAACGCCAGAGTGGCAATGGAAGCCGATTTACGCCAGGCGCTGAGCGAAAACGAATTTATGCTGTATTACCAGCCGCAGATTTATCAACAACAACGGATTATCGGCGCGGAAGCCCTAATCCGCTGGCGCCGCCCGGAACACGGCTTGACGACGCCCCGCGAATTTATTCCGCTCAGCGAAGAAACCGGCCTGATACTGCCTATCGGCCTGTGGGTGTTGAAAGCCGCCTGCCGCCAACTTAAATTGTGGGAAAACATGCTGGGTGCTGAGCACTTACAACTGGCGGTGAATATCAGCGCCATTCAATTTCGGCAACACGATTTTGTAGAACAAGTATGTCAATTACTGCAACAAACCGCAATCAACCCGGCGCGCCTGAAATTGGAACTGACCGAAACCATGCTGTTGAACGATATTGACGACATTGCTTTGAAGATGAAAGCCTTGCATGAGATCGGCGTGTGTTTTGCGATGGACGATTTCGGGGCGGGTTATTCTTCCCTGTCGCGATTGACCAAACTCCCGATTGAGCAATTAAAAATAGACCACGGTTTTATTCGGGATGTATTACACAACCAAAATAACAAAAACATCGTGAAATCCATCATCGCTATGGCGGATCATCTGGGCATGGAGGTGATGGCCAAAGGGGTGGAAACCGCAGAGCAATATGAGTTTTTAGCTGCGGAACACTGCCAACAATTTCAAGGCTATTTGTTTGGCCGGCCTACGCCGCTGGCGGAGTTTGAGGCCTTGTTGGCGGAACAAGCGGCTTTGTAAATCAATGTAAGCTAGTCATTCTTAATAGCTATACTCTAGCAGCAACATCTATCAATTCAACAGAAACTTTATTTAGTAACATCTGCCCTTTTTTAGACTTATTGGCATGCTCCATCAAGGCCTTATCCCCAATGGTCAATTTATGAAAGCTCATTGGATCAAGGTTACCTCTTATATATGCAGAAATTACTGCGATCCTAAGACGCTTACAAGTATCCCAGCTATTGTACCAAGCAATTTCAGGTAGATACTTTAACAATAATGATTGTCCAACAGTTGAAAGTCTTGATTTAGAAATATCAATATGTACAGCCTTAAATGCACGTTCAAACAGTAACTCAGTGCCAGAAACAGGATTGTGAATAGCCAATACCAAAAGAAAAGCTAGAAAAGTTTGCCGGTCATTACCTGCAACATTATCTTGAGAAAATTTTAAAGCTAAAACCCAAGGTCTCGGCCCAACTTTCAAAACACCGCAACTATCAAAGCCCAATAACTCAGCAATTAAAAAAAGGTAGCGTGTTGAATTCGCATTTTCGACAATACCAGCATTCAGAAATATTTCAGCGTTCCTCGCAAGTTCTCGTCGCCATGCAAATGGCAGTTTGACATCATTATCTTCAACCGTGCTAAGCAAACGTTCGGCAGATGCCTTTACTACATTTATTGGAAAACGACGCATCATTTCTTTTGCTGAAAACTCATCATTGATGCGTAATAAATATCTGAGTAACTTATCAATTAAATCGGGCTGAATATCTAATGCCAAGGCTATCAAAACATTCATCTCGGCCTGAGGTATATTGAATAACTCTTCAGACAAAAGTAAACTTGGATTCAACTCTATTAAACGCCGCCTAAACTCGGGGTATAGTTTACTGTAAGAAAGTAAAAAAGACGATTCCACAATCGAAGCAAGTTTATGCAAAACTACATCAGACAACTTTGTATATTGCATAGCAGCATTTAACGAAAGTTTTAATATGTCTTCTTGCCTGGTTTTCCAAGAATCTAGAATATGATCACAAATTTGTAGCGGTGGTAACGGCAGAGCTTCTAAATCTGGGTGGCTAAAGAAAAATGCCAGTGTATCAATAGCATCTGTAGTAGGTAAAAGTGAATACTGATTGTTTCCACACGACACTAAGTCTTTTTTCAAAGTTAAACTATCAAGCGGATCAGGAATATTACGCGTGATCAATTCAATAATTGCTTCAAGCTTTTTACCTTGTAGTAGCTCAACACGCGTTTCATAATACAACTCTGCAAGCAAATGGTATCTTTCACGTCCGTTATTTAAATCAGAACCGTAGCGCCATAAAAATTGACGAAGTTTTTTCGAATTGCCATTACAAATATCTTGTACCGCTTCAGCTTCCCAAGTTTTCATGTTAGCCAATAAATCGGCTTCCACAATTTTTTTCTTTTCGGAACCAACAATTAAACGTATATCAAAGCGCACACCTGGATAGGATGTTTCGAGTCTACTGGATGCGGTTCTGAAACTAAAAGATCTGCGTAAGCGCGGCCATTGTTGCGACCAAAAGCCGAAAATTGCTTCATCTAATTCACCGGGTTTAGTTTCAATATCGGCATTATATTTAGCGTAAACAGCTCGGATCAAAGGTAAAACTTGAATTGGATTTACCAGATTTTCGTCAACACAATTGAGTGGCGACAACTCTGCCAAATCTATGCTTATTGAATTAGAGAAACTATCGTATCCCTGCGACAAAATGGGACGGTTACTTAAATATCTTAACAAACCCAAATCAGTGAAGCGGGCAATATCGGCAAAACTCACCATAATCACATGTGTCCATACACAGCCTGGCCTTGACATTTCAGGAGCAGGCCAAGTTCTCATTAACGCATAGTGTTTTAAATCACGTAACGGAAACCCCGTCCAATAACTGCCCACTTCGCTAATATTTAAGCCAGGCACCAAATCACTAAGCGGCAAAAGTACAGAATGTGACTCACTGGACAACTTTATCGATGACGCAAGCAAGCGATGCCCGTTATCATATCCAAACAGACACTGATGTAACGAAATGGGGCTGGCCTGTCGTTCTTGCATAAAGTTAACTTCCCGCCATAAGCCAATGAATTGGAGCAGTTAAATCATGCGGCTGAGCATTATGTCCAACACACATTATACGTTCGCTTGGTTTTATTTTATCAAGTAATTGATTTCTTACCACTTCATTTCTTTCTAGTTCATTGCCAATGCATCCGCCCTGCGCTGATATACCGTAGATACGAAAATCAAAACTGTCTGAATTGGTCAGAATAAATTGATAAAGTAAGGGCTGATTTAAACTGAGCCATTCTTCCGGTGAATCGGGTAAGTTAATGACCACATCCCAAGCTGAAACAATAACGGCAAGGCGGCGTTGTTTCCTCAAAAATGGCGCTTGTTGCAAAAACTGGAGCAATTCTACAAGCTGAACCTGATGCGGAACTAAGCTTGGTTTCCATTCTTGCTCAACAATGGGTGTATCCACTTCCTCTTCATGCCACGTATCTGTTACATCGCTGATTGATATACCGTCTGGGGGTCGATTTGCATTAAGAAAAAGCATAACCCCACCATCACCAGTAAAGCTATCAACATAAGCTTTTTTACAAAACCTAGCAGATACTTGCTCAACAAATGATTCGCCGGCTAAATCTTGAAACCCTAGTTTAGCTTTCCGACCAGAAATTGGCTCATGTATCAAGATTGAAATATCAATTTCACCTGCGGACAGTGGAGTACGAGGTAGTTCTGTACATGTCCGCCAACAATCGGCAATTCTATTGAGATATTCTGTATCACCTTCAACATAATCTAAACACAATTGTGTATCAATCTCTTTTGACTCAAGCAAATGCCAAAGTGCAGCCAAAAAAGTTGTTTTGCCCGATACAGGCAAGCCGATAATCGCATGGTAAATATGATCGGTCACGGCAAATTATCCCAATGTGTCCGAACCAACAAAAAATCAAATTCGCTTGTTAACGGCAACTCAGCATACCTTTCCTGCCGTTGAACAATCTCAGGAGATTTCACAAACCAGCTTAAAAATAATTCATCAACACCCTTTAAACAGCTTGAATCAAGCGCCGCGACCTCGTAAAACGATAATTCAGCTAAACGGCTAGTAAACAATTTTTGTAGTTCTTGCTTAAAATTATCCAAGTGCTGATTTAACTCGGCCTTTGCTGGATACGCATCAATATAATCCATCATTGTCGTCACAATTTGTACCCGGGAATTTCCATTTAGGGCCTTACCATCCAAAAACGCTCTTAACGATCCTCGCACCGCTGCGATTGCGTTCTGACGTTCCATCCGGTTAACCAAGCGTTTGCCATCTACCAATAACACCAACATATCAGCCTTTACGACCTCGATCAATTCGCTAACAGTGTCTATCTTATCCCGAGCATTCCGGTAAACCTCACCCGCACGATCTGACAGCATAAGTTCAATTCTATCCTGTTGCCCATCAACTACAAGAGCAAAATGAAAAAAACCAAGGCCCTCAGCCAGCGAAGTATGCGTTGTATCCGGCTTTACCCGACCGGAGTCAACTCGGGATGGGTGTATTTTTCGTTCAAATCCTATTAATGTTCGACTACCTGCAAAATGGTAGCCTGCAAATCGACCACGAAGAAACTGATCGTAAATAGCCTTAATTAAAGTTGTCTTACCAGTACCGGAGTCACCGACAATAGAAATTAGTTTTATAGGTTTTTGTTTTAGAATCTGATCAACTTCTGCAACTTCCAGCGCTTCGCCAGATGGTAATTTAACATGATTTTTATCATGTTCTTTATCAGTCTGAGAAGCGGGTGCATCCCCTGCACCGTCAAAATCGTTATCAGCTTCCGACAATTGCCCATAAAAAGGACAAGATTCCAATGGCGCATGCCCTTCAGCACAAGCACCTGTCCTGCGCACATCACAGGATGCATTATTACAAAGGGCCTGCTCGGATATAATCACCATATAAGCTAATCCGAATATAATGAAAGTAGTTGCATTTCACGATAAACTTGCATTGCTAAATCTAATGGTAAAAAGCTGACATTGGCATCAATCCCTACCTGTTTTTTGAAAGCCTCTTGCCACGGCGCTGAATTACCTAATTCTTTAACCAATCGAAGTGAGGTTAAAACCGGACATAAATCGGCTAATTCTGTTAGGCATGGTTTCAAAAACAAATCTGCCCATGAAATTTCCAGACTGGCATTGATCACATCAGCAATCAAAATTTTTGTGGATTTATTACCCTTTTTAGCCGACGGCAGTAGCCGAAGCAACACAGCTGGCGCAGGATTAGGACCTGGTATTTGTTTTGTTAAACTTGCCAGATCATAAGCTGCTACTACCGGTATCAGTGCTGGCTTTAGCTCAACAAATGGTTTAGCCAGGGTTTTACTCCAACCACTGAAACACCACCATAGTATGGATTGCTCTTCTTCAAGGTTTGCCAGACGTTTCAATAAAGGCTGTATTGCAACATTAATTTCTGAAGGCTCTTCCTCTGTTGGCTCCTCAGCAACTGGCTCTTGAATAGATTCATCAACGCTGGTTAGATCGACTTGTTCAAATTGACGCACCTTATTTGATAATATATTCAGGGCGGTCTCACAGTCCTTTATAATATTTAACTTCTCCAAGAACTGCTCACGGCAACCAAAGGCAGATGATGTTAGCGGTGCCAATCCGGCAGAAATATTGCCATCCTCAACGGCTGCAACAAGTATACACGCAGCCAGAACAGCAACTTCCCTTTTGTTCCCCATTGAGAAACTTGTATCATAGTCATAAAAGGCTTCTTTAAACCAATCAGTAGATTTTTTTGTTTCTAAGTCAAAATAAAGGCGGGTTAAGTCATAAATCTTATTTTGGTCAAGTTTTTTTAGGGCACTTTCGAAACCTTTATGCCGTAGCCGAACCTGCTCCGGGCTTGGATCAATAAACTCGACCCCATATCTCTCAGCAAAATTAAGGTTTCCCACGTTTTAATCTCTCCTAATGATTAGTAACTGAATTACTTTGATTGATAGCATTAATTTCACATTCGAGTTGGTCCAACAAACCACGCTCGCGAGCCCGCATAAAAACGCGCTTAAACCGTTCAAAATCCGGTTGTTTACTATCTTCATCATCAAAAAGCTCCAACCTACCAGCTATCAGAGATTTTTGATTCAATGTAAGTTTAAAAAACCGCATACTGATTTCTCTCTGCGTACTCATAGGATCACTCCTAACTGCTTCCGACTCGGATACCATGCGATCCAGGTCTTGGGTGACTGAATTTATGCTATTATCGACACGGTTGAACTTATTTCCCCTATCAGGTTCCCATACGTCCAATTTGATTTTGTGCTGAAATACATTTTCGCTGCCATTCATTTTTGAAACAAACTGCTCGGGTCGCGACTGCAAAACCCGCATATGAACGCGTATATCAAGATACCGATCTTTGTCCGACTTATCTACACCGACCTGAATCAAATTATATCCAGGTTGCCATTCCGACTCCTGCCTGTCCGGTTGAGTTGCACCGGCAGAGACTCTAAGGTACTGTTGCTCCATAACAATCCTGTTTGTATGCTCATGTCCAAAAAGCTGAATTCGGGCTACACCATTCATATGATCTTCTAATTGATCCCCCAGTCTCAGCCAGGAATAGGGATGATGACATAGCACAACATTTTCCACCCCATTTTCTTTAGAAATTTGAAAGCTGGCAGTGTCCACAAATAAGGATAGGATACCCTTTTTATCTTCTAAACTTGATACGACAGTTGAATTTAGACCTAATAAACGTAAAATGGATCCATCATTAAGAATGAGATTACGTTTTGCGATAGTCCGATCCGGCGGTAACAAAGAGCAATCAAGGGCTTGAGCGAAATTATTATATGCAGCTATTGAAGCATAAAGTAGACTTGCAGACTGCTCATCACCCAACTGGGTTGAAATTTCATCTTGTAAATCTTTATCGTCGGTAGTCTTAAAGTTCTTATGCAAAGCTTTTATCAATGGCTTTGCCGCGACACTTCTTATAACATCATGGTTACCTGGAATCACAAAAACGCTGGCTGTAGTCGTACCGCATTTTTCACAAAAATCTTCCAACCACTTTAGGGCAAAATCATACTCCCTTTTATCGCCTGAATATGCAATATCGCCTGAAATCAATATTGCAGTTGGATTAGTGTTTAATTCCTTACACATAGCCTCCGCATCTTTAAGCAAAAGATCCCTAAGATGGCGATTTGGGTCCTGTGCAGTTTGGATTTCGTTGAAACGAAAATGAATGTCAGAAAGATGGATAAGCAACATGGGCATGAGTTAAAGTCACAAAATAAAAAAGCAAAGCTCAGTCGAGTATATAACAAAGACTGTATTTTTGATACTGAACCAGATTACTAACCCATTCACATGCGCATGCAATTGAAAATACAAGCTAATTTCATTAACTTGTCCACATTTCTTTTATCCGTTAAATACTACCCCCTACAAATTAATGATAAGCCACCGTTTTATACAGGGTATTACATAATCAAAATGACAAAAACATCGTGAAATCCATCATCGCTATGGCGGATCATCTGGGCATGGAGGTGATGGCCAAAGGGGTGGAAACCGCAGAGCAATATGAGTTTTTAGCTGCGGAACACTGCCAACAATTTCAAGGCTATTTGTTTGGCCGGCCTACGCCGCTGGCGGAGTTTGAGGCCTTGTTGGGGGCGCCAGGCGGCGTTGTATCGCCCTCGCCTACTTCTCCTTAGACATCCGCCGGTGCTTGCTCAACACCCGCCACAAGCGGCTAAAACCCTCGCGAAACCGCCAGCGGCCAAGCAAAAGAATGCTTAAGGAAACTTCGGCTTGGTCATAGACCGGTCGTAAGGTAATCGCGTGCCGAAAACTGGCTTCCGCTTCATCCAGGCGATTCAGCCGATTCAGCATTTCGCCGAGCTTATAATGCGCTTCGGCAAACTGCGGCTTTAAGGTTGTGGCCTTGCGGAAGCCGGCCTCCGCTTCGGCGAAGCGCTTTTTCTTCTCGAACAACTCGGCCAACCGAAAATGCGTATTCGCGTCATTTGGCTTCAAAGCCAAGGCTTGCTGCCAATAGGTTTCCGCTTGCTGCGCGGCATCGCAGGCGAAGGCGCACATGCCGGCCACATCCAGCATATCTGCGCTTTTATTCAGCTTAGGCCCCGCCTCTTCGGCCAACGCCAACCCTTCTTTAAATCGGCCTTGCTTATACAGGCCATGCAGATTATCCAGTAGCGGCGAGCCGGCGGCTTGTTGGTTGCGGGAGAGCTGTTGTAAGGGTGCGGAATTTCTTCTTTTCATTATTTTACGCAGGGATAAGGTTTAGCTAAAGGATAGAAAACAGCGTTATGTTAACACTTGGGTTTTCAAACCGGCTTAATTATAGCCCACTATAGCCTGACCAATAGATTCAAAATCACAAACTTTTAGGAGCGGGCCTTGTCCACGATAAGGCCATTAGATCTGGATAGGCCTACGTCGCGGTCGTGGCCCGCTCTAACATTTTTTTCATATTGCTTTTCGCTGTGAACTGCGGCTTTTTGCAACCCAAAAATTATGACCCGGATAAACTCCGTAAACTCTGCTCAAATTCCGCAATCGGCGCCGGTTTGCCAAACAAATAGCCTTGGAATTGATCACAACCATGCGCTTGCAGAAAATGCAATTGCTCCGGCGTTTCCACGCCTTCGGCAATGACTTCTAAATTCAGGCTGTGCGCCATAGTAATGATAGTCCGCACGATCACCTGATCGCTGCTGTCGCTATGCACATCTTTAACAAAGGATTGATCCACCTTCAATTGCTTTAGCGGCAATTTCTTCAGGTATTGCAGCGAGGAAAAACCGGTACCGAAATCGTCCAACGCAAAGTTAACGCCAATCTCCTGCAAGGCAGTCATCGTTAACACGGCTTCTTCTATATTGTCTAACAGAATACTTTCCGTAGGCTCCAACTTCAGTAGCGCGGGATTAATGCCGTGGGCTTGGATGACTGCCCGCACATCAGCAACGAAATTTTTCTGGTGGAATTGCTTGGCGCTGACATTGACGGAGACTATTAGATGTTCCTTGTCCGCTTGCTCCCGCCAGACTTTTAATTGAGCGCAAACGATATCCAGCACCCATAAACCGATGGGGATGATTTGCCCGGTTTCTTCAGCGAGCCCAATGAAATAAGCCGGCGCCAACAGGCCTAAGCGCGGATGCTGCCAGCGGATCAAGGCTTCCGCGCCCATAACGCGACCGTCTCCAGCGACCTGCGCCTGATAAAGCAGCCGAAACTCCTGATTGTGGATGGCATGGCGCAATTCCACTTCCAGGCTGGCGCGGGCATTAATGCTGGCTTGCATCTGCGGGTCGAAAAAACGCAAGGTGTTTCGACCGGCTTTTTTCGCCTGATACATGGCAATATCGGCTTGCTTTAACAGTTCCTCAATGCTTGACGGCTGCTGCGTAAACAAGGATATACCAATACTGGTGGAACTGAAATAATTATGCCCGGCAAGTTGATAGGTTTGGTTAAGCGCAGTGAGAATTTTACGCGCCACCAACTCCGCATCAGCGGCTGCTACCAGGGGCTCGGCGCTCAGCTCTTCCAAAATCACCACGAACTCATCGCCGCCGATACGCGCTACGATGTCGCCTAAGCGCACGCTGGCTTCCAAATGCCACGCCACTTTTTGCAACAACTGATCGCCCAGATCATGACCTAAGGTGTCATTCAGAGTTTTAAAATTGTCTAAGTCCAGAAATAATATGGCGCCGGATTTGCCGGAACGCTTAACATCGGCCAAGGCAGTTTGCAGGCGTTCTACCAGGAACCGTCGATTGGGTAAGCGGGTGAGCAGATCGTAATTGGCCAAATATGCAATTTCTTTCTCGGTTTTTTTCTGCTCGGTAATCACATCAATAATAGAGATGAATTGCTCCGGCTTTGGACTGTAAACGGCAATAGAGTACCAATCCTGGAGGGGCGCCAGGTAAATTTCAAATTTTTCGGGCGGACCGCCGAGCGCGACGCGACTATAGATTTCCAGCAACTTGGGATTTAGGGCGCAGATATTAGGAATGACTTCGCTAAACTTTCGTCCCACCACGTTTTTGAGTCCGGTTTGCTCTCCAAAGGCTCGATTGACCATAAGATAAATAAAATCAACAGGCTGACCGTTTTTATAGAGCATGCGACAGTGGGCAAAACCGTTGAGCATGTTCTGAAATAAATTAGAATAAGAGCGATCCAGTTCGCTGTAAGCCTGCTGGGTTTCGTCCAATTCACGAAAATTTACCGGCTTTGCTAACTTAATATTGGTGCGAATCTTCACTTAAATCGCCCTCTAGGCATGCGCCTGCCCTTTGAGTATGACCAAAACCATCTTTTGAGTGTACGTTTTTAACACTTGAAGTTTCCGAGCAAGCTGGGCAAACGATTTATCCAGTTGGTCTAGCAATTAAAAGCGTAAGGCAAAGTCCAATCTACAAATTATCATAGGCTTTTTGTGGGATGAAGACAGCCTGAAAATAAAAGGACATATGTACTAAAAAGACTCCAGATAAAACCTTACCTGATTACCCATATGCTGCAGAAAAAGCAATTTTTACTGCTTTTCAAATACAAAAAATCTAACCAATAAAACTTTTTCATTGTACATTAATATGATTATGAGCTTAAATTAGTACAAATACGTAAGTAAAACTACCTATACCAACTGTGACGACTCCATTACCGCCTCGATTACAAAGAGTTGAGCATGTGGGCGCCTTTGTGCAAGCGACTTATAACGATGTACAGAATCGTTTCTGGTTAGAAAATACCGATATCCGGATAACGGATGAAAGTGATTTTTTGATCTATACGCGAGCATCAACGACTGACGTCAACTTTCGATCAAAATGGCGCTGCGCAACCTAATCAGAGCTTAGGCTTCCTAGGCCTAAATGGGGCTACCCACTTAAGGCGGGACAGCTTAAGGTTAAGACGTTCGTGGTGAGCTTGTCGAACCATGAGCGGCTTAACCGTTCACCCTTCGACAGGCTCAGGGCGAACGGTTAAACCTCGTAGATGTCCCGCTTTAAGTAGCTAGCCCTAAATGGTATGCATACCTTGATCAAACCAATAGCGCGGTATTTGGGTATAACCACATTTATGGCAACTCTGATTCTAACTATATTCAAGTTTTGGTACTACGGTCAATAGACCGGACACCGAGTATTTTACCTTTGAACTTGATAATATCCCCTTAGAAAAAACTCCTGGTTCCGGCGCAAGTTCCTGTTACCGCCGCACAATATCCGGCTTTAAAATATTGAATTCTTCCCGGCTTAATTCGCTTTTGACGATGATAGGCTGCGCTATGGCGTGGGTATTATCCCAAAGATGCCAGAGCGTTACCCCAGCGATAAACAGCAGGGCGACAACTGTAACCCAAAATACTGCATAATAGTCTTGTACTGAGGGAGATCTAGTTTTCATGATATTCCTACCTTTAACGAGTCTATAATTTTTTGCGCCGAAATTATCGCCACATAAGTCATGCCGATTTCTACGGCCTTGTTTACTGATAAGCCGCGCTCATGCAAGTTCATAGCCGGATTTATCGCTGCGTCTATCTCTTGCACAGTCAGCTGTTTGCTGGCGGCATAACTGAACAGTTTAAAAAACACCCACTCCCGCTGTCTTGATTCAGATGGCATTGCTGTTACCTCACGCTAAGACCTAAGTACTATTTATTTTTGACCTTCCATAGCGAATAAGGCTATCCACTTAAGGCCACATGGACGCGGCATAACCGTTCGTCCTCGGCAATTGCTCCATGCATTGCTCACCACAAACGGCTTAACCTTAAGCTGTCCAGCCGTAAGTGGGAAGCCCGAATAATCACTCACTCTCCAAACATGCACAATCAAATGTATCCTTGCAGCGAGCCGGTGTTGGCTTAACGCTTTTCGTTTCAGCCGGTTTGGTTCCTCCCCTACCACACTTTCTTATAGATAAGAGTGTACAACGTTTTACGGATTATACGACAATATATAACTGATAAACTATTCACAATAGTAGAAAATCACCGCCTAGTCTTCATAGTCATCCGCCAAAACCTACATTTTCAATGAGGGTAAAAAATAATTATTTTAGCTATGCGCGGCATTAATAGGCCGGTATAACTGGGATGATCAGCAGCAGGTTTTACTTCAGCTTGAGCGAATAACTCTTTATTACTAATCGCTTTATTTTGCAGGTCTATACGCTCAACTCAAACTATATTTTAAATAGGTTTATCCGCAGCTCAGAAACGCATAATCCTGATTGACACTCATCCTGATTGTTTTATTATGCAAGACTTTACAGAGCAGAAAGCGCGAGACTATGCTAAACAATAAGTCCATAAAAGTAATACACAAGTTTTTATCCTACCTGGTATTTGCATCGGCATTGCTGCTTACAGAGCAGGCTGTTGCCGCCCAAGCAAAACGTCCGGCATGGGATACTTTTGCCGCTGAATTTATCGAAACTTATCTACAGAGCCATCCGGCCTTTGCCGCCAACGCCGGCCGGCATGAATTCGACGGCAAACTGCCGGACTGGAGTACCGCCGGCTTAAAACAGCAAAAGCAGTGGCTGGAAACCGAGCAGCGGCTGGCCGGCAAATACCCCGCCGCACAGCTGACAGCAGACCAAGCTTTTGAGCAACGCTATCTACTGAAGACCATAGCCACCGACCTATTTTGGTTGCGCTCTGCGCAAGCACCCAGCAAGAACCCGATGTTCTATTCCGGGGCCTTGGATCCCAATTTTTATCTCAGCCGGCCATATGCGCCGCCGGAACAGCGTTTACGCGCCTTTATTACCTATGCCGGCAATATCCCTAAGGCGGCCCAGCAAATACGCGCTAATTTGCAGCCGCCTTTTCCGGTCAGTTATATCGACATCGGCAAAACCGTATTCAGCGGGCTGGCAAAATTCTACGAGCAAGATGCCAAAACCGCTTTTGCTTCGGTCAGCGATCCGCAGTTGCAGCAACAATTTGCCATAGTCGCGCCTGCGGCGGCCAAGGCTATGCAGGACTTAGCAGATTGGCTGGAGGCGCAACGCCCCAACGCCAACCAGAATTTTGCACTGGGCGCTACGCGTTTTCAGGAAATGCTCCAGGCTACCGAAGGCGTGGATGTACCGGTAGCAGTCTTGGATAAAATGGGCCGGGAGGATCTGGAGCGCAATTTAGCCGCGCTAAAAGACGCCTGCCAACAGTATGCCCCCGCCGCGACACTGAAAGTTTGCGTGCAAAAAGTTGGGGAGCAAAAGCCTACGGAGGGGCCAATTAACGCAGCAACTAAGCAACTGACGCTATTAAAAGCGTTTCTGCTGGAAAAGGATATTGTGTCGATTCCCGGCCAACAGGAAGCCACGGTTGCCGAGTCGCCGCCATTTAACCGCTGGAATTCCGCTTATATCGACATCCCCGGGCCTTTCGAACAAGCACTGCCTGCCGTGTATTATGTCGCGCCGCCCGATCCAAGCTGGAGCCCGGCCCAGCAAGCGGCTTATATTCCCAGCCAGGCCGATCTGTTATTTATTTCCGCGCATGAAGTCTGGCCGGGGCATTTTCTGCAACACTTACACGCGGCGCAGACAGCTTCTAAATTCGGCCAATTATTTAGCAGCTATGCCTTTTCCGAAGGCTGGGCGCATTACTCGGAAGAATTGACCTGGGAAGCGGGCTTAAACGCCGGCGATGCGGAAACGCACATCGGCCAGTTGTTGAACGCCTTGTTACGCAATGTGCGTTTTGTGTCGGCCATCGGCTTGCATACGCAGGACATGAAAATCGAAGCAGCGGAACTCATGTTCCGCGAACTGGCGTTTCAAGACGCCGGCAACGCCAAGCAACAAGCCGCTCGCGGCACTTTTGACCCGGCTTATTTGAATTACACGCTGGGCAAGCTGATGATACGCAAGCTGCGGGACGACTGGACCGCGACTCGCGGCGGCCGTGAGGCTTGGAAGTCCTTCCACGACACGTTTTTGTCGTATGGCGCGCCGCCAATTCCTTTGGTGCGAAAAGCGATGTTGGGCGAGGATAGCGGGCCGGCGCTGTAAGAACGCTAACCCACAAGCATAAAATCGCAGGGTATGCAGCGCATACCCTGCAAGGATTTCCTATAATCAGGGTTATTTTGACTATCTGCAAGCGATCCAATCGGCTATTCGCTTGCTGGTAAACAACCCGGAAATGGGATTCTCTCGGGAAAACTTACGAACCGGGTATCGTAGCTATTGGCAAGGTAAGCATGATGAAAGCCATCTGCTGGTGGAATATACGTCCGAATCCCCTATAGAAACATTTTCGTGGTTAAATGTTTCTATAGGATAATTCACTACACTAAAAACCCAATTTAACCTTTTTATGGCAACTCACTGGCTATCGAAACGCAACCTGGTTGCCTTTTTCCTCACCGCAGGCGCAGTATTCACGCTCTACTACTGGTGGGACTTAAGCCGGCCGGTCGCGCTGGTTGACGCGCAAACAGACCATCTGAGCTGTGTCTCCTACGCTCCGTTCCACAGAGCAGGCCAAACCCCTTTTGATCAAAACTTAACCATTGGCGCGGAACAAATAGAAGCGGATATGACCGCCCTCGCCCGCCGCTTCGATTGTGTACGGACTTACACTGTCACTCACGGCATGCAGGAAGTACCCAGATTAGCGGAAAAGCTTGGGGTCAAGGTGTTACTCGGCGTGTGGTTAGGCCGCAATCCCAAGGAAAACGCCGAAGAAATCGCCACTGGCATCGCCTTAACCACAAAATACGCCGGCAACATACGCGGCGTGATTGTCGGCAATGAAGTCCTGCTGCGCCGGGAACTCTCGCCAGGCATGTTGCGCAACTATATAGCGCAAGTTAAAGCCGCTGTCAGCGTCCCCGTAACTTACGCCGATGTTTGGGAATTCTGGCTGCGTTACCAAAACGAGTTGTTGGATGCGGTCAGCTTTGCCACGGTGCATATACTCCCTTATTGGGAAGACGACCCGGTAGGTTTAGACCACGCCGTAGACCATGTCAGCGAAATTTACAAACAGACAAAAACCGAACTGAAAGGCAAAGACGTATTGATAGGCGAAACCGGCTGGCCTAGCTATGGCCGGCAACGCCAGGCGGCAGAACCCTCGCTGATCAATCAAGCCCGCTTTATCCGCGAATTTTCCTTACGCGCGGCAGAGGAAAACATCCCCTACAACGTCATCGAAGCCTTCGACCAACCCTGGAAACGCTTTTCCGAAGGCGCAGTCGGCGGCTATTGGGGCATCTACACGGCTGACGAAGCCGCTAAATTTCCGTTTCGCGGTCCGGTTGCCGAAGCTGCCGCCTGGAGCAGTATCGCCTATGCCGCAATGGCGTTATGCTTTGGCCTATTTCAGTTCCTACACTGGAAACACAATCCAAAGCAATTGAACGCCTTGCCGGCCTTGCTGCTGATCAGCATTAGCGGCGGCGGGGCCTGGACCGCCTTTTGCAGGGAACTGGTGATGGCCAATCGTAATCTGCTGGAATGGGCCTATACCGGTTTATTTGCCAGCCTATTGTTAGCACTGATCTTTCTGCTGGGCCGCTGGTTAGCCAATTGGTGTGTCACCCAGCAGTTGCCGCATGCCTTGCCGCCTATCAGTCAGGTAGCGCCGGGTCTGCGTTTGGGTCTATACAGTATTTCTTCCTCCAATCAGCACTTAAGCATACTGCGCAGCCTGTTTTTATTCAGCGCTTCCCTAGCTAGTCTGCTGCTGGCCTTTGACACCCACGCGCATGACTTCCCGTTGGCTTTATTCTCGGTACCTGCCATAGGCTTTGCCTTGTTAAGCTGGATAAAAGTAAAAAGTGAAGCCGGCTTGGAAGAAATACTGCTGGCCGGTTGGCTCGGTTTCGCCGGCTTGTGGATAGGCGTACTGGAACATGTGGTCATTGTCCAGGATAAGCCTTGGCACTTGGCGAATAGCCTTAACCAGCACGCGCTGCTTTGGTCCCTGCTTTGCCTGTTACTAGCTAGTTCCGTGCTTGGCCCAATATGCTACGAGCTGCAACAAAAAAGGCGTAAGAGTTAATTTTGCTTAATTCCAAGATAATTCACCTTTTCGTATTTTAAGTAAAGCCTCATTGGTTAACTCAGAGCCAGCCATTTGCAAGGCATGATTCCGATGAATTTGGCTGTCATTAAAATCATCATACAAATAATAAAGCTTATCAATGGCTTGATAATACCCTTTACCCATAAAACACATATCAAGACTCTGCACAAGATAACGCCTTGTTTCAGAGTCTAAATTCAAATTTTGGGAATGAATTTCACTCAATGCAGTAGGCATGTCTTTTTTCATAAACAAATAAAGAAATGAACATAAACCATATTGCATAGGTGAAAAATGCAAAGGTTGATTATATTGTTGATTTAAATGATATAACTCTACAAGCCAGTCATAAGTGTTTTCGATATAAGAGTCTTGCCTAGTTAAACTCCATTGTATTAAGCTGGCATCTATCAAAACAGTCAAGGCATTTAACTGATTTAATACTGGATAACGATGGCGTTGCAGAGAGTGAATTAACTTACCATTGAAATAGGCATAATAATTCTCTCCTTTAAGAATAGGAAACTCCTCACCAGTCCAATGTCTAATATTCTTACAAAGTTCAATAATGTTATTTTTTATTTCATTAGTATTAACAAAGTCTTTTGTAAAGTGGGTTAAAAAGAAAGACAAAGACAAGCCTATAGAACAAATAGCTGTCAACGTAGAGCTAGGGAATCAAATCACCCATTAAATAATTATTATGTTTATGAATAGGGAAACGCACTTTCTGGAATAACTGTTCTAAATAGTGATTACACCAGATAATTTTTTTAAGAATATGAAGTATTACCACAGTAAAAGCATCTGAATTTTGGGTAATTGACAATCTAGATTTCATAATAGATCGTTGCCAATACCATTTTAAGTATTGGGCAATAACTTCTAAAGTATGAATAGCCTCTCTACCGGCGGATTCAAGATTACCCGAGCGGAGCAGATAAAATGAACTTACCAGGGAAAGATTAAGTGCCAAATCAAATTTAACCTGAACCTTAAGATTATTAAAAGAAATATATTGCTGATAATTTTGTGCTAAATAATTTAATAAACAGGAATCATCGTTATTCCCACAATCAAAAAACCATTTATCAATTATGCCTATTAACTCAATTGCAGTCTGCTCAAATAGCTTATTTTCAAATTGTGAACTACAATTTTCAAACAGGCTGGATGGTGTAATTTGCGCCAATATGCTTTCTGATAAATCACCAAGACACTCGGCCACGCTTAAACAATAATCAGAAGGATAATGATTTTGTAAAAGCGCTTCATAAAAAGACTTTGATTCTTTTGATTTAAAATGGGTGTAAATATGTTTTCTGAAATAGCTGGAAAGACTTTTGGCACTTTCAGTATAATAAAAACGCGCTTCTTCAACATAAAGCTTCTCATTAGCTTGAGCATACCCCTTATAGAAACAAAGCGCGCCTAATTTCTTATTCCATTGCGATCTGACAAAATTTAATTCTTCTTTTGAGTTTATCTCTATAAGTAACTTTTCAAAATTAGAAACTCCTTGCTCCATAACATTTAAAGAGTTCCCACTAGTATAGGAATTCTTTTCTAACAGCCATGAATAAGCAAAAACAGGTTCAAATAACAAGCCTAAATATTCTAATATATATGCTGAATTCTCATTATTACCCGTGCTTTGATTGGCGTCCTCCTGTATAGACATAGTTGCAAACGTTTGTATCATCGTTTCTGCAAAGTTAATGCATAACTTAAAGCGATTAAGGGCCTCAATGTCATTATGTTCACGCTCATAAGTTAAAGCGATTTTCAAAAATAGCCTAAGTGTTGCAGGCGCCCAGCTTTGCACAGCTAATAAAGCTTCACGCCCGGATTTTTTATTGGTATAAATGGCTCTAAGAATGGCTATCTCATGCTCGCCATTAGCTATTTTATCACCAACAAACTCTTTAGTAATAAGATGGCTGGCGTTAATACTAGAGCGATAATAATAGCGCGCTCTTTCATATTCTTGATAAAACTCATGCAACTCACCTAACATACCTAAAATATCAGTGCTTTCACGAAATTTATCTTGTTTTTGTTCTTGTTTTTGTGTAAGTAATTTTTCCAGATGTTCTCGAAGGCTTTGCGCCTCATCTAGAGTGAAGTTGAAAGCAGCCATTTCTTCTTCAGAATGGCGGGATAAATATTCAATTTCTTTGGCAAAATAGCTCCGAAAACGATAGGTATACATGCCATTAATGATCCGATGTAAATAACGATCTGAATAATGTTCAACTAAGTCATGCAATAAGGAACGTAAATCATGTCCGCGATGCATGTGCACCAGCTCATCTATTAATTCTAAATTTTCCCAGGAAAAAGCTCTCGCATGAAATTTAAAAAGGAAGTCGGACATATAGATAAGCGCGATGATGGTCTTATCATCTCTCCCGCGAATTTTTTCTTCAAAACCTTTACGAAGTTGCTGGTAAACCCTAGCTATCAGCTGAATCCGCATCACTTTGTGATCAGGCAAATAAATCACATCCTGACAAATAAAACCTTTATCTAAAGCCATTTTATTGGGTATGGCTCGATCAACGCTAATAATAAAACTGCCAAGCAGCTCATTAAGACGCTTTGGATTACCGGCGCTTCGATAGGCAAGAAATTGTATAAATGAATTAAGCCGACTGACTTCCCTAGTTGAGTAAATTGTACAATTTAAATGCTCGCCTGTGGTTATGGAGCGTATAGGAATTGTATACAGCGTTGTCGGCACTAATTTACGTATATTTTCTATCCCCTTAATTTCACTGAATTTTAATTTAAGATTTTTATACGACGTTTGGATAAAACTCCTTGCTCTGGCATCACGTTCACGCAGGCCAAAAATGGGCATCCAAATACGGTTAGACCAATAGTTGTATCTTATACGTGACAAATAATATTGCCAGGCAAAATATTCTTCAATGCGTTCGTGCAAAGGATAATAGGCATTTTTATTGTTCCCCGGTTCACTATCTGCGGGATTAAACCAATCTATATTTGCATCGGTAAGTAGCGCAGGAAGATATATTTCATCTGAAAAAATACTTGTTAATAAAGGCTGCCGACGCGCACCATCAGCCAGCCAATCATCATGTAGTAGTCTGCCGCCAAGAAAAATATAACGCGCTTCAGAGGAAGTGATAATTCTTTTCATATTGGACAGCAAACTCTTCATAAGATTGAGGCGATGCAATTCACTATCATTGCCATCAGGATTGCCTTGCTTTTGCTGAGAACTGATATCGTTTGCCAACTTATCTAATTCATCAAAAATAAAAGTGATCTCAATCGTTGGCGAACCTTTTCCAGAGGTCAAAGGTTTAAAATACAGCGATCTTGAATAACATAGCTGCTCTAAAATATTCATGAACTTCAACTCTACGATACGCGGATCAAGCTTTTCAGTTTCTATGTTCTTTTCACTTTCTTGTGATCCGCCTGAAAGCGCAGTGACATAGCGAGCAAATGTAGGGAAATCAATATTACGCTTGATCTTAGTGGTTGAGGTTAGCGAATTCAGTAAATCGTCAATTTTTTCCAGGTTAAACGTATAAGGAATAATCTCAAAGGCACGACGATTTACGCGTCGAAATAGAAAAAACACAAAAGCAAACAAAAAACCATGATAAACACAAAAACTCATGCGCTCAGTATCGTTGTATTTAAAATAAGGCACCCGGATGTCAAACAGCGGTTTTAAAATATCTTTATCAAAAAATGCCTGCTCTGGCAGCATAATCGGCACTAATTCAAAATATAAAATTGGCAACAATGTTTCTGCGTAAAAGCCACCTAATTCACACATAAGTTTAGGTAATTTTGGCAAATAACTATACCCGTCAATTTCTTTTATAATTTGACTATTACTATTGGTTAAAACTTTAGGCACTTTGAGCGCCATACAATATTTTGTTACAAGAAGTTTTTTCTTGAACTCACCAACTAATATGTGATTTTTGTTATTTTTAAGTTGATTTAATGGCGGTATAGAAGAAATGTATTTATTAATTGTTTGTGATTTTTTTTCTTTTCCAATTTCGTCGTCTTCAACTTCAAATGTTTTTGTATAGTTTTTATTATTAAAAACCTCCTCCACTTCAGTTTCTAAATTAAATCTGTTTTGGGCTAAGTCAGCAACCAAAATCATTGCCAGGATAACTTTAAATAGCGTACGAATTATTACCCTAGGGCTACGCAAAGAAACAAATTTTCTATAATATTGCTCGCGTACACCCAATAGCATCGCCTGAATGACACTTTTATGATCCAACTCCTCAAAACCAAGGTTAATGGTAGTGACAATGGTAGATAAATTGAAGTGATTAAAGAAACCTAAAAATGTAACGGATTCATACTCTCTACTATGATTTCTAAATTCAGAATTATCTTTTATATATTTTTGAAATACATTTCTAATTTCTTTCCTAATTTTTTCATATTTTTTTCTATCTCCACTTAAATTATCTGCTGCCGAGTTTATGTCATTTAATTTTTGTATGGGCAAACCCAATTTATCATAATTTAAATCATCAAAATAGCTAGGTCTTATCCCTGTGCTCATTGACCTATCGCGTCGGGCTAATTGATCAGGCCGGATTATCCATTCATATTCAATCCAAAAAAATATGGTGACGATTAAAACTAGCGTTAATATAAAAAGAATCTCATTAAATGTATGCGGAAATAAAGAGATGTATTTCTTGTCACTACTATCTTCTTTGTCAAATGTATTGCAATAGGGTCTATTTTTTGTTAAAAAAAATGAATGTTTATTCAACCAATCATTGACGACATCATTCTTACCACTAATTTCGTCAGAAATGCCCCAGGTACATGAATCGCTATTGCTGAGGTATTCTGTAATATTAAGCAATGGATGCAATGTATACAAACTTGCCATCACGAGAAAAATTGCTTTTAATGTTAAAATTGAACTGGGGTAAATGTATCTATTTCTATACTGACATAGCTCTGAATTCTCTTCTGGCTTATTTCGAATTATTTTAAAAAATGAAGTACAGCTTATAAAAAAGATACAACCAATAATATACAGATAATTACCACCGTTGAATACAATTTCTTTTCCAGAAAAATTTTTTAGCGTTTGACTTACCAATACAAGTATAATTGGTATAGCAATAAATATTGATGACAAACCTACAAACCACATTTTACTTTTTTTAAGACTGGAATTAATCTGGAGAGTTAATAATTTCTTAGGCTTTCCAGATAGTCCTATTGCTCGATTTAGTAACGCCATTCCCTAATAAATATAAACTTATAGAAACATTACTAATAAATTTAATAAGTCCATTGTTATTTTTTGTAACGTCTTCAAACTTTACAACAGGTTCACTAAAATAAATAGCCAATATTACTAACAAGCCAAAACAGAACAATAATGGCCCTCCTATGTTATATAAATACTTGTTTTTATCTTTTAAATTATATGAATCTAATAATTCACCTAACAAATAAACTGAAACGACACCTACAAGAAATCTACTTAATGCAACAATTGGTGATCCGCTACCAGGGAGAAAATAAATAAAAAATACAATAAATAAAGTTACTATTATGACCCCAATAATCCCATTAGATATACTTGATATACTTTTTAATACCGTACTTATAATTTTTCCGGCATGAAATATCGGATAACTAAGTATCAATACCAAAAAAGCGGTTGGTATCCATAAAAAACTATTGTCCGGTTTTGTGGCATTAAAGAGTAAAAGTTGTAGTATTCGACTACCTACAACAAAGCCACTGGCATAAAATATACTCAGCATTGCCAACCAAAACATCGAGCCAACCGTTCGCCCAATCTCACTCCGCCAATATCTTTCTACCCGTGCTTGCTCGTATTCGTGCAAACAATATTGCACGAAACTTGTTTTACCCATACCTCGCCTGCCGGTTACCAGTATGGCTTTTCGGGTGCCGGCATTCGTCAAAAAATCAATTAATTTAGCTCTAGCGCCTTCGCGCCCTATCATTGACTCATTACAGGGATAAACATCATCTACGCCTGATTCATATTTTCCAAACGGAATTGCGCTTTTTTGGCTGCTAAAGTTTTTATGTTGCTCTGTTGGCATAGATCTGATTTCCTGTGATTGTGCAACTCATCTTTAATGTATCACATCACCTTTAATGCTTAACAGCATTTTTCTATACCAGCTAATTACCGTAGCATTGGCCGGATCAGTGCCATGCGTGGCTGAATGCTATAAAAAGCATCACCGAGAGGGACAAGCGCGAAAAAATCGGCTAAGTGGCCTGGAAAGGCGGCTATCACCGGAAATTAGAAGAGAGGCTCACTGAGACGACAGGTCTCAGCCTGCCATTTATTGACTAGTTTCGTGCTTGGCCCGATACTGTTCGAACTGCGTGCGGGCCAGCACCAAGACCCCTAGCAAAAAACCGGCGGCGGCGTATTCTGCGTTATTCAGCACCAAACCGGCGCTACCGATAACAGCAGCCCCTTGCCCGAGCATACCTGACCGGGCAAGCAAGGCTAAACCGCCAAGCAACAGCGACAAATAACCCACCGCATAGCTTTCATAAAAAACTTTCGCCAACAACCAATGCGTCTTACAAGCCAAGGACTGCCCGCCCGCTTCACAAAAAAACACCAACTGCTGCTCCTCCATAAAATACCGTCTTGCCCAAAAACCCACACTGAGCAACAGCAAAATAAACAACCAGGGTAAAGGATTAATTTTCATATTTTTGGGCTTCATATACGATGACAACATCCTTGTTATTATGAATAGTCTTGCAGTTCATGTCCATAGTTTAGGGTCGACCGTACAGGTTAGATTGCCGGCTTTTCGTAACCCAACAGCTCTGTAGGCGCCAACCAACGGACGGCGCATCAATCGCGACCGATGCGCCGCCCGTTGCTTGGCTTATCCTACAAAACCACAAAAAATATCAAATTTTTGTGACACATTCACGCCTATTACGCCTCTAACCACTAAATATCAGATATTTCTCACAAAAACCGCCTTTGAAAAAAGTTATAAATTCCCTGCTTGTTAAGTGATAGCAAATTAGAACCGCACTCCGGTGCGAAATTAAACCTGAGAAAACCGCAAGGCAATCTCACTTTAGTCAGTTGGTTAGGTTGGCATGCTTACTAAAGTCATTAAAGGATAAAAGGTGACCTAAATGAAATTCAAGATAAAATATATACTCTTGTCGGCGGCAATGCTGACGTATCAACAAGCTTATGCGCATAATACTGTCACTGTGCCGGAGATAAGTATTGAGAACCCTAATAATGTCGGCGTCAGCGTACATGCGCATCTTCGCGTGGTAAACCCGCCAACCGGACAAGCTACATTCCAGACCGCCGCTAATAAAATCGTTGCGAACAACATTACCGCGCCTTATGCCGGCTATGGTTATCAAACCCCGGCGTCTATCGCCTGCATCTATGGCCTGGTGACGGAGACCAATAATTGCAATCCGAACAAAACCACGCTAAACGTTGCAGGGCATGCCGGAGTAAAAGCCATCGCTATTGTAGATGCGTATCATTATCCTTATGCACTCAAAGATTTAAGCACTTTTTCCACGCAATTCGGCCTGCCTTCGCCTAATTTGCAAGTCGTGTTTGCCGGCGGTTCGCAACCGGCTACAAATCCAAATGGCTGGGAAGTTGAGGAAGCGCTGGATCTGCAATGGGCGCACGCCATGGCGCCAACCGCCAAAATTTACCTGGTGGAAGCCGCCTCTGCGCAAACATCCAGTCTGTTGCAAGCCGTGAAAACCGCCACCAGCTTAGTGCAGGCGGCCGGCGGCGGCGTAGTGTCCATGAGTTGGGGAAGTTCGGAATTTTCTGGTGAAACAACCTACGACAGCTACTTTAACAACACGAATGTTATTTATTTCGCTTCCAGCGGCGATTCCGCCGGAGTAAGCTGGCCTTGTGTTTCGCAAAATGTAATCTGTGTCGGCGGCACCAGTCTGCGTTTGTATGACACCACTACCGCCAGTAATAGCGTGGGCGATTTTGCTCAAGAAGTAGCTTGGGCTGACGGCGGCGGCGGTATCAGCGCTTATGCGGCAAAACCTACTTACCAAAAAACCGCAGTCAGCAGCGGCAATTTTCGCGGCGTGCCGGATGTTGCGCTGGCTGCCGACCCCAATTCCGGCGCCTGGATTTATTACACGCCGTCCAACAGCGGTCAAGGCGGCTGGGGCGTGGTGGGCGGCACCAGTTGGGCCAGTCCGATGGCTGCCGGCATCACAGTCAATTCCGGCTCTACCTCTACCTCGACAGCGGTTGAAGCGGCAAAAATTTATGCCAGTTCTTTCGCCACCGAGTTTACCGATACCAAAGCCGGTTGGTGCGGCGCTTATTATGGCTTAGCGACGGCTACAGGTTGGGATCCTTGTACTGGGTTGGGTAGTTATTATCATTATTGATTAAGTTAAACCCGAAAACCCTGTAGGATGTGCCAACCAACAGGCGGTGCATCATTCGCGACCGAAGCGCCTCCTAGCGTCGGCACATCCTACAAACCCAATATTTTCCGGCGCGACCTACTCCTCCAGCAATAATTTCTCAAAATCCGCAACCGCCAACGGCTTACTAAATAGATAACCTTGATAATCATAACAACCGTAGCCCATAAGAAACTCTCTTTGCGCTTCCTGCTCCACGCCCTCGGCCAGCACTTCCAAGTCCATGCTTTTAGCTAAGGCAATAATCATTTTCGCAATGGCCGCATCATTCGGGTCAGTGAGGATGTCTCTGACAAAACTCTGGTCGATTTTTAGCTGGTCCAGCGGTAGTTGTTTCAGGTAGTAAAGCGAGGAAAAGCCGGTACCGAAGTCATCCAAAGCAAAAACCACGCCGGCTTGTTTTAACGCCGTCATCTTCTGCATAATATCGGCAACATCGAACGCCAACAGGCTTTCGGTGAGTTCAAGTTTAAGTTTTGCCGGGTTAGCGCCGGAATGTTGTAACGTTGTCAGCACTTGCTGAACAAAGCCATCCTGGCGGAACTGACGGACACTGACATTCACCGAAATACTCAAATGCGCGAGTGCCGGCTGCGCAGCCCATTTTACCAATTGCGCACAGGCGGTTTCCAGCGCCCACAGCCCTAAGGGCAAAATCAGCCCGGTTTCTTCGGCTAAGGTAATAAACTTAGCCGGTTCGACCATAATTTGTGCAGTATCCTGCCAGCGGATCAAGGCCTCAGCTCCGATAATGCGGTTTTGACCATTCACTTGCGGCTGATAGTGCAGCAAAAATTGTTTTTCCCTTAAGCCCATGCGCAACTTTTCTTCCAAATACGCCCGGTCGTTGATCGAGGCCTGCATGGAGGGATCAAAAAATTTCAACATGTTCCTACCTAACGCCTTCGCTTGGTACATAGCGATGTCGGCCTGCTTTAATAACTCATCGATTTGACCGGCTGAATCACCAAACAGCGTGGCGCCGATACTGGGCGTACTGTGATGCGCCCGGCCGTCAATCAGATAAGATTTATTCAGATGCGAGAGTATTTTCGCCCCAACTACTTCTGCATGAATACCGGCCTCAGTGGCTTTTTCGCTGAGCTCTTCCAGCATGACCACAAACTCATCCCCGCCGAGACGGGCCACGGTATCAGATTCGCGTACGCTGTCGACCAGACGTTTTGCAACTTGCTGTAACAGATAATCGCCCTGATCATGGCCAAGCGTATCGTTCAGGGTTTTAAAGTTGTCTAAATCTATAAACAACAAGGCGCCATAAACGCCGTTGCGGCTGTGCGTTACCAAAGCCTGCTGTAAACGGTCCCGCAACAAGCGCCGGTTGGGCAATTGCGTCAGTGGATCATAGAAGGCCAAATTTTTGATTTCATCCTCAGCCGCCTTGCGTTCACTGATGTCAATATGCGTACCGACATAATGCGTCACCAAACCTTTTGCATCCTTAACCGCAGTGATGGTGAGCCATTTTGGATAGACTTCGCCATTCTTGCGTTTATCCCAAATTTCTCCCTGCCACATGCCCGTTTGATTAATACTATCCCACATAGCGGCATAAAAAGCAGTGTCTTGCTTACCCGATTTAAGTAAGCTTATTTTTTGGCCCACCGCTTCTTCGGCTGTGTAACCGGTGGAATCGGTAAACATTTTATTCACGCGCAGGATTACAGCGTTGGTGTCGGTAATAACCATCGCTTCCTGGGACTCGAAGGCGGTAGCAGCGATGCGAAATTCCGCTTCCACCTGTTTCCGATCGGTAATATCGATAGCTGAGCCTATATAACCGCTAAACTCAGCGTTTTCATTGTAGATCGGCACACCATGATCAAGAATCCAGCGCCAATCGCCTTGAGCGCGCTGCAAGCGATACTCGGTTAAGATCGGCTGCCGATCATGAATATTTTTGTAATACGCCAAGAAAACACTGCTTCTATCATCCGGATGCACATGCTTTATCCAACCTTCATGGCTCATGGCTGCGCCAAAGTCCAATCCGGTAAAATTTAGCCAGGTTTGGTTAACAAAGGACGGATTCCCCTGAGCATCGGTTATCCAAATCATCGCCGGCGACACATCCGCCATGCGCCGAAAACGTTGTTCGCTGGCCTGTAGCGCCGCTGGGCTAGGCAATTGCAATAATTTTGGCATCAGGGGCCAAATAAGTAAGGCGGTGACTATTGAAACACCTGCTGTAAGCAGCTTAATCAAGCCCTCTAACCAGTAATCGGGATGCCAAATGGTCCAAATACTCAGCAAATGGGTGGCGCCGCATAACAGAATAAACACGCCAAACAGCAAATATATCCAGCGAAACATGAGATCGGTGCGTTTGTAGACGAAATACAATAGCGCAAACGGAATGGAAAAATAAGCCAAGACGATCAACGTATCGCTAAGCACATGTAACCATAAAACGGTGGGCAGCCACAAATAGCAGTTGCCGTGCGGCATAAAGCTGTTTGAGCCGGCTACCAGCTCATTAATCCAAGCAAGCATATTTACGTCTCTGTAACTTAATCATCCAGTAAAGATAGCCTACCTTGGGATTTGGTTTTATTTTGCCGGGAAATTTAGCCGAAAATGATATGCAATTATGCAGAGAAAAGTAATTTTTGTAGCATGTGCCAACGGGCGGCGCATCATTCGCGATGAACTGTCCGGAATGCCGCGTAGGAGCGGAGCATGCCCGCGATTTAGGCCTATCAATACCTAAAAGCCTTATCGCGGGCATGGCCCGCTCCTACAATTGGGCTACCAACTTAAGCCGGGACAGCTTAAGGTTAAGCCGTTCGTGGTGAGCTTGTCGAACCATGAACGGCTTAACCGTCCACCCTTCGACAGGCTCAGGGTGAACGGTTAATCCTCGCAGTTGTCCCGCTTTAAGTTGGTGGCCTACAATTGTTCTACTATGGCTTATTGCTAAAAAGTTATGTATTGAACTAAAGCAAGGGCTTAAACCATTCCGACTTCTCGGCTTTTTCGCTGCCGTAGAAATTCGCCTAACAATATATCTTTCCCCAGAATGTGTTGCAAAAGCCAATCCCGCATAAATTGCATGACGTGATCCGGGCCAATTTTGCCAATGACAATACGATTACTTATTTCCCGCAATTTTTGCGTTAGTACTTGATGTTCTTTCACATGCTCAGCATAACCCGCGTAGTTGCATTGTTTCATTAGGGCTTCTTCGGCTGCGAAATGTTCCCGGACATAATGAAATAGCGCTAACACGTTATGGTGAGTTTTCTGCGCATCGTTAAAAGGGTCGACAATTTCATTCGCCAGATCAAACAAATATTCATGTTGCCGGTCAATGTCCTTATCACCAATTTTGTAGGCGTCTAGCCAAGTAAATACACTCATATAATTCTCCAAAAGTACTTCTTTGCCATTCGTAATAACCAAGTTTATTAGCAAGGACTTGGGTAAGTTATTTCATATTCTAAATGCAAGAAAGCAATTAATAGGCCATCAAAGCCTTTTAAAAACAATTAATAATAAATCAATTACTTACAATTATTTAATTGCAATGCAATTTAACTATCCTATCAAGTTGCCTGCCAAAATTGACAGCTATTCAGCCATAACTGTCAGTCTGCCGCAGGTATCGATGCTTAGTAACGGCCAACACAAAAATCATATTGGCGGCAGCTTGAGCCATCATCATTTTAATGGATTCTGTTTTTTAAATTTTATCCGTTAAAAATTAATTTAACATGTAGTGGCGAGCAACATGTCTGAAACATTCCCTAGCAATTTTTATTACCATTATGCTAATTTAATTTTTACTTTTTTCCTACAAAAACAAAAGACAAGTTCTGACATAAATAAATATAAATTCTGATTTTATTCCATAACTTTCCAGTTTAAATTAGCAATATATTTAATTCTTACAACTCTTTAGGTGATGTATAAATATCCAGAGCTTCTTTATGATTATTTCAACAGATAGTAATAATCGGTGAAATCCAGAATATTCTAAACTTTCTTAAATAGCTGTGTGAAATTCGCCTATGCCTGGACGACATATAAAGTTATCTGAGGCTTATTTATAATCAGGAAAATTATATAACCATGCAATTAACTGACTTGGTAACGCCGCTAAAAAAACCCTTGGTGGCAATAAATAATGACTGTTTGCTGGAAGCCTCCAGTGTTGACGGCCACCTTGAAAAATCTTGCGACCGGCAAACCGACAATTTATTCAAGGTCAGTGAAGCTCAGTCGCCAACTCAAACCAGCTCGACGCCTAGAATGAAAAATTCAATTGGGACGACAGCCGGCATGTTGCGGAACAGCGAACTTGGCAAACAAGTGGGGGTCGATATTCGTCAGCCTTGGCAAAGCTTAAATTCTAATCCCGAAAAACCGTTTCGGCTCGGCTTGGTTGGACCGCTGCCGCCTTCGTTCGGCGGCATGGCGAACCAAACCAAACAGTTAGCCTTGCTACTTAAAGGGGAAGGGGTTGATGTGGTTATACTGCAAACCAACGCCCCTTATCCGTTCCGATTCATCGAAAAAATCACCGGCCTTAGAGCCATCTTCAGGTTGGTCCCTTATCTGTGGCTGCTTTGGAAAAGCGTAAAGCAATTCGATTGTCTGCATGTCATGGCCAATTCGGGTTGGGCTTGGCAGCTTTTCGCCGCGCCGGCCATCTGGATCGGCTGGTTTAAAAAAGTGCCGGTTATCGTCAATTTTCATGGCGGGGAAGCCGAAAAGTATTTTGCGAAATCCTATGGCAGGGTTGCGCCAACCTTAAATAAGGCTTCTGCAGTGATTGTTCCATCCGGATTTTTACTGGAAGTATTTAAAAAATTCAGCTTTGACGTCGATATTATTCCGAATTTCATCGACTGCCGGCGGTTTGCGTTTCAAGGCAGAACTCATATTAATGACTTGCAGGCTCCAAAGTTGGTAATCGCCCGTAATCTGGAGAAAATTTATGGCATAGATACGGCGATAGAAGCAGTTGCGATCCTAAAGCCCTACTTACCAGGCATTAAACTCATGATTGCCGGCAGCGGCTATTGGCTGGAAGAACTAACCGAACTTACCAAGGCGCTGGGTTTGTCTGATAACGTCGAATTCACCGGGAAGTTAAATCCCGGGCAAATTGCCGAGCTTTACGCACAAACGGATATTATGCTCAATCCCACAACGATCGACAACATGCCTATTTCGGTGCTGGAAGCGCTGGCCGCCGGTTTGCCGATAGTCACAACCAACGTCGGAGGCATCCCCTATCTAGTCACCGACCGGGAAACCGCACTGCTGGTGGAATCCGGCCGACCGGACATGATGGCTGACAAGATTAAAGAACTTATCGGCGAACCAAGATTATATGAAAAATTAGTAGCGAACGGCAGAAAACAAGCGCAGAACTACGCCTGGGATGCCGTGAAAGAGCAATGGCTTGATTTATATCAACGAGTTACGGTATAACAAACAATAAGTCGCACGTCTATGTTCAAACAAGTTTTTTCCTTGCATAAAGGTGTTACGCCAATTGCTGATTGCCCATTAGATAATTTTCATTCACAATAGCGTCAAGCCCCCTTACTTTGCAGACCAACAACGTTGAAGCAAGCTGGTATCCATGTTACAAGCCCCGGAATTTACTATCGATTCGATTTGTCGGTTTTTGATCATGAATGATAATACCGTTACTGAAAATTTATTGATGTTTTATGTTGGTTGTAACATATGAACTATACTTCATCTACAATGCTATTTTCTAAAGTAAAATTCATTAAAAGCGGATTTTCTTATAAATTTAAACTGATTATTACAAATTTTTTATTCCAGAAGTTCAAAGATAAATATCTGAGTCATAAATCAGTATCAGTGGATAATTTTGAAGTTCACATTACTCCTGTGGCGCCATATTTATTAAACCAAATGCCTCCGAAAGGCATTTTAGTTAAACATTTCCCATTTCGAATTGGACGCCTTCCCCTCCCAAATGAAAAGACAGTTGTTCCGAATCAATTAAATATTTGCGATATTCAACCTTTTCAATTATCAAGGAGTCATCTTGTTATAGATATTGAAAAAGACAATATTTTGGTATTACATGACACCAGTCGATTTGGGACTATAGTTAACGGCGCTAAAATTGGAGGGCTTTTAAAACAAAAAAAAGCATATTTAAGACTTGGAGAAAACGAAGTAATTGTTGGAGAACAAAACTCAGACTTTGTTTTCAATATTATAGTATCGACAGATAATACAGGCTAATTATAAAGGTCGATCCCGGTTGGTAGCCTAACTGCCGCCGGAGCACAGAAGCGGCTCCTGCCTCTGTAGCCACAAAACATATTGCTTCACAACAATCCTTTTCGTGGGCTCTTTATAGCGACCATGATAAGATATGGCGTTAACAAATGCCCGATAAATCTCAGAAAAGAATTCCGGCGTATCATCTTTATGATGTTTTTTTGGTAATTCTTACGCCCATTAATCTCCATGATATCAAACCTATCGTATGAGCTAAGACCTAGCTTTGTAAGTTCACTGCGCAATGTATAATAACTAAACCAATTGACAGCAGGATACTTAGCGTAATTCGCTATATCAGGGCGTGATGTTATAGCTAATCTTTCATAATATTTTTTCAGAACGTTTGGATACCAAGAATAAAATGGCAAATTGAACTCTGCTTGCTTTGGGCATAGCGTATTCGTCGTACTGACATATAAAATCCCATTTGGCTTTAATACTCTAATAGCTTCAAGTATACATGCTCTCCATTCGACCACATGTTCTAAAAGCTCAGGAAGTATACAAACATCCATAGAACTATTTTCCCATGGTAAATGAGTGGCTGACCCCAAACTAAATACTACATTTGCACCAACCGCATTCGCGCGTTGGCTTGCAATGGCTAAAAGTGCTTCGTTAACGTCCAAACCATAAGCATTATGACCCGCTTTTGCACAAATTAAACTCATTGTTCCAGCACCGCAGCCAATATCAGCAATATTTAATTTATTATTAAAACCACGATTTTCAAAATTTTTGATCAAGGTATTAAAAATATTATTCATTCGCTCTATGCAAGCTTCGCTTTGGCTTTCTTTAGTATAGTAGTCAAAAAATTCTTGATGAGTACTATGATCATAATTACTTATAGCATCTACCATACAAAATATCCTAAGAAATAATATAATTTAAAGTTGAAACAGTTTTTAAAAGTTTAAACGCGTGTGTTAGTTATTAATTTTAAACTGGCAGATTATGAAATAACATCAGAAATTATCTTTATTTTTGTCAGAACATGTCTTTCATTATTGTAGGAAAAATAGAAAATAGGTTGGTTATGTTTATACCGCCCATCCTCGAACCTTAACAATAGCACTAGGTTGTATTTAAAAAGTTAAAACTGGTCCAGGCCGGACTTTCACATTTGCCTAGGCAATTCGGCCTCACACTTTAAAACCGGTCTTTGACAACCAACTTTGGCCTTACCCGCCAGACCTGGTAAAATAAAGTGATAACAGCCACGGCTGAACTCTTTACCAAAAAACAGCCACTAAAGCATGCTCTAAACTAAGCGAATGGATACCAGCCCGCCGGCCGGATTACCGAAACTACAACCCAGCACACCTATACAATCTTCATGAATCAAGATAAGCAGAGCGCCGAATTAAGCACTTCATCAGCAGGGAGCCGGCCAGGCTGGTTTGTTTGGGTGGCTATGTTGGTGATTGTCGCCGCCGGCTTCTATTATTTCCGGAAAACAGACACGGCTGCCCAAGGGCACGACAAAGAACCGGCGAACGCTAAAACCAAAGACGTTAATCGGGATGGGCCGCCGGTTAGCATCGCCGCCGCCACTACGCGGCAAGGCGATATGCCGATTTATCTGAACGGCCTTGGCACGGTGACCGCGTTGAAAACCGTCACCGTGCACTCCAGGGTGGATGGCGAATTGATCAAAGTGGCTTTTACCGAAGGTCAATTAGTCCACCAAGGCGACCTGCTGGTGGAAATCGATCCCCGGCCGTATCAAGTCTTATTAAAGCAGGCGGAAGGCGCTTTAATCCGCGACCAGGCCTTATTGGCAAATGCTAAAATCGATTTGCAGCGTTACAAAACCCTGCAAGAGCAAGATTCCATTGCTCAACAGCAAACCGCGACCCAGTTGGCCTTAGTCCGGCAATATGAAGGCACTGTGGAGATGGATCAATCGCAAGTCGATAACGCCAATCTGCAACTGACGTATGCGCGGATTACCGCGCCGGTTTCCGGACGCATAGGCTTGCGCTTGGTGGACCAAGGCAATATTGTGCATGCCACGGACGCCAATGGCCTGGTCGTCATTACGCAATTGGAACCGATAGCGGTGATTTTTACGTTGCCGGAAGACGCGGTGCCGGCAGTGATGCAACGCTGGCGTAAAGAGCAAAACATTATGGTCGACGCCTATGATCGCGCCGGCGTACACAAACTGGCCAGCGGCAAAGTGCTGGCGGTGGATAACCAGATCGACACCACGACCGGTACCTTAAAACTGAAGGCCCAGTTCGATAACCAAGAGCGCACGCTGTTTGCCAATCAATTCGTGAACATTAAAATGCATTTGGACACCTTAAAGGCTGCGACACTGGCCCCCACTGCGGCTATCCAGCGCGGCACTGATGGCGCTTTCGTGTTTGTGCTCAAGGACGACAACAGCGTAACGACCAGACAAGTCAAAACCGGGCCTATCGACGGCGACTTGATCGCTATTTCCGAAGGACTTAGCCCAAACGAAAAACTCGTGATAGACGGCATGGACAAACTCCGCGACGGCAGCCGGGTGAATGTAGTGAAACTGGACAATATTCCGGTGCAGCCGAAAACCGGTCCGGAAGGACAAGCGCAGTCAGGCAAACCACATGCCCCCTCATGAGCGACAGCCCTACCACCGGGTCCGGGTTTAATCCCTCCCGGAACTTTATTCTGCGCCCGGTCGCCACCTCTTTACTGATGGTGGCGCTGCTCTTGGTCGGGGTGCTGGCTTTTCGGCTGCTGCCTATTTCGGCGCTGCCGCAAGTCGATTATCCCACCATACAAGTAACTACGCTCTACCCCGGCGCCAGCCCGGAAGTGATGACCTCGGTAGTCACCGCGCCGCTGGAACGCCAGTTTGGGCAAATGCCGGGGCTGAAGCAAATGTCCTCCAGCAGTTCCGGCGGCGCGTCAATGATTACGCTGCAATTCGATTTGAAGCTGGAACTGGATGTCGCCGAGCAAACCGTGCAAGCCGCCATCAATGCCGCCAGCAGCTTTTTACCGACCGATCTGCCCTTGCCGCCTATCTATAACAAAGTCAACCCGGCCGACACGCCTATCCTTACGCTGGCGGTCAGTTCGCCCAGCCTGCCGTTATCCAAAGTCGAGGACATGGTGGATACCCGGTTGGCGCAGAAAATCGCCCAATTACCGGGCGTCGGCATGGTCAGCATCAGCGGCGGGCAACGGCCGGCGGTGCGGATTCAAGCCAACGACCGGGCCTTGGCGGCCTATGGCCTGAGTCTGGAGGACTTGCGCGCTGCGATAGCCGCCGCCAATATCAATCAACCGAAAGGCATGTTCGACGGCCCGTTGCGTTCGGCCATTATCGACAACAACGATCAGTTGAAATCGGCGGCGGAATACCAGGATCTGGTCGTGGCCTACCGCAATGGCGCGCCGGTATTTCTGCGCGAAGTCGCCAAGGCGGTAGACGCCGCCGAAAACGTAAAACTGGCGGCCTGGGCTAATAAAACCGCAGCGGTTATCGTGAATATTCAGCGCCAACCCGGCGCGAATGTTATCGAAGTAGTGGACCGCATTAAAAAGCAGTTGCCGCGCCTGCAAGCCACGCTGCCCGCCTCGGTCAACATAGCGCCGCTGACCGACCGCACCACCACCATCCGCGCCTCGGTGCATGATGTGGAATTCGAGCTGATGCTCGCGGTAGCGCTGGTGGTGATGGTGATGTACTTATTTTTGCGCAATATTCCCGCCACCATTATTCCCGGCGTGGCCGTGCCGCTGTCCTTGATAGGCACGTTCGCGGTGATGTATCTGGCCGGGTTCAGCATCAACAACCTGACGCTGATGGCGCTGACCATCGCCAGCGGTTTCGTGGTCGATGACGCCATCGTCGTCATCGAAAATATCTCGCGCTATATTGAAGAAGGCGATTCACCGTTAAAAGCGGCGCTGAAAGGCTCGGAACAAATCGGCTTTACCATTATCTCGCTGACCATTTCCTTGGTAGCGGTGCTGATTCCGCTCTTGTTCATGGCGGACGTGGTCGGGCGCCTGTTCCGCGAGTTCGCCATCACCTTATCGGTGTCCATTCTGATCTCGGCTGTGGTATCGCTGACGCTGACGCCGATGATGTGCGCGAAAATGCTGCGCCAACGCGGTCCAAAACAGGCAAAACATGAGCAAGGCAGCGACGTGATTAAACAAGTCATCGCCGCCTATGGCCGCAGTTTGGTCTGGGTATTTAGACATCAAACCCTGGTGTTGCTGCTGGCTTTCGCCACCATGGCGCTGACCGTGCTGCTGTATATCATCACCCCGAAAGGTTTTTTCCCGATTCAAGACACCGGACTGATACAAGGCATCTCCGAAGCGCCGCCCAGCATCTCCTTTGCGGCGATGGCGCAACGGCAAATGGCGTTGGCGGACGAAATTCTCCGCGATCCGGCGGTCGAAAGCTTATCCTCGTTTATCGGCGTGGACGGCAGTAACGCCACCTTGAATAGCGGCCGGTTTTTGATCAACCTCAAGCCTAGGGAAGATCGCGCCGACAGCGCCGAAGGCATAATTCAGCGTTTACGGCCCAAACTGGCGGCAGTATCCGGCATTGCTTTGTTTTTGCAACCGGTGCAGGATATGACCTTAGAAGACCGGATTAGCCGCACCCAATACCAATTTACGCTGCAAACCGTCGATTTTGGCGAGCTCGGCGAGTGGACCAATAAGCTGGTGGCAGCCATGCGCGACATTCCGCACCTGACCGATGTCGCCAGCGACTTACAAAATCAGGGCCTACAAGCCTATATCAACATCGACCGCGCCACCGCCAGCCGTTTGGGGGTCAGCACCGCAGCGATAGACAGCGCATTATACGATGCCTATGGGCAACGTTTAGTCTCGACTATTTTCACCCAATCCAATCAGTATAGGGTAGTGCTGGAAGTCAATCCCGCCGCGCAGGTCGGGCCGGAAGAACTGAGCCGGGTGCGGATTCCGTCCACTAACGGCGCGCAGGTCTTGCTTTCGGAATTGGCGACCGTCTCGGAACGGCAAACCGCATTGGCGATTAATCATCTCGATCAGTTTCCGGCGGCGACCATCTCTTTCAATTTAAGCCCGGGCGCAGCTTTAGGCGACGCCATCGACGGCATTGAAGCAGCAAAAAAACACATCGGCTTACCGCTGAGCGTGCAAACCGACTACCAGGGAGCGACGCTGGCGTTTAACGCCTCGTTAGGCGGAACGCTATGGTTAATCCTGGCGGCGATCTTGACGGTGTATATCGTCTTGGGCGTACTGTACGAAAGTTATATTCATCCCGTCACCATCCTCTCGACCTTGCCATCGGCCGGGGTCGGGGCTTTGTTGGCTTTAATGTTTAGCGGTAACGACCTCGGGATTATCGGCGTGATCGGCATCATCTTACTGATCGGCATCGTCAAAAAAAACGCCATCATGATGATAGACTTTGCGCTGGAAGCCGAACGCAAACATGGCCTACAGCCTATGGAAGCGATACACCAAGCCTGTTTGCTGCGGTTTCGGCCTATTCTGATGACCACGCTGGCGGCCTTACTCGGCGCGTTGCCGTTGATGCTGGGCGGCGGCGTCGGCTCGGAACTGCGCCATCCCTTAGGCTTGACCATGGTCGGCGGCTTGCTGTTCAGTCAGTTGCTGACCTTGTATACCACGCCGGTGATTTATCTGACGCTGGATAATCTGGCCCGCCGCTTTCGCGGCAATGCGCCGGACGTTGAAACCGGCGCGAGCCAGGAAACGCCGTGAGCTTTTCGGCAATCTTCATCTATCGGCCGGTCGCCACCACGCTGTTGACCATAGCCGTAGCGCTGGCGGGCGCGATTGCCTTCCTGCAATTACCGGTAGCGCCGCTGCCGCAGGTGGATTTTCCGACCATTACCGTTTCCGCCGGCTTGCCGGGGGCCAGCCCGGAAACCATGGCCTCGACCGTAGCGACGCCCTTGGAGCGCTCTCTAGGGCGCATCGCCGGCATCACGGAAATGACCTCCGCCAGTTCTTTGGGTTCGACCTCCATTACCTTGCAATTCGATCTGAATCGCGACATCGACGGCGCGGCGCGTGACGTGCAGGCCGCCATCAACGCCGCCGCCAGCTTGCTGCCGACAAATCTGCCCAGCCGCCCGAATTATAAAAAGGTCAATCCTGCCGATTCGCCGATTTTGGTGCTGGCGCTGACCTCCAAGACCATGAGCCGCGGCCAGATGTATGACGCGGCCTCCACCATCTTAGCGCAAAAGATCTCGCAACTGCCGGGCATCGGCCAGGTATCGGTCGGCGGCAGCGCCTTGCCGGCGGTGCGCATTGAACTAAACCCGGCGGCGCTGGCCAAATATAATGTCGGCCTGGATGATGTGCGCACGGCGATCAGCGCCAATAACGCCAATCGGCCGAAAGGCGCGTTGGAAAGCGGCGAGCGGCATTGGCAAATTCAGGCCAATGATCAAGTGGATACCGCCGCAGAATACCAGCCGATGATAGTCGCTTATCGCAACGGCGCGCCGATCCGCATCGGCGATCTGGGGGCGGTTTTGGATTCCGTGGAAGATGTGCGCAACGCCGGCATCAAAAACGGCAATCCGTCGGTGCTGTTAATCCTCAGCAAACAGCCGGGCTCGAACATTCTGGAAACCATAGCCGGCGTCAAGGCCATGTTGCCGCAATTACGCGCCATCATTCCGGCGGCGATTGATTTATCCATAGTCATAGACCGCTCTATTACCATTAGAGCCTCGGTCAACGATGTAGAACATAGCTTATTGCTCTCCATCGCCCTGGTGATTTTGGTGGTGCTGCTGTTTTTGCGTAATTTGCGTTCGACGTTTATTCCGATTATTGCCGTGCCGGTGTCCTTAATCGGTTCCTGCAGTATCATGTATCTGTGTAACTACAGCATCGATAATTTATCGCTGATGGCGCTGACCATCGCCACCGGCTTCGTAGTGGACGACGCCATCGTAGTGCTGGAAAACATCAACCGGCATATCGAAAGAGGCGTGCAGCCTTTCAAAGCGGCGCTGATCGGGGCCGGAGAAGTGGGTTTCACCGTTCTGTCGATGAGCCTGTCCTTGATTGCGGTGTTTATTCCGATTTTGTTGATGGGCGGCATCGTCGGCCGGCTGTTTCGAGAATTTGCCGTGACGCTGTCCACTGCGGTGTTAGTGTCGCTGGTAGTTTCCCTGACCGTCACGCCGATGCTGTGCGCGCGCTGGCTAAAATCGGAACAGGAGCAAAAGCCCGGCCGCTTAGCGCATTTTTTTGAATATCTGTTCGACGCCATGCATCAGGCTTACCAACGCAGCCTGCACTGGGCCTTACGCCACGCCCCGCTGATGCTGGGGGTGTTTTTTGCCTGTGTCGCGCTAAACGTCTATTTGTACAGCATTGTACCGAAAGGCTTTTTCCCGATCCAGGATAGCGGCCGCATGTTCGGCACCATCCAGGCGGATCAAAGTATTTCCTTTCAAGCCATGGAAAAGAAGCTGGGCGAGTTTGGCGCAATATTACAGGCCGATCCAGCCATTGTGGATGTGGTCGGGTTTGCCGGCGGCGGCCAAAACACCAATGCCGGCCGGATGTTTGTCACCTTAAAACCCCCTGGAGAACGCGACAAACCGATCGATGAAATCGGCCTTAGATTACGAAAAAAATTATCTAACGAACCCGGCGCCAGTTTATTTCTGCAACCGGTGCAGGATCTGCGGATCGGTGGCCGCCTGTCGCCGGCCATGTTCGAATACACGTTGCAGGCCGACCATTTGGCCGATTTGCGGGAATGGGCGCCAAAGATACTCGCGGCGTTGATCAAAGCGCCGGAAATGACTGATGTCAACAGCGACCAACAAGACCACGGCCTACAAGAGTCGCTAGTGGTGGACCGCGAAGACGCCGCCCGCTTTGGCGTGAATCAGGCTGCGGTAGACGCTACACTGAATGACGCCTTCGGCCAGCGGCAGGTTGCAGTGATTTATAAGCCGTTGAACCAATACCATATCGTCATGGAACTGGCGCCCCAATACTGGCATGATCCACAAACCTTAAAACAACTTTACGTCGAATCCACCGCCACCAGTCTACAACCGGCCCTAAGCCAAGTGCCGCTGGCCGCGCTAGCGGATTTTAAGCCCACCAATTCGCCGTTGACGGTCAACCATCAAGGCCAATTCGCCGCCGCCACTATTTCGTTTAATCTAAAACCCGGCTACTCGCTCTCGGATGCGACCAGTATCATCGAGAAAACCATGCTGACGCTAGGCGTGCCGTCTACTGTGCACGGCAGTTTCCAAGGCTCGGCGAAAGCTTTTCAGGAATCGCTCAGCAACCAACCCTGGTTGATTTTAGCGGCGCTGTTCACCATTTACATCGTACTGGGCGTACTATATGAAAGCTATGTGCATCCTTTAACCATAATCTCCACCCTGCCCTCCGCCGGCGTCGGCGCGATTCTAGCGCTGATGATCTGCAAAACCGACTTCAGCATCATAGCGCTGATCGGCGTGATCTTACTGATCGGCATCGTCAAAAAGAACGCCATCATGATGATAGACTTCGCCCTGCACGCCGAACGCGAACAAAACCTCAGCGCCGAAGACGCCATCTTCGCCGCCTGCGTACAACGCTTCCGGCCGATCATGATGACCACCATGGCCGCGCTGCTCGGCGCCTTGCCGCTGGCTTTAGGCTCCGGCTACGGCTCGGAACTACGCATGCCGCTGGGGATTTCGATTGTCGGCGGCTTAATGGTGAGCCAGTTGTTGACTTTGTATACTACGCCGGTGGTGTATTTGTATTTGGATAGGGTGAGTGTTTGGGGGCAGAGGAAGTTTCGGCGGAAGGCTGAGGGTTAATTGTATCGCTGTTAAAATTAGCCACAAACCTATCTTAAAATCAATCTCCTAGCCCCCTCTCCCTCCGGGGCGACTGCATGGATGCAGGAGGTAGAGCAACGCAAGGAACAGTTGCCAGAAGGGCTAGGGTGAGGGGATCAAATAATATTCTCCATTTTGGCATTGACAATATTTGTTTAATCTTGCCATCATGACAATAATTAACACTTGAATTGCACTAATATTAAACGGAATACGCCTATGTACGCAGTAGAATTTGAGGCCAGTATCGACAATGGTTTTGTTCGTATTCCGGAAGAATACAAAACACTGCAAAACAGCAAGCATGCCAAAATTATTGTTATGATCGAAGAACCTGTCGAAGCAAACGACAAAGCCGTTTTCTCTCAGTTTCTGCAACAAAGCCGGAAAGTTGAAAACCTAGCCATTTTTAACCGTGATTCCTTACATCAAACGCTGTAGGGCGGGTTAGAAGTGCGCACGACTACCTTGTTTATAAACCAAACTCTGCTCGCGCTTCGTAACCCGCCATAGCTTATCAAGCCAGCAAAAACTTATAATAATGCCAAGTTACATCCGCGCCTATGTTCCAGGCGGCACCTATTTTTTCACCGTAGCCCTATTGGAAAGGCAACGCCATTTACTAACCGATCATATCGAAAATTTGCGCATGTCATTTCGGCAGGTAAAAACGAAACGGCCTTTCAAAATCGAAGCAATTGTCATTATGCCTGATCATTTGCACTGTTTGTGGACGTTACCCGAATATGACCTTGATTACTCCACACGCTGGCGATTGATTAAAACTGCATTTGCCAAATCGATTGCGCCGGGGGAAAGTTTATCGGCCAGAAGACAAAAGAAGCATGAACGCGGCATTTGGCAGCGGCGCTTTTTGGAACATAGTATTAGAGACCAAAGCGATTTCGAAGCGCATCTGGATTACATCCACTATAACCCGGTGAAGCATGGAGTTGTAAAACGTGTGGCGGATTGGCCTTATTCAAGTTTTCACCAATTTGTGCAAGCTGGTTTTTATCCGTTGGAATGGGCCGCGCCTGAAGATATTCAAGAATGGGAGTTGGTAGAGTGAAGGCCTGTAGAATTGCCGTAGCCGTAGGGCGGGTTAGAAGCGCACGCGACAACATAGTTAATAACCTTATAACTGCTTGCGCTTCGTAACCCGCCATAGCCGACCAATCGGAGTAAAGCTTAAAATATGCCAAATTACTTTCGCGCCTATAGCTATTCAAGAGTGTAGTTGATAGCGTAAAGGCTTGGCGGGTTACGATGTACGGGGGAAAACTGTTGCTAAAACCAAAGTATTCGTGCGCAGATCAAACCTGCCCTACGGTCCTTCATAAATTAATCTATTAAGGCTGTTCTTAAAAGCGTATTAGGGCATACCTTATTCATAAAGTTTACAATAGAGAAAGGTGCTTTAATTCTTGGTGCCAACAAATCTATAACAGTCAACTTATTGGCGCTATATGAATTTGTGTGGGTAATCAAACTCCAGTTTGCCGCATAAAAAGTAAATCATATTAATATAGTTGCTAGTGTTCCGATATCCTCTAGCCCGTCTTTTTGCAAGTTGAATCTTATGATTGATGCCTTCCAATAAACCGTTAGTGAGGCGCGACTCGAAAAAATTCAGAATGCCGTACCAATGGGCCATCAGGGTTTGCGTAAATTCTATAAACGGCCCAATTTTATAAACTCGAACTTCTGCACACCAATTGACCATGAAATCATGTGCTGCTTTCTTATTGGGCATTTCCCATAAATCATTAAACAGCACCTTCAAACGATAAGCGTTTCCCAAGGCCGGGTATAAATTTATCGTTTCATCCAGTTTAAGTTTTTGATTTTCTGTAAGATTGCCTGGGTTCTTTAAGAAGGTGTATTTCTGGCCCTTCAATAAAGCATGCTCTTTTTGCTCCAAGATCCTGAGCTTGTTCATAGCTTCATTCAATAATTTGACGACATGAAACCGGTCAAATGTGATTTCTGCTTTGGGAAAGTATTCGGTGACGCCAGAGATGAAGGCAGGCGATAAGTCCATACTGGCTTGAACGATTTGTTCCGGCTGTACATTTTTGCTAATCAATCTTTCCTGAATACTGGCAACTGCCGCTTTACCTTTCCCTTCAACAGCATGAATCACACGTTTACTCTCCATATCCACCCCTATGGTGACGTAGTTATGCCCTTTTTTACTTGAAGTTTCGTCTATCCCTAATTTTTTTATGGTCGATGGGTCATCTTTTTCTCTGGCTAACGACACCCAATAATCAAAGACATTCCATATCCTTTGTGGATACACTTTCAACGTTTCCGCCGCTCTTTTGACCGGCATTTCTCTTTCGACCAAGTACATAGCGAAGGCTTCGAATAGTAAGGTAAAGCCACTACCGGGTCGTGCCCAAGGCACCGGTATTTGCATGACTTTTCCTGCTGTCGTCTGGATTCGAGGTACGTCGCAGTGGATATAACAGGTATGCTCAAAAAAGTTCAGATGCCGCCATTGCCTAGTCAGTGTGTCATAAACACCGCAGGGCGCTCCGCTTTCATCGAGAAATTTGGCCCCTTTTTGAAAACCAATTTCTATATGGAGCTCTTTGTGTTCTCCGGGTTGTGCTACCAATTCAACTTTATGCACTTCCCAAGGTGTATTAAGCCCTAAGGCTAACGTAAATAATGCTTCGCTGTTCATAACATATAGAATACACTACCCACACGATTTCATACAGAGCCAACTTATTTATATTAAAGTGCAATTTTATTTTATTATTTTCAGATAATTCGAGAGCTTTTTTTGCCTTATCGATACACTCTATTAATAACCATATATGAAACTTTCCTCTTACGTATGACTTGACAGGATGACTAGATAATTCATTAATTGCGCTATTGATATAACAATTAAATATACTTACGTTTGCTCCAGTTTTTTCTGATAGGTATTCAAAAATATCATTGTTAAGTTTTAAAGGCACAAAAGTCATATCATCATTAATTTCGCACATATCTGATAAATTTATATCATTTAAGTTTGCTCTGATGCAAAGCCTTTTACAGCACAATACCCAGGCCATTATACTAATAATCCATCGACAAAAATCATCATCTGCACAAACAAATTTATTCTCAATTAACTTTATTTGCTCAGATCCAGAGTTAAGTTTAAATAGCTCCGAACAAGCTTGTGAAAACAGACTTAAGTCAATCAAATAATTCTCTATAGAATATAATTCAGTAACATGTACTTCAGAAAATGGAGGTCTATCAATAGGTATAATATCATCTAAATCTTTATCAACAAAAAATAAAAGATGATGCTTATTATAATTCCCTGTTAACTTTTCCCTTGTTTTATATACTGCATCTTTATTACCACAAACATATGTTTTAACAAGAACGCTATCATTAATCTCTTTTCTTACAATACTTCCATAAAATCCGTTATCTGTTTTTCCTTCGTAAAAGATGTGGAGACAACTTCCTCTTATGGGACTCAAACTATTGAGAAAATCATGACGAGTAATTTGGCTGTTATTATTTCTAAGAGCTCTAAGATCATCTGCTAAACTCATAGGCTTCTCTCCATAAACTCTCCAATTGCGTGTGCGTATTTATCCAAAGTATTTTCGTAAACAAAAGGTGAATGTGTTACAGAAAATAACCCCAAACATGTACCTGATGAAACAATATCCTCTAAAAAGGTTCTCTGCCATTTAACAGATAACGACAACTCAGGTTCATCGATAATTATCACATATTCCTTTCTCTTTGAAAGATATAAATGAGAGAATAAAGAAACGATTTGTTTTTCGCCGGAAGAAAGTGATTCAAATGGTATGTCTTTATTTGAAACAATATTATCACTTTCGTCAGTATGAAAAATTTTAATATCAACTTCTATGGCGTTAAATTGAAGCTTTTTTGCAACCAAATATTTGTTACAGGCAGATATATAGCTTTTAATCAAGGATTCCTTTTTAGATTGTTCTGCATGAAACTCAATTAATTTTGATATGAAATATGAAATAACTTTATCAGACTCGCTAATATCCTTTGAACTCTCATTTCCCAATTTAAGGATGTTATTTTTTATGGTTTCTTTGATATCACCAGACAGGGTTTCCGCATCAATTCTTACTAACATTTTTTCTAACTCGCTTGACTCAATACTACCCAAGGATGAATATTCGAATGATTCATGTCGATGCATAAAAATATCTTGGAGGTAATCTGCCATTAATTTTTTTATACCTGTTCGGAATGAGTGCTCTAAACTATCAAGAGATGTTTTCATTATTTCTTTTACATCTCGCATCCCAAACTCAACAAGCTCAATTTGATACTCATTTTCACTTGAACCCTTCAAGTAATAATCGCGCTCATGATAGTTTTTTTTCTCTAAACTCGGAAAGATAGAACTAAGCTCTCTTTCTATTCGACGATATGTAGGTAAATATATTATTGGGCAAGTGACTATTCTTTTTACAGCCTTATCAAGTTGACTAACGTTATTTTTAGAGAAAATTTCTTGTTCTTCGTATAACCCTGATATTACTCTTTCAAGCCCTTTCATGGTTATATTAATTGGTGTTTTATATGAGATCTGCCTTATTAGCTCACGTTTGACATCCTCATTCTCGTACAATGCATTTATATCTATGTTTTCACTTTTTATTATTCTTTTTACATAATGCTCAACTTTTTCTAGACCTCGATCTTTTTCAATTAACTGATACTCTTTTAGCTCTCTAATAGTAAACTTATAAGTTTCATTATTTAGTATTATTGCTACACTTTTAAAGTCATAATCAACCAACTTGTGCCATTGTCTTGACAGTATGCAGTTCAATATAGAAAGCAAAGTACTTTTTCCAGTTCCATTTTCTCCAACCAATACAAGCTTATTATCAACAATTGGTATATCGTAATTATATATACCATTGAGCTTTTCTATACAATAGTGGGTTATTTCCATTTTTTACATCCATTTTAAGTTGATATTTATAAAGAATAATAAGGGGCGGGCCACATTTTAGCCTGTTATTGATTATATAAACTTGGGCTCCGCTCGTTTCACATACATTAATTGATTAAATCCATAAAATTATAATCTAATATACATTGCTTATGGATTAACTTAACATCGTTGCTTAATTTATCTTTCCAAAATTTCTTTCTTTCAATTTCTTCACCACTACCACTCCATTCAATAATATAAATTTCTTTAAAGTCACCTCCTGATTTTATTCTATCATTTAGATGATCATCTAAGCCAGAGTAACCAAATAAAATTATTTTTTCGGATTCGCTCAGTGCTACATTTAAACGCTTCCAATAAGACCTTAAAACAAATGAAGATTCAATAATATAAGGCTTATGCGCAACATGCGTTAAAACAATATGATTTTCTTCATTAAGTTGTGGGCACGATCTATCAGGTCCCATTATCTTATGTTTCCCACTAAATAAAGCTGAGCCGTGTAAATGTAGATACCAACCAAAATTTTTACCATTATACCTATCTAAATTTGAATCTTTAAAACCAGCATTTAAATATCCATCTACGAGCGATCCATCAAAACCATTGAATACCATTTTCTTAACGAATAAATTATAAAGTAATGTATCGTAATTCAGTGTAGCGACATGGGACTTGGTTTGTAATATAAATTTTGTCAAATTATTTGCAAATGCTTCTGGTAAAGGATACTTAAGTTCATGAAAATACCAAGCGACAGCATGGATATATTTTTTAAATGCAACAGGTATTTCTTTAGCTTCATCGGTTAACCAAGACTTCCCCCTATTTTCAAATCCCTTTAGAAATTCAGTAGCTACAATTGCCCAATGTAAGTTATCTAACTGATCTTCACTACAAGGAGGTTTTTGATTATTTGTATCTGAAATAGCACCTAATATCAGAAGCTTATGGGCTCTACTTAAACAACCTGTATCATTCCAAACTTTATTTAACGCAGTTTTCAATTCATAATTCTCTGGTTTTAATGCCCTACCCAAACCATTTCCTACTATACATATCGATCTACCCACAACTTCCCACCTTAGTTATAATTTTTATTTATTATTGCTTTACATTTCAGCAGGTAATAAAGAGAGTGTAAGGTTAACTTAATATTACAAAAATAAAATGTATTTATTTCAAAAGGCTTTAACACCATAGTACAAGAACAACAAATAAGCCTGGCTTTTGGCATAGGGGTTTTCTGTTGAGGTGTCACCAGCATGGATGCTGGTGACAAGACTACAGGGACATATTCACGGTGTCCTCATCCGGCAGCCCCCTACGTCAAAAGCCGAATCGGCGACTAGCCATCTCAGAAATATTGTACAACTCAAAATGTACATCATGCCACATAATGATATAGTTAGCCAAGCTGTTATCACCGCAGTCAACGAGCTAAAAATACAAAACAATTACCCATGCACCAAAAAGACCTAATCTCCAAACACCTACTAAAGCGCATGACCCTAGACATGGCGCGAGTCCTACTAGGTTTAGACATCATCGAACTGGAAATCCTAGAAACCGAGCAACAGCGCGTGGAAGAACGCCGGGCGGATTTGGTCGCCAAAGTCAAAGCCCCAGACGGCGACTACATCCTGCACATAGAAACCCAAAACGACAACCAAAGCCACATGCCCTGGCGAATGCTGCGCTATTTAACCGACATCAAGCTAGCCTATCCCGGACACTCGGTAAAACAATCCCTTATCTATATAGGCCGAGAAAAATTACGCATGGCCGCCGGCATAGAGGAAGCCAATCACAGCTATCATTATCAAGTACTGGACATGCACCGCATAGACTGCGAAACTTTACTGCAACAGGACACGCCGGAAGCGTTAATATTTGCGATACTCGGCGACTTTGGCAATGTCAGCAGCCGCGAAATCGTGCAACGCATACTTCAGCGACTACAGGCGTTGACCGGCAGCAACGAAGCAATTTTCAGAGATTATTTACTGATGCTGGAAATCTTATCCGGCAACCGTGATCTCAAACAGATTCTAAAAGAGGAAGAAAAAATGTTAAGCCAAGTCAAATATAGCGACCTGCCTTCTTATGAGTTAGGCATGGAAGAAGGCATGGTGCAAGGCGAAGCCTTATTACTGCAAAAATTGTTGCAACTAAAATTCGGCACTCTCTCAGACAGTATTACCCAACGCATACAAGCGGCCGACTCCGAAAAATTACTCGCTTGGTCTGCACGGCTATTAAACGCCAATAGCTTGAATGAAATTTTTACCGAGCATTAAGCGGCGCGGTGACCATGCCGCCTGATGGTTAGCCACTACCCGGTTGGGACTGGTAGGAGTCACAATGCTATACCCCGTTTACACACATAGGCGATAAAGATCACGCCCACGGCGTGACTATTCCCGACTTTCCCGGCTGCTTTTCCGCAGCCGACAACTGGCAGGATTTGCCATGTATGATGCAAGAGGCCATCGAACTATGGTGCGAGGGACAGGATCTGGAGTTACCACAACCCAGCGATCTAGAAGCATTAGCCACTAATCCCGACTATACGGGCCATGTGGTTATTGATCAATATAGACACCGCAAAGCTGGAAACCAAAGCCGTACGGCTTATTGAACGAAATAGACCGCTACACCAAAACCCAAGGCGCAACCCGCTCCGGATTCTTGGCTAATGCCGCCAGGCAAGCAATGCGGCGCTAGCTGAGTCAAGCCGCTGTCAATTCAACCCGCCGCCCAACGCGAGTAGCCAACGTCACCAACATGTCCAAGCTGAATTTATCCCATTTACCACGTACCAAGTCGGAAACTCGAGACTGGCCTATACCTAGCCCATCTTTAACAAGTCAAATTAATAAGCATTTAAAAACAATATGTTGCGATTCAAAAAAAATCGGAGTGGCACTACATTTCGAAAAATAGAGCCTAGTTTCAGTATTTCAGACGATAGTTTTGCTAATACCTCCGGGTGCCGGATTAACTTTTAGTGCCTTATAAATATCCATCTGCTCGGGTTCCGCTTTGGTGGCTTTACGCACATGTAAAGCTTTACCATCGGCTCGACGGAAACTGACCGTGACGCGGTTTTGAGTACTCAATATTTCCCGTAGAGTCCTCCAACTGCTGCTGAAATTGACGTCAGATTCTTTTAGACGCCGGCGAATGAGTTGCACAAACTGATAGGCCAATACGGTGATGAACAGATGGCTATCAACGCGTTCTTCTTTATGATGGAAGATAGGCCGGAGACCCAGATCGCTTTTGAAGCAGCGAAAAACGGCTTCCAAGTCAGTGAGCGTGATATAAGTACGCCATAATTTTTCTTCCGTCCAGGCTGTTTGATTACTCCGTAAGCAATACACGCCGGGAAGATTTGCAGAAGAGCCCGCCACCACTTGTTTTTGCCAGGTTAGACTGATGGCTTTTTCGCCGCTTTCATCGGTTTGCAATTCAATTTGATAATGCTGACCGATACCGTGATGTTTTTCTTTCAGGCGACCTATGCGTTCATGGAGTTTATTTGGATTTTTTTCGGTTCGTGGTCGTTGTAATCCGGCGTTCAAGGCATTAAGTTCGGCTTCAAAACGACTTGAAAAGCGCTCGGTTATAGCCTGTTCTTTTTGTTCACGCCCCTCGGAATGGCAATAGAGCCGAATTTCCTTCTCATCCTTGGCGAGTACTTTTTGGCAGCGTACCGTTTCATTTGACGCCGTTTTAAGAGAGACAGCGGTGGTGTCATCGAACTGACGTGAGCGCTCACGACTGACGACCAGATAACCATAACCTTTATCGCGTAACCATTGAATATTGTCCTCCGTGGCAATACCGGCATCCATCACCACCAAGGCCTCTGACGGCGCATTGAGGTGATTGAGCATCGTTTCCAAGGTACCCGGTTCGCTGACATTGCCGGCAAAAGTTTGCGAGCGGCGCACAAAGCCGCTCCCATCTAAAACCAAGCCCAAAGTCACCAGCGGACAATCCGTACGTTTCTCTTTTGAACGCCCATGCTTGGCTTTGGTATTGTTCGGCACTTCGCCTTCAAAATAGGTATTGGTCAAATCATACAGGGTGATCGTGGTCGAAAAGCCAAATAAATCAGTCAGCCGAGAGAATAAGGTCTGCTCGATCTGGGCACTGTGTTTCCACAAGGCGTCTGCCGCCCGGTACATCGTCATCAAGGGCAACGTTTCGTAGTTCGCGTCGATTAACTCGCCCAGTGCGCTTTGCCTGATTAGCCAGTTGTGTGTCGCCAGCTCCGAGCATACACCGGCCATACGCCCAATAATGGAGCCGACTATAGCGGCTATTTGTGCACCATTAATCCCCAAGCCTGTCAGCAATTCGATAAAATTCAGTTGTTGCATCGCCCAAAGGCCCACCTGCTCGACGCCTACGGTTCTGGATAGGCTTACTTCAAGAGAAGTGATATCAACAACTTGCAGATCAACAGGTACAGGCAGGGTGAACTCTGAAGGTGCGGCAGATTTAGCAGGCGCTGATGGCAAATCGTCCTTTTGTGGCGGCGCTTCGGTGACGGTCGCCTGTTGCGCCAAGAGTTGTGTAAAGATGGACTGCGCGGCTATTTCCACGGCTGACGGCAATTGAAGCGGCAATAGCGTCGATTGATGGCTCAGCAATTGCTCGACTCTGACACAAAGCGAAGGCCAATGCTCTTGGTCGACGGAAAAATGTCTGCCCAGATTCAATAAAGTCGTCTGGCGCGGTTTTCCATCGACGCGCTGGTTAGCCACCAAGCGAAAGGTGAAATAACGTTCGCCCGTGGAGGAGTTGTTGGTATGAGTGCGGCGGATATACATGGCGCAAAGTTAGCGCAGTTTTAAAAAATCCGCAATAGTGGTATCAAACTATTATGGCACTACAAACTGAAATAACCCCAAAAATGAGTTGACTTATATATGAAATCAATGACTTAAGTAAACAGATGAGGCTAAATTGGCTAAATTTGAGGGGCGGCTTGTTAAAGATGGGCTAGATTTTCAGCCGCTTGAATTTGCGTCCACCCCCGTTCGACTATCGTTTCCCGCAAACGGGCTATTAATTCGGCGCGCATAGCCAACAGAGTGGCTTCCTCCGGCGAAAAGCCAAGATCGATAAACACATTGCCGGATGATTCAATCACTGCTTCTTTATCCACTGTCATTCACCACTTGTTTATAACGACGCGCAGCCAGTTCTATATCTTCATGCCGTATATTTTGTGCCTTCTTTTGATACGCATGCAACTGAATACCAAAAGCGGTCTTAAAATATCGAAAAATGGCTAAGCGATTATCTGAGCTTTTTATACTCATTATAGATATCCACCATCTGCTGCAATGCTTCCGGCTTGACAAGGGTAATGCCTTGGATTTTAAACAAACGCAATATTTCCTGGCCTCTTGCGTTCTCAGGCAGCATCAGCAGATTTTTCCGAACTAGTTCAGTAATATCTTCGGAGCCAACCGGCACAGTCAGCACCAAGGCCGGAATAAAGTCAGCGCCGGAGCGCAGGGGTAGATCGATTTTGTTTTTAACAGATGGATTAAGCTCAAGAACCAAATCAAGGGTAAATTGCGGCACTAAACAGGCGTCGCTTTCGCCAAAGAACACATCCAGTACAGCTTGTGTATCAGTACGGGTATCTTTTATGTTTTTAAAAAACTTATCTAAAGCCAATCCAGTGTTTTTTTTGACGATATAGTCTAAATAAAACATCTCCAATAAGTAATCTCTATGCACAGATACGCGTTTGCCTAACAAGCTGTTGATGTTTTTATAATTAAGCTGTTTATTGACCACCAACACAAAATTTTCTTTGAGTGATGGGCTGCGTTGGATGGCAAACACACTATTGGAAATCAAAGGGGTTAAGCTACTGAGCTCCTTGAGGTAATAATAACTGTTTAAGATAAAATAATTTACTTTACCGTCTTTCATGGCGGCAATGGCTTCATCCATGCTTTTAAAAGAAACGGTTATAATTTCGACATCAATACCTTTAGAAAGCTCTTTGGCCAATATTTCTAAGCCAGTGCGTCTTTCTGCGTTATTTAAGTCTTGTAAACCATTTTCCAGATAAGCGATGGTTCTAGCAGGTTCTTTCGACCAGGCATGACTATTAAATAAAATCAATAAGAGGAAAACACTTATTTTTTTGCTCATTAACATAGGAATAACTCGCGGCTAACCCCCCCAATCTTACAACGGCTCAAACAACATCCGTAAATCCTCAGCAGTAAACTTGGCGCTAGGATCTTGCTTACCACCGTTATACACCCCTGCCGCCAAGGCCCGCTTCCTATCCTGCATAGCGATGATTTTTTCTTCGACGGTGTTTTCAGTGATCAGCTTATAGACGAACACCGGTTTATCCTGACCGATACGGTGAGCGCGATCGGCGGCTTGGCTTTCTACCGCCGGGTTCCACCACGGGTCGTAGACGATAACGGTGTCGGCTTCGGTGAGGTTTAAGCCGACGCCGCCGGCTTTGAGGCTGATCAAAAACACATTGGCCGCGCCGCTTTTAAAGCGCTCGATGGCTTCATCGCGGTTTTTGGTTTGCCCGGTCAGTTTGCTATAGGCGATGTGTAGGCCGTCGAGTTCGGCTTCGATGAGGGCGATCATGCGCGTGAACTGCGAGAACACTAGAATGCGATGGCCTTCTTCCAGCAATTCCGGCAACATTTCCAGCAACAATTCCAGCTTGGCGGATTCCTTGACCTTTTTCGCTTCCGCCAACGGCAGCGTGCGTGGATCGCAGCAGGTTTGCCGCAATTTTAATAAGGCGTCCAAAATCGTAATATGGCTACGGGCCAGACCGCGTTCGGCAATGGCCTCGCGCACGCGTTTTTCCATGCTCAGGCGGATGGTTTCATACAACATAGCTTGTTTCTCGCCCAGCGGCACGGCGCAGATAATTTCCGATTTCGGCGGCAGTTCGGCAACCACTTCCCGCTTGGTGCGGCGCAGCATAAACGGCGCTATGCGCTTGGATAGGCGCTGGCCTTGTTCACTGTCGCCGTGAATTTCAATCGGCGTGCGGTAGCTGCGCTTAAAACTGGCGTTATCGCCTAAAAAGCCCGGCATCAGAAAATCGAATTGCGTCCAGAGTTCGCCAAGATGATTTTCCATCGGCGTACCGGTCAGGCACAGCCGATGCTCTGCGGTGATGGCGCGCACGGTTCGCGCCGCCTTGGCGCTGGGGTTTTTGACGATTTGTGCCTCATCCAGAATCAGATAATAGTATTTTTGCGCCAGCAGAAATTCTTCATCGCGCGGTAACAAGGGATACGTGGTCAACACCAGATCGTAATCTTGAATCTTGTCGAACAGTTGTTTGCGTTCCGCGCCTTGCAACACCAGCAGCCGCAAATCCGGCGTAAAGCGCTCAGCTTCGCGCCGCCAGTTACTCATTAAACTGGTGGGGGCGATGATCAAACTGGGTAAGCGCATACGGCCGCTCTGTTTTTCCAGCAACAGATGCGCCAGGGTTTGCACGGTTTTGCCCAGACCCATATCATCGGCCAGGATGCCGCCGAATTGATATTCGCGCAGAAATTGCAGCCAGTTCAGGCCCTGCTGTTGATAATGCCGCAGCGTAGCGTTTAGATTTTCCGGCAAAGCCACATCCGCCACGCCGGTGAAATTTTGAATTTTCCGGCCCAGTTCGCGTAAGGCTTCGCCGCCACGTAGCGAAAACAAGCCGTAACTATGGCTTTCCAGGTCGGCCAGACCGGCGGCGTCGAAACGGGAGAGTTTAAGCGCGCCGTTTTCCCCAAAACTGAGGTTGCCGAACACTTCATACAGCACGGCCAGCATGGGCTTGATTTTCTCGCAGGCGATAGTCAGGTAATCGTAGTCACCCACCGGCACAGTTATAAATTGCGGAAGATGGGCAAGTTCATAATTTTCGATCACCGGCATCAGCAAGGGCAACAAAGGCATGGAAACGCCATTGATGTCAATATTAAAATGCATTTGAAACCAGTTGTTCTGGCCTTCCTCAATTTCCGCCTGCCACTGATCCACATGCTGAAAATTGAGTTTAAAACTCGGATCAGTGCGGATCAGCCAACCTTGGAGCGCCAACTCCGGCACGTCATTTTGTTGAAAAAGGCGCCAGCGTTCCGCGCCGTCGGCGGAGGTTTTCCCCGGGCTATAAAACAACAAGTCCTTATGCTGTGGATCATCAATAATCTCGAAGCCGGCGTCTTGAATGGCCGCTATGCACTGCTGTTCGGCGCTTAAATCGCGATGAATGCGCACGTAACCGCCTTTGATCCGCAAGCTGCTATACACATCCGCTTGATAAGCCGAAAGCGTATAGTCGCCATAATCGAAAGCCAGTTGCAGTTGATGCACCACATGGCCGCTCTGGTCCGCCCTGCCCTGCAATGTTAAGCGCGGCTGGGGTTGCAGCGCATCAAGCTCGGTAATGGCAATTTTTTGCGGCGGCGGCAACTGCAGATGCGGATAATCCATAATCAGCCGCTGACTGAATTCCTCGGCATATTTGGCCGGCACCGGCGGCGCGCTGGCCAGTTTGCGTAATTGCGCGGTGCTCAACTGCGGGCAATCGATCTGCCCCAGCATGCCTTGTTGGCTGTCGACATAAGAAGGCGGGTCGGTATATATCAATTTGGCGGCGGGCGTAATCTCGACCGCTAACAGAAAATCGCCGGCGGCGTTTTGCCGCCACTGGAAAGCTAATGCCCGGCTTACGCCGGCTATCAGCGGGGGACGATCTAAATTCTGCCAATATAAACGGCCGGTTTGCAGCATATTATTTAAGACCAAACCGCCGGTCCAGCCCTTGATTTGCGGCTGATAGCTGTGGCTGTTTGCCAAACCGGTCAAAAGTTTGATGATGTCTTCATCTTCCGGCTGGATGTATTCAGGGGTACGGTAACCATAGCTGGAACTATAGATTAAGTTGTTCAGCGTAGCCGCACGCCCACGGGTTAAGCCGCCGCTTTTTTTGGCTTTGGTCACCACAAAATCGACGGTTAAACCTTGCTTCGCGCCTTGCGGCTTCAGCAAGTAGGCCAAGAATTCCTGATTCGGATCACTCTCTGCGCTACAGTCTGCATCCAAGCTTTCCAGCCAATCGAAACAGGCGGTGGGATTAAGCGGCGCGGTCTTGGCTTGCAAACGCTGTTGATATTCCAACAGCGCGGCGGCCACATGTTTGCAGTTATAGCCTATCGGACACGAGCAACGGCCGACTATGGAGGTGAGCTCAAATTCCGGCGACCATTTAACGGCGATCAGTTGTTTGTAAGGAACGGCGTGACTGCCTTTCACCCGGGAAGACAGCGCCGTACTATTGCTTTGTTCTTGTTCGATCTGAAATTCGATGACTTTTTTAGCATCGAAATAACTTTTGCCGCGTTCGAAACTGCTGATACTGCATTCGGCACGGATGGATTTGTTATCGATTTGTTTTGAAAGCTTCATCGTGGCGTTCAAGGCGCTTCAGCTCGGCAACGGCGTCTTTTTGCGCTCGGCTATTGCTTGACTGAGCTGATAGACCGCCATGGCATATAAAGGGCTATGATTATACCGGGTGATCACATAAAAATTATGCAAACCCAGCCACAACTCTTCGCCTTCGGCAAGTGCAAAACTCAGCAACTTCACCGTTTCGCTGTTGGCGAGTTGCTGCGGGATTTCGATCTGCAAAGCCCGCAGTTTCGCGACCGAGGTATCCGGTTTTACGCCTTTAGCCAACGCTTGCCGATAGGACTCGCCTATAGCCGACACCGGATAGGCGACAGCCGCGCCGGTTTGCCATTGGTTGTGGACAAAATAATTGGCGACGCTGGCAATGGCGTCGACCGGGTCTTTCCAGATGTCGCGCTTACCGTCATGGTCAAAATCGACCGCGTAACTTTGAAAACTGCTGGGCATGAATTGCGGCATGCCCATCGCGCCGGCATACGAGCCGGTGGGCAGCAACGGGTCGATACCGTCTTTGCGGCTGAGCAGCAGAAAGCTTTCCAATTCTTTCAGGAAAAACTCGCTACGGGTGGGATGCGCAAAGCCCAAGGTGGCTAAAGCGTCGATCACCCGGTATTTACCGGTATTAGCGCCATATTTGGATTCCACGCCGATAATGGCGATGATGATTTCCGCCGGCACACCGTATTGCTGCTGCACGGCTTGCAACGCCGCTTCGTTGTCGCGCCAAAATTGTACGCCGCCATTGATACGGGCTTCGGTCATAAAAATTTCGCGATATTGAAACCAGGGTTTGGCTTCCGCCGGTTTAGCCATCGCGTCCAGTATGGATTGTTGGATTTCCACGCCTTGAAATTGCTGTTTTAACTCGGCTTCACTAAAGCCGTGCCGGCTGACCATACTCGCGATGAAGCGATTTACCGCCTCGGTATCGGCAATTTCAGCGTGGGCGTTTTGAATTGAGAATAAATTGATCGCTGAAAGCGTTACCAAGAGAAGAGAGGCTAATTTCATAAGCTTATACAATGCAAAGAACGGTGACTTGTAGGGTATGGTTTTTGAATCAAAAATTTCACGCTGAATAACTGCATAAATTAAATAGGCACTAATTTTCGATGCGTATGGATAGACATCAGGATGCCGAAGCCGGCCATCAAGGTCACCATGGACGTGCCGCCGTAACTAATCATCGGCAGCGGCACGCCGACGACCGGCAACACGCCGATCACCATGCCGATATTCACAAACACATAGACAAAAAACGTAAACGCCAGACTGCCGGCCAACAACCGGGAATAGGTATCTTGGGCTTGCACGGCAATATAGAAGCAGCGGCAAATAACCAGTAAATATAACAGCAATAAGCCCACGCAACCGAATAAACCAAACTCCTCGGCAAACACGGCAAAGATAAAGTCCGTAGAACTTTCCGGGAGAAAATCCAACTGCGCCTGGCTGCTGCCCAGCCAGCCCTTACCGTTAATGCCGCCGGAACCGATGGCGATTTTGGATTGAATAATATGATAGCCGGCTCCCATCGGGTCGGCTTCCGGATTCATGAAGGTCAGCACCCGATTGCGCTGATATTCACGCATAAAATGCCACAGCACCGGGGTTAACGAGGCCATTAGCGCTGCGGCCCCCAGCATCACCCACCAGGACAGGCCGGCAAAAAACAGCACGGCGGCTCCGGCGCTGGCGACCAGCAACGCTGTGCCTAAATCCGGTTGTTTGGCAATCAACAGCACAGGCAGCAGCAGCAAACCGCCGGCGGTAATTACATGTTTCGCTCGCGGCGGCAAGGGGTGTTCAGACAAATACCAGGCTATCATCATCGGCGCGCTGAGCTTGGTGAGTTCCGAGGGTTGAAAGCGGAAAAAGCCCAAATCCAGCCAGCGCTGCGCGCCTTTGCCGATTTGCCCCATCACCATCACCGCCAGCAACAGCAAGACGCACAAACTGAACAGCGCCACCGAAAAACTCTGAAATTGCCGTGGATTAACATGCGCCAGCACCGTCATTAAACCCAGCGCGATGCCCATATGCGTGGCGTGGCGGATCAATACCGAAATTTCCTTGCCACCGGCGCTATACAGAATCACAAAACTCAAGGCGCAAATCAACAGCAAGCCCAGCAGCAAGGGAATATCCAAATGCAGTTTGCGCAACAGATTGCCGAGCAGAGAGGGGGATTGAAAGTTTTCCTGGCGGGTTTCATTTTTCATGCGGCGGCTCCGGCTTAGGGTGCAAATAGGCATCGATGACTTCGCCGGCGATAGGGGCGGCGACTGTGCCGCCATGCCCGCCGTGTTCAGCAATCACTGCGACGGCGATTTGCGGATCGGCGGCCGGCGCAAATGAGATAAACAGCGCATGGTCGCGCATTTTAAAATCAATCGCGTCTTCGTTGTATTTTTCTTCCTGTTTGATGCTGAACACCTGAGCGGTGCCGGTTTTACCGGCGATTTGGTAACCTACAGCTTTGTCCAGCTTGCCGGCGGTACCCCTGGCGCCGTGAACCACATTGGTCATGGCTTGAATGATATTGTCAACATTTTGCCGTTTTAACGGAATCACTTCCGCAGGCGGCAAATCGACGGCATCTGTATAATCGGCGTTGATGATACGTTGCGCCAAATGCGGAGTATTTACTTTACCATAATTGGCCAAGGTCGCGGTAGCGCTAGCCAATTGCAGCGGCGTCACTTGCGTATAACCTTGACCAATGCCGGTGATTAAAGTTTCGCCTGGAAACCAAGCTTGTTTGCGTTTCAGGCGCTTCCATTCTTTAGAAGGCATCATGCCATCGTCTTCGCCATACAAATCTATGCCGGTTCTTTTACCGAAGGAGAATTTATTCATAAATTCATGCATTTTGTCTATGCCTAAAGCCATCGCTAAATCATAGAAATACACATCGCAGGATTGAGTAATGGCCTCGTTCATATCCACCATGCCGTGTCCCCATTTTTTCCAATCGCGGTATTTGTGGTCCACATTCGGCAACCGGTAGTAACCCGGACAAAACAAACGGTGCCCGAATTCGGTGACGCCGTATTCCAGCCCGGCCAGCCCCAGAAAGGGTTTGACGGTCGAGCCCGGCGGGTACAAACCGCGCAAAGCCCGGTTATACAGGGGTTGGTCTATCGACTCCGTCAAGGCTTTATATTCCTTGGTGGAAATGCCGGAGACGAAGGGATTGGGATCGAAACCCGGCCGGCTGGCGAACACCAGCACACCGCCGGTTTTAATATCGATAGCCACCACTGCGCCGTTATAATCCTTCAGCGCATCATAGGCGATTTTTTGCAGATCGATATCCAGGGTTAAATAAATATTCGCGCCGGCTATCGGCTCGGTCGTCGCTACGGTATTCACCGCCCGCGCTTGGGCGTTGGTTTCCAATTCTTCATAACCCGGCGTTCCGTGCAACTGGTTTTCATAGGATTTTTCGATACCGTTTTTGCCGATAAAATCCGTGCCGCGATAGGCGTCGGCCGGCAGGGTTTTTAATTCAGCCTCGCTGATCCTGCCGACGTAGCCCACCACATGCGCGGCCAGCTCGCCATAGGGGTAATAGCGCACCAGCCGCACATAGACATCGACGCCGGGAAAATAAGGCCGCACCACAGCGAATTTGGCGACATCCTCGTCGCTGAGATTTTGCAGCAAAGGCGTGCTGGTAAAGGTCTTATTGCGTTTGCGTTGTTTTTGAAACAGATCGATTTTTTCATCGGAAATAGCCAGCAATTGCTGCAATTGCTGCAGGGTTTCATCCATGTTCTCGATTTGCTCGGGGATTAATTCCAAGCTGTAGGTCGGCACATTTTGCGCCAGCATGCGGCCGCGCCGGTCATAGATAATGCCGCGGGTGGGCGGCAGCGGCGAAATTTTGATGCTGTTGTCTTTGGACAAAGTCGAATAATGCTCATGACCGACGATTTGCAAATACACCAGCCGCACGACTAAACCTGCAATCAAAAAAATGATCAACACGAAAGCGGCAACCACGCGGCTTAAAAACACCCGGTTTTCCGTCAGCGCGTTTTTGATGGCGAACTTTCTATCCATGCGTAACTACTTTATTCAATACGCGCCACAACCCGGATATAACGCAAAGCGGCAAATACCAGCGGCCACATCAGCGTCCCGGTCAGCACCGGATACCAAAACTCCAGCGTAAAACGGTTGCCGGCCTGCATGCTTTCCGTGCCGAAAATAATACTCTGCGAACCGAGCAGGCACAGCAAAATAAAGACGCATTGCTGAAACATTGGAAATTGCCGTAAACGGCGGTGTTCTTTAATGCTGAAGTAAACCACCAGCGCATAAATCAGCGCGTATTGCCCCAGCAGCCGGCCCGTCAACACATCGGTCAGCAAGCCTACCGTCCAGGCGCTAAACACGCCAAAGCGTTCCGGCAGCGCCATAGACCAGTATATCAGCGCCAAAGCGATCCAATCCGGATTGTAAGGGTCCAGATCCGGCCAGAGGGACATCACCCGCAATATCATCGCTATCGCGATGGTGGCAATAAAGTACACGACCGGCAGCGAGCTACTGGACGGCATGAGGCGGCTCCTTGCCGGCGGGCGGCTTAGGTTTGTTCTGATCGCCGATGAAGATAGGGTTGGTATCGCTCCAGACTATCAAAAACTCCCGGCTTTTTTCCAATTGCGCGGTCGGCGTGGCGTAAATATTGGCGAAGGATTTATCCGGTCTAGCTTCGAATTTGTCCACCACCGCCACCGGATAGCCGGCGGGGAAACCGCCGCCCAAACCGGAGGTCACCAGCAAATCCCCAGGAACGACATCGGCATTATTGGCCAAAAACGGCAAATGCAGGCGGTTGGGTTGGCCGGTGCCGAAGGCGATAGTCCTTAAACCGTTGCGATTGACTTCCACCGGGATGGCGTGATCCGGGTCGGTGATCAACATCACCTCGGAACTGTTGGGCAAGGTGCGGATGACCTGGCCGACGATGCCGTTGGCGTCTAAAACCGGTTGTTTGGGATGCACGCCAAAACGGGAGCCTTTGTTCACCACCACGGTATGTTCATAGGGGACGAGTTTCACCGAGAGCAGTTCGGCAATCAGCACTTGTTCGCCGAGCTGGAAAGAGTTTTCCAGCAACACCCGCAGGCGGATATTTTCCTTCTCCAGCGCATCCAGTTTTAATAACTTGGCGTCATTCACCAGCTTAGCTTCTTTCAGGCGTTGGTTTTCCTTTTGCAATTCCAGGTAGGAAATCACCGTGCCGCTGAGCGAGGTATAGGCGTCGACCGGTAAACTGGCCAAGGTTTGCAGCGGATAGACAGCGAAAGCCAGCATGGAACGCAACGAATTAAGGCGCGACCCCCGATAATCCGTGACGAGCAGGACAAGCGACACCAATACGGCTACCAACAATCGGGTATTTAGCGATGGGCCTGTAGCAAATAAGAGTTTTATAGTTAAACCTCAAACATTCCGTGACTAAAAACACTCGCCAAAACCGTTTGGCCGCTAGATCGCGCTCTTGAGCCGGTTATGCAGTCCGGCGTCGACTTTTTGCAAGCGCGCCGCTTAGAGCCGCGCCGGTTTGCCAAAGTTCAGCAAAGCCGGCCGGCAAACGCGGCTTACTCCAGTGAAAAAGCCGAAGCGCCCCGGGAATCCAGCATTTCCAAGACCATGCCGCCGCCACGCGCCACGCAGGTTAAAGGATCATCGGCGATATACACCGGCAGGCCGGTTTCTTCCGCAATCAGCCGATCTATGTCTTTTAATAAAGCCCCGCCGCCGGTCAAGACGATGCCGCGGCTAGCGACATCCGCGCCTAATTCCGGCGGGGTTTGTTCCAAGGCCACGCGCACGGCGCTGACGATGCCGGACAACGGTTCCTGCAAGGCTTCCAGAATTTCATTGCTGTTCAACGTAAAGCTGCGCGGTACGCCTTCCGCCAAATTCCGGCCGGTCACCTGCATTTCCCGTACTTCGTGGCCCGGATAGGCCGCGCCGATTTTATGTTTAATTTTTTCAGCCGTCGCTTCACCGATCAAGGTGCCGTAGTTTCGGCGTACATAGCTGATGATGGATTCGTCGAAGCGGTCGCCGCCGATTCTGACCGAGGCGGAATAGACGATGCCGTTTAAGGAGATCACCGCGACTTCTGAAGTACCGCCGCCTATGTCCAGCACCATAGAGCCGTGCGCGGTATCCACCGGCAAGCCGGCGCCCACCGCGGCCGACATGGGTTCTTCGATCAGATACACTTCCCGGGCGCCGGCCATGGCCGCCGATTCGCGGATCGCCCGTCTTTCCACCTGGGTGGAACCGCAGGGCACACAGATCAAAATCCTGGGGCTAGGCCGGAGTAATTTGTTTTCATGCACTTTTTTAATAAAGTGCCGCAACATGCGTTCGGTCACCGCAAAATCAGCAATCACGCCGTCTTTTAAGGGCCGGATGGCGGTTATGTTGCCCGGCGTGCGGCCCAACATGCTTTTGGCGTCTGCGCCGATGGCCGCGATGGTTTTTTGGCCGCGGACTTTGTCTTCTTTAATGGCGACTACAGAAGGTTCGTTGAGTACGATGCCCTGGCCTGGAACGTAAATAAGAGTATTCGCCGTTCCTAAATCGATCGATAAATCGTTAGAAAAAAGGCCACGAATGCGTTTGAACATGATTTCACCTGGACACACAGAAAATCCCGCTACTTTATCAATCAAGCGGGTAGTTGGGCAAGATATAATATATTATTGCAAAATTAACCGCAATTTGGTATTGATTTTGCTAAGAAATATTGAAGTCATTGAAATTTTGGAAAATTCCCTTGCAGCTTAGGCAAATTCAACGCAAGCAAACTGCCACTGCGGGTGATTTACGACTGTGTTTGCGGTCATGATTTGTAAAAAAACCCGGCTGCTAAATGGGTTAAAATAGCCGGTTTAATTTTGCAACCTTAAACGCCCAGCATATCACAGCTTGCACCTATGCGTTCAGCCCCCGTCTTTGAAAAAGCGGGGTTAGCGGAGATTTTTAAATAAATCCCCCGCGCTTTCGCTTGAACGGCGTGATGTGTTCGGTATTTATTCGCCCTCTTGGGCCTACCCAATCTAAACATGACTTTATTATTTAAATACTTGGCGCTGTGCTGGTTCCGCAATAATCCTGCCGATCTTTATCCCTCGAAAGGGTTTATGTGGAAAACCGTAGCTTTTTATTTGCTCTCGGGAATCATCGTCGAAAGCCTGATCGCCGATCCGGCTGATGGCACGATTGAGGTAACGCTACGGACCATCATGGCGTTTTCCTCGCTGGGCGTGTTGTTGCTGGTGATTAAACAATGGGCTTGTCTGCAGCAACTGTATACGGCGATTTTTGTTTGTGAAAATTTTATTATAACTTTGGCGATAGCCGCCGAAGCTTTAGATTTTATGATGGTCAGGCAGCATTGGCTGCACCGGGAGCAAATCTCCATCTCCATCGCCGTGTTCTTATGCGTTTGGTACATCGCGATCATCAGTTATATTCTCCGGCAGTTTTTTGCTTATGGTTTTGGTAGAAGCACGGTGCTGGCGTTTAGCTATTTTGTGTTGACTTATGGCTTGCCGATGTTATTTATGGATATTTGAGTTGTTTTCGCGCAAAATGTCCGGTAAACCTTTGCGACTTGTTGAATAAACAATTAGCATTATGTAGCATTAATCACTAGGAGATTTTATGTCGGCCTTAGCTGAAAGAATTACTATAAATCCCGAAATATGTCATGGAAAACCGTGCATTAGAGGTTTACGCTACCCAGTTGAAAATGTTTTGGAATGGCTAAGTTCCGGGATGAGCATAGAAGAAATTTTATTAGATTATAGTGATTTGGAACGGGAAGACATTTTTGCCGCTTTGGATTTCGCCGCCCGTCTTGCCAAAGTTAAGCGGATCGAGTTATTGGCTGCATGAAGTTTTTGGTTGACGCCCAACTTCCTCGATGGCTAGCCAATAAACTCAGAGATCAGGGTCATGACGTTTTACATACACTGGATTTGCCGGAAAGTAATTTTCAATCTTACGCAGGCCTGGAATTTTTATTATCTGATATAATAACATCTGCTGATAAATAGCTGTTTTCCTGCCTCTCGCACACAATGCGAATGCCTTCCCATGCGGGTAATTGACCTTCAATTCGGGCGTCTATGAGTTTGTAATGCCAATATTCTGCAAGCATGATCGACCTGAGCAAATCATTATCAATATTTTCATAACGCCAAAACTGAAGCCATTGTTTCCAAGTTTTACGATTAAGATCATCAAATAAAATAATTGTATTATTTAATTGTAATTCCAACTCATAAATTATGATCTTTCTGGCCATCTTTCTAATAATAAAATTATCTATAATTTTTTTATTTAACTCACTCCTTAAACTATTAAGAATAATACCTATTTCATCATCTTTTTGGGTTACAAATAATTCATTATCACCAATTGCTTGGCGCGGTTGGTGACGCCTTCGTCTTTTTTGCCAAAGCTCAGAATCTCATTTTGCAAATACCAATAGCGTCAGTTTGCTGACGGCTTTATCGCAGCCATCCACCAAGTTGTTGCCCAGGCGTTTCCTTACCGATGTTAGCATGGCTGTTAAAAGCAAGATCGCAATTGTGCCGATGGCATGCAGCGGGTCTTGCACAATCCATGCGTGGATGACATTAACAGCGTTGCCTCCATGGCGCTATGGCCTTGCGTTTCTCTAGTCCAAGGCCTTGAACTGATACCCTTCCCCAGTCTGCCAAGATACAAACAGCCGCTGACCATCGCTCAGCAAAAACCCGTAATCGGCGCTGGCCGCGCTGCTGCCTAGGGTTCGCGGTGTTGACCAGCTCTGTCCCTGATCGCTGGAGCGCATTAGCTTCAGCAGATTATGTACGCCGTCATATTCCAACCACAGCAGCGCCACTTGTTGCCCCAGCGCTAACACGCTGGGGTGCCCCGCCCCTTGCCCGCCAAAGGTAATTGGGGCAGAAAAAGTTTGACCGCTATCGCTGGAATAGCCGTAAAACAGGCCGCTGTTTTGCGGCGCAGCGCTAAACCAGGTGGCGTGGTAAACGCCGTCGGCAATCGACAAGGCCGGGCCGTGGTGCGGGCAGGCGTCGATTTTCCAATTCTCGTTGCTGGCGCGACTGACTGCGCCCGGCGTGCGCCAATCGCTGAATTTCAGCAAGGCATGGTCGCGGATGCCGCCCGCAACCTGCCGCCACAAAATCACCGGTAAATTACCGTGATCGATCTCTATCGCCAAGCGGCAGCATTCGCAACTGTGCGGCGCAGCAAGTTTATTCGGATAAAAGCTTTGGCCGGCGTTATCCGACCAGGTGTAATACAGACTCGCGCCTTCGAAATCGCTGTGCTCGGCTTTGGCCTGCTCTTTGTCGCGGGCGTCCACCCAGGCAATAAAAATCTCGCCCTGCTCACCCAGCGCCAAGCCATCAAAACGGTGGCCGATTTGCGACAAATCATCGTTGACTGTCGCAGGCTCGCTAAAGCTCTTGCCACCGTCGCTGGAACGGCTGAAGCGGATATGGCCTGCATAGCGTTTTTCCAGATTTTGCGTCCAGGTTAAGTACACATGGCCTTGGCCGTCGGCTTGGATTTTTGGCCGGTATTCGCCATGCTCGGCGATGCTCTCCGCCGCGCTGTTCACCTGCACCGGCGCGGAAATATGCAGGCCTTTATCGTCGGAAGTCTGCACATAGACATGCTGTCTATCCACCCAAGCCAGCCAGAGCTTGCCTTGCGGATCGAAACTAGCGCTTACCGCCGTTGCGCATTGCAGACTGGGCGGCGTGGACGGATCGGGGCAGAGCGATTTTTCCGTCATACCATGTTGATGCTGATGCTGGCCGGCTTCGGCTTTTGGCGCAGTCGGCGGAGAAGGCGCTTGCGTCGCGCAGGCGGTGAGCAACAAAGAAAACAATAGGGCCGGCGCGAGAGAAAATTTCATGGTTGAAATTGTTTAGGTATTAAAGAATAGGGAGCCGGCTGCCGCCAACTCCCCAGTGTCAAGCTGCCTGATCGGCTCTGCTTATTCTTTAGTCCATTTAGCGGCCAATTGACCGGACCACTGTCCTAAGAAAGTACCGAACACGATAGAAATGCTAATCAAGATTAACGGGTTGTGCAGGGTAGCGCCCAACAACACATCCTGAGTCAAACGATCAGGCGTTTGCAGCAAATAGGCAAAGGTCGAGGAATAGCCCAAGACGCTGACGGGAATAGCGCCCAATTGTGGAATCCTGGCCGCTAAACACAACACCACAACGGAAACCGTTACTGTAATACCGGCCATGATAGGGAAGCCAGGTGCTGCTTCTGTAGAAGTTTCGGTCAGGATCAAGGCCGCCACCCAAGCTAACACTACGCCAAAAATACTGCAAACGATAGTGTTGACAAAAGCTTCTTTATTCGCGCCCAGTAAAAAGTAAGCCGCCCAAGGAATAGTTGCCGCCCAGATTAAAAACACGCCATTGGCTGGTCCAACCGCCAAAAACGTCGCCACGCCGGCCAACAGACCGATACTTAAGGAAAGTGCTGTCAATTTATCCATTATTGCCTCTCATATTAGGATTACCTCAAAAAATTATTGTGAGCCGGATTTTGCTTGAGGTGGAACTATAAAGCCGGCCTTTAGGGTATCAAGCCGTAGAAATCAGCTTGATACCCCGGATGTTAACAGAGTTTGGATTTTTGAGAAATACACAATTGCAGGGAATTTAAATGCAAAGGCTTTTAGAATTTGCGCCTAGCGAAAGGCTAAGCACCGTAGGGCGGGTTAGCTGCGCATGACAGCCCCTCAGCACAAGCTAAAACCAATCCCGCAGCGTAACCCGCCGGGGTATAAACAGGCCATCGCCTTCGACTGGCGGGTTACGCTGCGGGCCCAGTTATAGCTTAACAAGCAAAGCTATAATGCGCAGCTAACTCGCCCAACAGTAGACAGAACTATGCCTGCACCTTTCTTCTTAAACCCAGCATGCCCAGCAGACCGGAGCCGAACAGCCAGAACCCGGCCGGAACCGGCACGGAAGCAGGAACCGACCCGTTGCCGGTCGTCAACACAGTCAGGCTAATATCATGCGCGTCGTAATTGATTTTAAAAGTATCACCGACCAACGCTGATGTGTCGATATTCAAACCCGAATATGAGTAAGAGCCTGAGATCTGCGCCAACATAAAAGTCTCGCCAACCGTTGGCGCAAAATATGTCCCGGCGTCAACCTTGATTTCACCGCCAAAACTGGCGAAACTTGCCGACAGATAGCTTGCGCCTAAGCCGATATTCTCAGTTAATACGCCGGTGGCGTTTTCTTGAAAATAATAGGCCTGCAAACTGCCGCCGCTTAAGTTGTATTGACCGCTGGAACCGGCTGCGCCTCCAAGATACAGATTTTGGGACACACTCACCGCACCGCCGCTTTGCGCAAACTCACCGCTACCGACTGTACCGACCGCCATATTATTATTCACCGTCAAGACGCCGGAGCTCATGGTATAAACACCGTTGCCGCCGCCGGCTTCCGAAGCGATACTCAGATAATTGGTCGTAAATTGAGACGCGCCGGCTTGAATAAACTGTCCGTTACCGCTTACGCCGATGTAGGTTTGCCCATCATCCAGGGTAGCGGGATTATACCCGGTGACGTTCAGTACGCCGCCGAACAGCAAATAAGTGCCGTTGGCGTTAATACTACCGACGGTCAAATTATCGGTAGCATGCGTACCGCCATATTGATAGAAAGTACCGATACCGCCCTGGATGCCGGCGCTGCCTATGGTTGTGGCTTTTGTGTTTAAGCTCGCGCCACTGTAAAGATTATAACTGCCTGAGCCGCCGGCGACTGTGCCACCCTGACCGATAACCAGGCTAGCCGTCTGATAGCTGCCGCCGGTTTGGGAAAAGGCTCCCAATCCACCCGGCTGGCTAGCCCAGGTCGGATCAGTCGAAGAATTGGCGGCGCCTATGATGCTATTACCGCTAACGCTTAATTGGCCGCCATTTAAGACATACATACCGGAACGCTTCACGCCGGTAATAGGCTCGGCTAAGGCCGGATATTGGCCGACAATCAGATCGCCGGAGACATTTTGCGTGGAAGAACCGCTTTGCGTGAAAGTGCCGATGCCGAACGCACTGACCGTGGTGCCGGTGGTATTCAAGACACCGCCTTCCAGAGAATAGCTGCCCTTGCTGTTTAATTGATAACCGCTGGAAAGGTCAGTATTAGGTGTAGCGCTTAGTCCGGCGCCGCCCAAAGTCAAATTGCCGGCATTAAAAGTACCGCCGGTTTGTAACACAGCGCCTTGGCTCGTCGCACCGACCACGGTATAGCCGGACACGGTGAGCAAACCGCCGGACAAGGCGTATTGGCCATTGCCCGTGACCGCGCCATCCGCATAGCTGCCGCCTATGGATAAAGTTTGCGCGGTAACGGCGCCGGCATATTGATTAAATTGTCCAACCCCCTCCTGTCCAACCACGATGTTGTTAGCGTTTAAGATACTGGCCACGCTAGTCAAGCTGTAACTACCGTTCGAACCCGCGCCATATGCCCCTAAGACCACATCACCGCCAATTTGCGTACCGCCCCCGTTAATAAACACGCCTTCGCCGCCCACGCCGACCACCGCGCCACTATTTAAGATACCGCCGTTCAAATTATAAGTACCGCCGGAACCACCGGCATTGGCAAGCCAAACATTGCCGGTATTCACCGAGCCGCCGGTTTGGGTAAAGGTATTGCCGGTACTAGTGTTACCCACCTCAATGGTATTTGGCGTAGTCAAAGTGCCGGCATTCAAGGTATAGCTGCCGACACCGCCGTTTATGCCGATCTGAATGTCCGCATAATAGCCATAAGCCGGGTTAGCGCTGTGATCGACTGTTACGCTGCCGCCATCCTGAATGAAAGCGCCGTTACAGGCAATAGATGCGGCTTGGCAGGCAAACTGGTTGTTTTGGTTATTGCCGCCAATGAAGATCTCGCCGGACACTGTCAACGACAATTGATTTCCAGAGCCGGTATCCATCATTTGGTAAGTACCGGTCCCGCCTGGATTGCCGGCGCTAATCAAGGTTGGCGAGCCGCCGATATATAAATTACCGGTGCTCCAAGAGTTTCCAGTGACGCTGGGCGGCAAAGCCGTATTTTGGCCGATAGTCACCGTGGAACTGCCTTGACTATTATCCTGATAAAAAACCCCGGCGCCTTGGTCGCCTACCGTCAAATTTCCTTGCTGGATTATCAATGCACCGGCTAGCAAATTATAAGCGCCTTGCGAACCGGCAAGTTGGCCCAATACCAGATTGTTGGCGATAGTCACTATGCCGCCGGGGCTGACGGGAGGGGCGCCGGGAACAGTGTTGCCAACTTGATTGAAGGTACCCGAGCCTGCCTCACCGACATTAATGCTGCCGGCCACAGTGAGACTAAGCTGATTGCCTGTGCCTTGATCGGATAAGGTATAAGCGCCGTTAGCGCCAGAATTACGCCCTATGGATAGATTGCCGGCCACATTGGTCACAGAATTGGCCAAACTATTGTCTTGATAGTACGTGCCGCTACCATTATTGCCGACCACCAAATCCGCAGTGGAAATTGTCAGCGCGCCGCCATATTGACTAAATGTACTGCCGTTATTCAGCAACAGGCCTTGCGAGCCGTTTACATTCAAACTACCGCCACTGAGGTAGTAAGAAGCATTATCCAAGTGCATATCGGCAGCGATAGTCACTACAGAGCCAACCGTCTGATTTTGCGAGAAAGAACTACCGGTATCCAGCACCAGGCCTTGTGAACCGTTTACATTTAGAACACCGTCGTTCATCATATAACTGGAGGCATTATGCATATAAATATCGGAGCCGACAGTCACTACCGTGTTACCAAACTGATTGATGAAACCCTGCCCCCCAAAGCCCATGCTGATAAAACCGGCGACACTGAGATCCGCCGCGCCGTTGCCTTGCGTACCGTCTATATTGTAAATGCCTAGGGAAAAACTCTGATCGGCCCAGAGACATGTCGTTACCGACAGTCACAGTGCCGCCATATTGATTGAAGTTACCGATTGCGCCCGTCTGATTCCCCAGCACAAAGGCTTGGTCTGTGCTGGTGACCTCCAAGGAGCCGCCGTTCATGTTATAAGTCCCGCTGCCGGCATCTCCGACCGTCAGGGTAATAGTCGACAGATCGTCACCGTTTTGCACCAAGGTCATTGGGGAATTGACGCCGTCGATGTCGAGCGAATTAAGCGAACCTATGTTGCTAGGATTGGCGTATGTTGCCTGCACATTAGCCGTATTCGAGAGATTGGCGTCGGTCAGCATCACATCATCGCCGGCCTGAGGCGCTACGCCGTTTAACCAGTTGTCGGCGTTGGTCCAGGAAGGGTCAATACTCGCACCTGTCCAATCTATCTCAGCAGCTTGGACCGAAGTTGAGGGCAGCAGGCTCAAAGCCAATGCCGCCGCGCTCAAGCCAAGGGCGGTGGAGATATCTTTGCGAAGCTTGGATCGGTTCATCATATTAACAGTCCTAAATTTTAGAAGCAATCATGGATGTGCAGCGGGACGACAAGCCAAGCAGTTACGAAATAAACAGCGCAGCTGCAGTTGTAAACCGCACAATAAACAGAAAACTAGCAATTTGTAGACCAAGTAACGCCTACTAAGCCTTTAGTCTTAACAATTATTAACATAAACTTAATTTATTGTTTTAAAAACAATGACTTGATAAAAGCCTTAGCGGCCTGCTTACTACGTATTTATACCTATGCCAAGCAAGCTTTTCGTAGTATTAATCCAAGTTGTAAAAAAATCCGACACTTCTCAGCACGATTTTTCAACGCCAATTCAAGCCTATTGACGAATATTCAGTCTGGAGAAAAAAATTATTCTTTTATTTTCATACAGTAATAGGATTTAAAAGCCCACTTAAGCAGAACTGCCGGTTAAAATAGTCCAGTAAACCATCCAAATTTGATTGTAAAAAATTCCGACACCGGCCACGGCAAAACAGCGCCAGTAAATTCAACTGTAACTCTGCAGAAGCAATTGCCGGCGGCTGCATGGACAATATTCCCCCTACAATTCGCAGTGTAAAAAAACCTGACAACATAGAAAGCCTATGCCCTGGACTATCCTAGGTAAAAAGCCAAACAACCCTAAGAAAAAGTATTAAACTAAAACAACAATCCCAATTCAGCCAGCTATTTTAGAGCATCCGCCACTATGCCTAACCTCGCCAAAAAGTTCAAAGCGAATTTGCTCGCTTCATTGTTAATACCGCTACTGGCTGCCGGTATACAGTGGTGGTTTTGGACGATTCTGCAACCTCTCACCTGGATTTTACTCTATCCGGCGGTATTTTTTAGCGCCCGCTTTGGCGGCTTGGCAGGCGGCTTAATCGCTACTGCTGTTTCGGCGGCGCTTGGCGATTACCTTTTTATCGCCCCACAGTATTCTTTCGCCATCCCGGACCTCAACGCACAGCTTTCCATTGCGATATTTTTGCTGATGGGCGTATTGTTCAACCTGTTTTTTGCCCAGCTGCAACGCACCAATGTAGAATTATTAATCCTGCAAACTCAGGAATTGGAACAGAATCAACGCCGCTTGCAGCAAACACTGGATGCCGTCAATGCCGGCATCTGGGAATGGGATCTGCAAACCAACACCAACCAATGGTCCGAAAATTTATGGTCCTTGTACGGCCTACAACCACATAGCTTACCGGCCAGCTATGAAACCTGGTTAAGCACAGTGCGAGTAAGTGAGCGTGACGCTGTGGAAGCCAGCGTCCAACATGCCGTGGCCAACCGCCAAGCTATAAATTTGGAATGGCGGCTGGCGCAAGCCATAGACGGCAAGGCACGTTGGCTAATGTCCTGCGGCCAACCCGAGTTTAACGCCGCCGGCGAAATCACGCACTATCGCGGCATTGTCCAAGACATCACCGAACGCAAGCAACGCGAGGAGCAGATCCATTTCACGGAAATGCGTTATAAAGCCCTGGTTGACCAAGCCGCGCCGGACGGGCTGTTTGTACATGATCATAACGGCGACTTCTTGGAAGTGAACAAACAGGCTTGCTTAAGCGTCGGCTATACGAAAGAAGAACTGTTGCACATGAATGTGCTGGATTTGGAACAAGACTTCGATCTACCCAACGCCCAAGCAGCCTGGGATAAAATGCAGCCGGAGCTATCCGCCACGCTTTACGGCCACCATAAGCGCAAGGATGGGGTGCAGTTTCCGGTGGAAGTACATTTCGGTTTATTAATCTTCGCAGAGCAACGCCTGTATATAGCCCAGGTACGCGACATCAGCGAACGGGTGGCGGCGGAACAACGCACCGCGGAAATGACGGCAGCCAAAATCCATGCGGAAGCCGGTAACGCCGCCAAAAGCGCCTTTCTCTCCAATATGAGCCATGAAATCCGTACACCAATGAACGGCGTGCTGGGCTTGTGCTACTTATTGGAGCAACGGCCGCTGGATGAAGACTCCAAGCAACTGGTGAAAAAAATTAACAGCGCCAGCCACTCATTACTCACGATTATCAACGACATCCTGGATTTTTCCAAAATCGAAGCCGGTCGGATGGAGATCGAAAACGCGCCGTTCCGGTTGCGGGCTATACTCGATCAACTGGCCGATTTAATGGCCGCCTCCGCCATGCATAAAGACTTGGAGCTCTCGATTATCCCCCCGCTGGATGCCGATGCTTTGATCGGCGACGGTCCGCGGCTGAAACAAGTATTGATCAATCTACTCAGCAACGCCATAAAATTTACCGAAAGTGGTGCGGTAGAACTGCGCATCACCCAGGAATCGGAACAAAGCGGGCGCTTGCAGTTGCGCTTTGCGGTCAGAGACACCGGCATTGGCATTGCCGATGAGCAACTCCACGATCTATTCTCGGCCTTTACCCAAGCCGACAGCAGCATCAACCGCCGCTTTGGCGGGACTGGCTTAGGCCTAACCATCAGCCGGCAATTAGTACAGCTCATGGGTGGCGAACTGCAAGTCAACAGCCGCATCGGCATCGGCAGCGAGTTTTGGTTTGTGCTGCCGTTGCAACGTGATAGCATGCCGGAAATAGCACCGGCAGCCATGCGCAATTTAAATTTATTAGTCGTCGACGACCATCAGAGCGCCCGTGAAGCGCTGCTGCTGACCGCAGAGCATTTGGGTTGGCAGGCGCTGGCTTTAGACTCCGGGCAAGCGGCGATCTTACGACTCGTCATCCAGGATCACTCGACAAGCAGTTTTGACGTAATGTTAATAAACTGGAAAATGCCCGGTCTGGACGGCGTGGCGACCGCGCAACTAATACGCAAGCTGCTGCCCGATAGCGGCCGAACGCCCATCATTTTAATGATCACCGCTTACTCCATGCAAGAGCTACAAGCAAATTCGGACCAGCAACTTGCGGACGGCCTGCTCAACAAACCCATCACGCCGTCCTCCTTATACAATGCCGTATACAGAGCCTTGGCGCGGCGTATCGATACCGGATTAGCCACGGACGTGTTGCAGAATAATACCCCACGTATTCCGGGCGTGCGCGTATTGGTAGTCGATGACAGCGATATAAACCGTGAGGTGGCGCAACGCATTCTGGAAGCTGACGGCGCACAGGTTTATCTTGCCGAAGACGGTCAAGAGGCGCTGGACTGGCTGAGCGCAAATCCGCATGCCGTTGACATTGTATTGATGGACATCCAAATGCCCAGGCTCGATGGCTATGCAGCGACCCGGCAAATTCGCCGCCTGCCGCACTGCGTGGACTTGCCTATCCTGGCGCTGACCGCCGGCGCCTTTAAAAGCCTGCAAGAGCAAGCGCTAGAAGCCGGCATGAATGACTTCATCTCCAAGCCCTTCGATGTAGCGCAAATGATGGCTTTGATTCAACGCTGGACAGCCGATAAAACCCAGCCCCAGCCATTCACAACCGCACAACCAACCCTTGCAACCGAGCATAATCAGCCGCCATCCGCTAAAGCCGGCCTGAGTATGCAAAAATCGCATGATCCACCGCAAAGCCGGCTAAGTTTTTGGAACGATACAGTACTCTATCAAAGCTATTTGCCGCGCTTTGCCGATACTTATCGCCAAGCAGGCCATGAACTACTGCATCTGGATACAGAAGCCGCCAAGGCGCTAACGCATAAATTAAAAGGCGCGGCAGGTACGCTTGGACTGCATAGCATCGCCAACTGCTGTACTGAGGTCGAGACAGCCATAACCAACGCCGCTGACCGGCAAACGCCAGCCAATAATTTACAGCTGGCTTTAGACCTGGCGGTTGCCGAAATAGCTACGCAGACGCCGATTGCCAAAGCGAAAAATATTCCAAACATCGGCTATACTTTAAAACATAACTACGCAGAACTTATAACGCTAATTGAACAATTACAACTTGCCTTAAGTTTCAACAATCCCTGCAAGGTTGAACCGATCATAAACGCCTTGGAAAATAACTTAGGCAGCGAGCCGCTGGCGGCAATTAAGGAGAAAATTTTGGTTTTCGATTTTCGCAACGCAGAACAATTGACTCATGAATTATTAGCAAAAATCCAGCAATCCACCAGCGAGTAAGCGCATGAGTAACTACCCCATCTTGATCGTGGATGATGAGCCGGCTAATTTAGCCATACTGCGGCACATTCTGGAAAGCGACTATCAGCTGGTTTTTGCCGGCAGCGGCCGGGAAGCCTTAGCGATGGCCGCCAAGCAGCCCTTGAGCATGATTTTGCTGGACATTCAAATGCCGGACATGGACGGTTACCTGGTCTGCGCCGCCCTCAAAGCCAACCCTGCCACGGAATCAATACCGGTGATCTTTGTCACGGCGCTGGCAGATTGCACGAATGAAGAAACCGGTTTTCTGGCCGGCTGCGTGGATTATCTAAGTAAACCGGTGACGCCCGGCGTTGTGCGCTCCCGGGTGCGTACGCATTTATCCCTGGTGCAGGCCAGGCAATTGGAAAAAAGTCAGCGCGATACCATTTTTATGCTCGGCGAGGCCGGCCACTATCGGGATAATGATACCGGCTTCCACATTTGGCGCATCGCGGCCTATGCTAAAGCTTTAGCTTTGGAGATAGGCATGCCGCTTGCAGACGCAGAATGCCTGGAACTGGCCGCGCCGATGCACGACACCGGCAAAATCGGCATTCCCGACGCCATTCTCTGTAAACCCGATAAATTGAACGCCGAGGAGTGGGAGATTATGCAAAAACATTCACAAATCGGTTACGATATTCTGTCGAAAAGCGATGCGCCCTTGTTAAAACTGGCGGCGGAAATCGCTTTGTACCATCACGAAAAATGGGACGGCAGCGGCTACCCGCATGGACTGTCCGGACAAGCGATCCCCATTTCCGCCCGCATCGTGGCGATAGCCGATGTGTTCGACGCCCTAACCATGTGCCGGCCCTATAAAAAAGCCTGGCCTGTCGCAGACGCCATCCAACTGATACGTGATGGCGCCGGCCAGCACTTCGACCCGGAACTGGCAACCAGTTTTCTGGACATTCGCCCGCAAATTCTGAACATCAAGCATGGCTGGGATCAACAAGAAGCCGAGCAAAGCCCGCGTAATGAAAGCTTATTAGGAATTTAGCAAAAATTCCATAAAATTTACACATTATTTTGCTTAAATGCGTTGGTCATAATTTGCTTTTTATTTTTAAAATCCGTCAAACCCGTCAGAAAGCGCATATCCCGTACTCAGGATGGTCAGCGTTGCATCATTCTTGCAGCCTTGATTTCCGCCATTCCTGCCGGAATGGCAGCCTCGAAAAATACGTATTAGCTGAAGCCAGCGGAGCCCTAAGAGCCAAGCTCTTAATCTATAATTAAATTTGCAGTTTACACATACCTTTGATAACTCAGGGAGCATCGAATGAAAGTTCCAAAATTAAGTCCAAACAAGCTTGTTTTACCTTTATGCCTTTTTAGTTCTATGGCTTCCACAGCCTTAATGGCAGGCACAGTGATTGTCCCGGAAACCAGCATAGAAAAACCGGAGTATATCGGCAAAGGCGCCTACGCACATACGCATTTCAGAGCCATGTCGGTCGAAGAAAACGCCAAGGCGCCTAGCGTCTTCCCCGCTAAAACCGTCCGCAACGATGGCGTACCTGCCACTGGTTACAGCTATCAAACTCCGGCATCCATCGCCTGTATCTACGGCCTAGTCACCCAAAGCAGCGGCTGTAACCCGAATACGGTTTCGACTGTGGTTGTCGGCGGCAGCAACGCCATCGCCGTCGTCGACGCTTATCATTACCCGTACGCGCTAAGCGATTTAAGTCAATTTTCCGCGCAATTCGGCTTACCAGCGCCTAATCTGACAGTAGTATTTGCAGGCGGCTCCCAACCCGCCACTTCTCCCAACGGCTGGGAAGTCGAGGAAGCGCTGGATTTACAAACGGCGCACTCTATGGCGCCCAACGCCAAATTATATTTGGTGGAAGCAGCCTCAAGCAGCATAAGCGATTTACTAGTAGCCATTAACAAAGCCACCAGTTTGGTCACCGCCAACGGCGGCCGCGGCGAGGTCTCCATGAGCTGGGGCGCCTCCGAGTTTAAGGGCGAGGCCAGTTACGATAGTCATTTCTCGAACACCGACGTGGTGTACTTTGCCTCCAGCGGCGATGCCGCCGGCGTCAACTGGCCGTGCGTGTCGGAAAATGTGGTTTGCGTCGGCGGCGCCACCTTAAATATGTCTACTTCACATACCTACGAGAACTCCACGACCTGGGTGGATACCGGCGGCGGTTACAGCAGCCAGGTCAAAAAGCCAAGCTATCAACTTTCCAATAGTAACATTGTCAGTGCATACAGAGGCGTGCCCGATATCGCTATGGCCGCCAACCCCAGCTCCGGCGCCTGGATTTATTATACGCCGTCCAATGATTCCGGCGCGGCCGGCTGGTGGATAGTCGGCGGCACCAGTTGGGCGGCGCCAATGGCGGCGGCCGTCGTGAACTATTCCAACGACTTTTACGCTAATAGCACAGCGCAATTGACAGGTCTGTATACGCAAACCAAAAGTTCCGATTTTATCGACATTACTTCCGGCGTCTGCGGACCTAGAGATGCCTACAGCGCCGTGACCGGCTGGGATAGATGCTCCGGTTTAGGCAGTTTGTTTAATTATTGATCTTGCCTTAGTCTAGCCGCCCCCAGTCAACCTAAATATGACCGGGGGCGGCTAAATTTTTTTATACAAGCCCCCTCGCTTTGCCCCTCCTCTTTTGAAAAACGGCTATGTCCTCTGGCAGTCGCCGGCAATTGCTCCATGCATTGTTCTACCTCCTGCATCCTTGCAGTCGCCGGCAATTGCTCCATGCATTGCTCTACCTCCTGCATCCTTGCAGTCGCCGGCAATTGCTCCATGCATTGCTCTACCTCCTGCATCCTTGCAGTCGCCGGCAATTGCTCCATGCATTGCTCTACCTCCTGCATCCTTGCAGTCGTTAACATAAGTACTTAGTAGCACATGGCTAGACAAGCCACACGAACGGCTTAAATGGGTTGCATTAAAACTCAACCCTACAATATATTTCAATATTTATTTTTATATTTATTATAATATATTTTTCTGGTAGTCTACATGTCTTAGCTACTAAATTATATCAATAATTTTCATAAAGTTTACACATTCTTCTGCTCCAATACATTTGCTAGAGAAATTTTAAGCAACTGTCATGCTTGCGAAAAATTTTATCTAGTGCCATAGTTAGATAGCTTAAAGCCTTCCTTTGGCATACCTCCCATAAATCCATGCATAAACAAAGGGGGCTACCCACTTAAGGCGGGACAGCTTAAGGTTAAGACGTTCGTGGTGAGCTTGTCGAACCATGAGCGGCTTAACCGTTCACCCTTCGACAAGCTCAGGGCGAACGGTTAAACCTCGTAGATGTCCCGCTTTAAGTAGCTAGCCAACAAAGGGTTTTACTTAATAATTCTTATAAAATATTAAGCATGCTGGTACTTACTTAAGATATTAATAGTTATTTTTCTAGTTTTTTAATTATTCTTTCTAAACAAGTACATATACACTCATCTTCAATAAATAAGGGCGCATTAATGAAATTTAGAAAATCTCTCTCAAACAACCCCGCTTTACTTTTATGCATTGTCAGCTCTTTTGCTTCCACAAGCTTGATAGCAGGAACAGTGATCACCCCGGAAAGCAGTATCGAAAAACCGGAGCATTTCGGCAAAGGTACCTACGCCCGCACGCATTTAAGAACCATGTCGGTCGATGATAACGCCACGGCGCCTAGCGTCTTCCCCGCCAAAACCGCCCGCCCCGACAGCGTGCCAAGCGCAGGCTACAGTTATCAAACTCCGGCATCCATCGCCTGTATCTATGGGCTAGTCCCACAAACCAACGGCTGCAACCCGAATACGGTTTCGACCGTAGTTGTCGGCGGCAGCAACGCCATCGCCATCGTTGACGCTTACCATTACCCATATGCGCTAAGCGATCTTAGTAAATTTTCCGCGCAATTCGGCTTGCCCGCGCCTAATTTGACAGTAGTTTTTGCCAGCGGCACACAACCCGCCACGTCTCCCAATAGCTGGGAAGTCGAGGAAGCCCTGGATTTACAAACGGCCCACTCGTTGGCGCCCAACGCAAAATTATATTTAGTAGAAGCCGCCTCCAGCAGCATAAGCGATTTAATGATAGCTGTTGCCAAGGCCACCAGTTTGCTCACCGCCAGCGGCGGTCGCGGCGAGGTCTCCATGAGTTGGGGCGCCTCCGAGTTTAGCGGCGAGACCAGTTACGATAGTTATTTCACGGCCACCAACGTGGTGTACTTTGCTTCCAGCGGCGATGCCGCCGGCGTCAACTGGCCGTGCACATCGAAAAACATAGTATGCGTTGGCGGCACCACTCTAAATATGTCTTCCTCGAAAACCTATCAGAATGCCTCGGCCTGGGTGGATACCGGCGGCGGATACAGTACAGTGGTCAAAAAGCCTAGCTATCAATCTTCAAATTCAAACTTAACCAGTTCCAGCTACAGAGGCGTGCCCGATATCGCCATGGCCGCCGACCCCAATTCCGGCGCCTGGATTTTTTACACCCCCTCCAATACCGGAGCAAGCGGTTGGTGGATAGTCGGCGGCACCAGTTGGGCGGCGCCAATGGCGGCGGGCGTTGTGAATTCTTCCAACGACTTTTACGCTAATGGCACGGCTCAGTTGACCGCTTTATACACGCAAATCAGTAGCACATATTTTACCGACATAATTTCCGGCGTCTGCGGATCAAACGATGCATTCAGAGCTGTGGCCGGCTGGGATAAATGCACCGGTTTAGGTAGCTTGTTGAACTATTGATATGGCCTTAGTTTAGCCGGCCGGCCAGCCGAAAGGCGGTCGGGCGGCTGTTTTATTTAAGCTTTCAGTAATTTCTTAGCTGAATTTAAATTACAGCCAAAGCTTTAAAATGGTTATGCAATTTTACTTACTTTAATTAGCCTGCAGTTTTTTCGAGCCTTTGCCACTATCCCGGTTGCTGACCAGCTTTAATTCCGGCGGCTTGGTATTGGACTTGTCTCTAAACATCGCCTCATCGGCGGAGCTGATTAAATCGTCTATTTGCCCGGCGTCATCCGGATACAGCGCGACGCCAACGCTGGCGGTCACCGATAAATCCCGGCCTTGAAAAATAAAGGGCCTGGCAATGGCTTGTTGAATTTCGTGGCGGATGCGTTGCGTATCCTCCAGATTACTCACGCCGCCCAACAACACCACGAACTCGTCTCCGCCCAACCGGGCGGCCATATCGGATTCCCGGATTACCGCAGAAATAGCCTTGGCGACATGCACCAGCACCGCATCGCCGGCCTTGTGCCCATAACTATCGTTAATGGTTTTAAAATAGTTCAAATCGATAAAACACAGCGCGATTTTTTGCTTAAGCCGGTTAGCCGCCAATAATTGTTTGCTGGCGAAAGGAATAAAACTGTTGCGGTTCGGAATGCCGGTCAGCGCATCGTTATAGGCCAACAGCTTGGCTTCCTGCTCAGCGATAATCCGCGTCCGCACTTCCTTCTTCAGATTCAACCAACCCACAAACAGCGTAATCGCAATAAACAAAATTAAGCCGCCCACAAAGCTGACCACATAAAAGGCATTTTTCAGTTTCGCCACTTGCAACGGCGGAAAGGGATTATAAATAAAACTATCCAACGCTGTGTCTCGCTCGGCCATGCCGACTTCCACGACAATATCAGCCATCCGCCGCCAGCGCTCCGGATTCATATGGCCGATTTCCAATCTATCCGGCTGCGCTAAAGACTGCATGGCTTGGGCTTCATAGTGCAGAAATTCGCTGGATCTAGCCACCTTATACTTCGCAATTAGCACCTCTACCATAGCGTCGACATGGCGCATGGCGTAATACCAGCCCTTTAAACTGGCGCGGCGGAAAGCCTCTACCCGTTCCGGATGCTCTGCGATTTCCTGCTCGCTGGTGAACAACACGCCGCTATAAAAGTCGATACCATAAGTCACTGGATTCATCATGCGATAATCGACCCCGCGCTGTTCCAACAGAAACGGCGCAGTGGTCAAAGAAGCTTCAAATGCCGCCGCTTTGCCTGACAGCAAATCTTCGATGTCGTTACTGACAGGCAGAATGTTGAGCGCGTCGCGTTTGAGGTCCTCATGCTTGAACATAGCGGCCATAGGGGCATTATGCTGTGGATCGCGCAACATGACTTTTTTGCCCAGCAAATCTTGCGGCGCATAGATGTTGGCATCCTTCCGGCTAAGCAGCACCCAGGGCGAATGCTGAAAAATGGCCGCTAAAGCCACCAGCGGCTTGCCTTGTAGCCGGCCATAAAGAATTTCACTATCCGTAACCCCATATTGAGCGCGGCCGCTTAACACTTCCTCAAGTGTCGACCTGCCGAGCATAGGCTCATGCAACACCACCTCCAAGCCTTCATCCCGGTAATAGCCTTGCTCTATGGCGGCATAGTAGCCGGCAAATTGAAAACGCGCTTCGCCGGTGAGTTGAAACTCAATGATCGAGTGTTGCTCAACGGCAGCCGGCGCCTGATTGCCGCATAACAGCACGCACAGGCAGGCGAAAAATTTTAAGAATAGTGGTTTCACAAAAAGGCCTTGTTTTAGCTGGCTGGCAACATTTTGCCATAGTTTTTACTATAAAATCAATATACTAACAAGATAAACTAGATTTATGATTAAAGATGGCAAGCAGTAAAACATTATTTTATCAGACAGCAAAGATAAGTAGAATATTAACACGCGTATTTTAGCGGCGTAGCGCCCTGTTGCCGCATGAATTTCAGACTACTGCGGCGTAGATGGACTGACACCTTTTGGCAACGAACTCATGCAATTGGCAGATACGTTTATCCTGCACGACCAAGATACCGCCGCACTACCATAAACCATCTTTCCCCTGACTCCGATGCCTGCGCGTTTATTAACATTTCTTAACCTTTCAATATTGGCTTTTATGTAAAAATTTAAACAGGCTATAGCTAATCAGGAAGCTGCTTTTTCAGAATTAGTTTTAAGGCTTTTAAAAATTTAAAGATTTTCACTAGGCCTGACCAAGCTTAGTTCGGCACTAATTAAGCTTAAATTCGATGCGCTGCATAACATCGATCAATACCAGGTTTTGATAATGCAAAAATATTCACTTTCCAAAGCGGCTCATAACTTTGCCTACAGCTTAATAGCTAGCATGTGTTTTTATTTCTGCTTGCTAAGTGCGGCGCAGGCTGCTGATACCACTCAGGCGTATTCCAGACAGCCTATGACTTCCAATGCCAGCGAAATGGACGATGCACTGCAAGTTTTTAAAAAATTCGAGCCGCCGGCATGGAGCTTACACAACGCCTTAGGTCTACCGGATTGGCTTACCGTAAATGTCGATCAGCGCACCCGCTATGAGAGCATGGACGGCACATTTAGAGCCGGCACAAAAGGCGGCGATCAAGCAATTCCTTTACAAACCTCGCTTTGGCTCCAAGCTAAACTGGGCAAATTTCGCCTCAGCACCGAGTTTATGGATTCTCGGGAGGTAGGCGAAGATAAAGGCTCCGGCGTAACCAACAACCAAGTGGATACTTTGGATTTTGTACAGGCTTTTGTGTCTTGGGCCGACCAAAGCGTTTTTGAGAGCGGTATAGGCACAGAAGTCAGAGTGGGCCGGCAAACCATGGAACTCGGCAGCCGGCGCTTAGTCGCCCGGCCCTTGTATCGAAACACTATGACCAGTTATACCGGCGTCCGGCTGCGCGTGTTGGAACGGGATCATTGGCGGCTCAACAGTTTTGTCACGCTGCCGGTATTGCACTTTCCCATTACATCGACGGCCATCTTGAACAACACGCAACAATTCGATCAGGAAGCCACCCGCACCTGGTTTTCCGGCGGTTTTCTAGAATTCTTCAACTTAGGTTGGGGCATAAATAGCGAGTTCTATCTGTACAATCTGGACGAGGCGGACAGTTTCAATAATCCGACCCGCAAACGCCGATACTTTACCCCCGGTTTCCGCCTGCTTAGTAATCCGGCGAAAGGCATGCTGGATTTTCAAGCCGAACTAATGGGCCAATTCGGTACGGTGCGCGCCACGACCACCTCCAATCAGGACTTACCACATCAGGCATGGTCGCAACATATCAACTTAGGCTACACTTTCGATCTACCTTGGAGCCCACGCTTCGCGCTGGAATACGATTACGCAAGCGGCAACCATAACTATAACCCTAATTCGCCAGGCACGCTTACCAGCGATCATCGTTTCGACCCATTGTACGGCGGGGCCGTCCAGGATTTCGGGCCAACAGGTATTTATGGTCCATTTTCCCGCAGCAACATCAATACGCCCGGCTATCGCTTGCAAGCATCCCCACGCCACGACGTGCAACTGACTATACAGCAACGCTTATTTTGGCTAGCCTCGGCCAGTGATTGCTGGGGCGGCGGCGCTTGTTACATCACTAGCAATCTAGAGCCAGGCAAAAACAGCGGCAGTTTTATCGGCAACCAACTCGGCTTTCAAGCCCGTTATGATTTTAACAGCAGCTTGAATTTTGAAGCCGGCTGGTTCCGCTTATTTAAAGGCCAATTCGCCAAACAGGCCAGCAATGCGCCTGCTGGTCAGGATGTGGATTATTTTTATGTGCAAAGCCAATTCCGATTTTAGGTAAATATTTAATATCGTTCCGGAATATGTAAGCGGTAGCCCTTGCCCCGCACAGTGCGAATATAAGTAGGCTGCGCCGGACAATCCTCTATTTTTTTACGCAGGTTATTGATATGTATATCAATGCTTCGATCTAGCGGATTATGCTGCGTGCCGCGGACTTGCATCATGATGTCGTCACGGCTAATAACTGCCCCGATATTGATATGCATGAGCTTTAAAATATCGGTTTCCAACTCAGTCAGCTTAATTTCGCTGCCCTTCTTAGCCAAAGTGAGCATGACAGTATCCAGCTTCATGTCGCCTATAGCGATCAGCTTTGCATCATCTGCCGGCGGACTGGAGCCCAGTATATTTTCAATCCTGATCAATAACTCCTTATACTGAAATGGTTTAACCAGATAGTCTCTGGCGCCGCTTTCCAAGCCTAGCAACCTGTCATCCTGGTCGGTTTTGGCCGACGCCATAATCACAGGTATGTGCGCATGGTACATGCGTAGCCATTTCAACCAATAAAGCCCGCTTTTGTCGGGCAGCATCACATCCAGCACGATCAAGTCAATGCGGCTCTTCTTCAGCAGCGTAGGTAGCTCCCGGCCTTCGTATAAATTTTTAGTACTAAAAAATTGCGAGGATAAATATTTTTGCAACATGAGTTGCATCACCTCATCGTCATCAACTACCAGCAAGGTTCTTTTAGTATTTCTTTGCAGTATGGTCATAACAGATTTACAAGTTTTTTTTAAACCGCTCAATTTTCTTAAGCTAAGAATCAGATGGACTTCTAGTTTAACTGCAAAACATTAGTAAAACTACCATAGTTAAATAAATGTTTTTAAATTTACCGTTATGCATGATTACACAAAAAAAGCTAGGCGCTTGATAAATTCAACCTTGGCATAACCAATTAAGGGCGCATCAGCCCAAATGCATAGCTTTCCTGGGGAACTTTAGCGAGAATCAACCATTAACAAACTGACTTTCAGCTTTTGCAACGCCTCGCCTGGGTGTTGTTTTTGCACGCAATAAGCGAGATAATGGCTTTCTCCCAAGCGTTTTGCGCCCAATTGCCACTCTTCACCTGGATCTTGAAAACCCGGCGCGAAAATCAGCCGCCAAGTTTGTTTGGCCGTTTTTGTCATAGAAAATTGATGTAATGGCATGCTTAATCCCATGCCCTTCGCTTTAATATACGCCTCCTTTAAGGTCCAGTAGTTAAAAAAGCGCCTTTCCTGCTCCTCTTGACTGGGCGCAGACAACACATCCATCGCTTCTAACGTCGAAAAAACATGCTGACACAGCATTGCCACATCAATTTGTCTGTTACCGCGCTCAACATCCACCCCAACCTGGCGCTGATTGGCGACAGCACAGGCAACCATGCCTTGGGTATGCGAGAGATTGAAATGCAACCACTGATATTCCGGGTTGGAAATTGCCGGCTTACCAAAAGCATTAGCCAGAAAATGCCAGTCTCGGGGAGAAACCGGGGCGTAGCGGCTTAACACCTGCCTGAGAAAAGCATGTGCTGACACATACAGATCGTGATCTCGGGAAAATTTGAATAAATGCGCGCGCTGCTGTTCGGCATGATCAAGCAATTCTAAGTCGCTAGCTGTACAACATCCGGGTTTGAGCAAATGAATATGCACTTCATCTGTTGGCAAGCTGAGCATCTTTCTACCTTGGAGAGTCTTTTCGCTGCCTATTAAATAACAGGAATAGCAAATTTGCTAATACAACAGTGTAAATCAATGCAGTGAACGTGCCTTCCAACTGGGCAAACAGCAGGCTGACCTTCGGTTGAGCCAGCAAGCCAACCGAACCAAATAGAGCCACGCACAAACTTCCCCATACGCCGCCAACACCGTGCATGGCTACTAAATTAGCCGCTTGGTCTTGACTAAGCTCAGGCAATAAACGCTTGCGCAACACGTTATAAGCCAGGTTATACAGGATACCGGCGCAAACGCCGATCATGATAGCTTCAAAATTGGTCACCAACGGCGCAGCGGCGCCGATCGCCGCCAGCGCAGCAACCACACCGCCTAAGCCACGGCTAAGCGGCGCCTTTGTAGCATCCAGCCCTACGTAAAGAATTACGCCAAATGCGCCGCCTGCTCCAGCCAAGCCCACATTCAACATAGTCGTGGCAATTTGGTTGCCGGAAATCGACAGCGTGCCGGTCGCCAAACCCAGCGTACTCAGCCACAGAAATATTACGCCTCCGGCAGAATAAGCCGCGCCCTGCTCAATTGGGCCGGTTTCTGTCCGCAAAGCGTGCTGCGCCCCCAATCTCCTGGCCCAAACCAAAATAAACCAAGCGGCAATGGCATGGATAGTCGTAGTGCCGGCATTATCCAGAAAACCTTCCGCTTCCAACCAACCACTATTATCCGTTATATACCGCCCGGCCGCCGCCCAATGTCCAAACACGGGCACCACAAACGCGCCCAGGCACAGCGCTAACAGAATGGATTTGGCGCTGGACAGTTCTTGACCAATCGCCTTATGGATAATTAAGGCGGCAAGTATGGGGAAGCTCAGTTGATAAAGCATAAATTCCTGAGCAGCGAAAATCGCAGTGCCCGGCTGCTGGGCAAATACCGGGCTGGATAAGCCTATCCAGCCGGCCGCTGAAGTTCCAAACATCAGACCAAAGCCGAGCAGAAAATAGCTCATGAAAGCGCTCAGACCAACAAACAACACCATTTGTTGTTGCGATTGAGTTTCTGCCTGCTGCTGACCTTGTAAGGCGGTAAATGCTAAAGGCGCAAATGAAACCAACAAAATGGCGACCAGCATCCACAAGTGGTTGAGATTTTTGCTCGCGGCTTGGCGTTCATCCGGCTTTTGGCCAGTAGCCCCACTCTCGCCCAGCAACAGTTTGTCGACTTTTTCTGTCAGATCGGCCATTTTCAACAAGGTCTCGAAACCACCCGCTGCATAGTTTTCAACCAAAAACTTTTGCGAATCGATGTCTTTAGTATTGATAAGGATTTTTCTATCGACTTCCAAATAGATACCTTTCAGCTTTTGCTCCAATTCATAAATGCTGGCGGACTGCTTCGGATTAATAGCCGACAGATCAACTTTCGGTTGTTCCAAGTTGGCGCCTTGCGCCTTACTTGTCCTTTCAGTCGGCTCGGCATGAGCCTGTTCTTCGCCGGCGTCAGGCAAAACAGGTTTTTCGATACCCGTAGCGGCGGCAGGCTGGGATTTAGCCAAATTATCGGCCGCATGAACAGGAGACCGGCAGCACAGCAACAATAGCAACCCCAGGTAAAACCAAGGTCTATAAAACTTACTGATAGAACGGACAGTCGAAATCATACAGGGATCCTTAATGTTTACGGTTTGTGCTTTTATCTGCGTCTAGTAAAAGTTGCATACAAGTACGGTCGTTATTTACGTCTTTTAGAGCTTGGCTCAGCCGCGCAAACCTATCTTTACCCTGCTCATTCTGAACCGATAACATATCCCGCTCGCGTAAGGCCAGCGTCATAGTGGTGTTCGGTAAATCCGGAATATCGATCCCGGTAGCGACTATGCCGGCATATTCATCAAGCTGTGTATTAAATACTCTGGAGTTGAGAGTGACGGCATCACCCAAAACCGCATCGACCCGGTCGAAGACTAAATCCATGATCGCGGATTCCAATAAAGGATAAGGCTTTAATTGCGCTAAACCACTATAAGAATCCACTAGGTATTTGTGATACACCGATCCTTCCTGCACGCCAATGATAGTATCTTTAAAATCTTCCGGCTTACTGCGGGGCGGAGCAGATTTTTTTTGGATAAACAGCGAAGAAATCCGGCAAAGTTGTTTACTTAACTTTAGAGAACTCGTATCGGGCGGATGCGTTAAATTAAGGGCGTCAACTCCAGGGGGTAGCGATTGATCCAAGACCACGACGGCATTTAATTTGATGTTGCGCACAGACTGTAGATTTTCAGCAAACTGCCCACCGACAAACTGACAGTTGAGCCCCGATGTGAAACAAATATTATTGAGGATTGCAACGATAACGCCTGCCGGACGCTGGTTTTCGTCAAAATAGGCGTAAGGCATGCGCTTTTTTTCAATGCCAATGTACAAAATCGACGCTTCTTCGGCACGTACCTCTGTTAAGCGCATTTGTAAACCTAGCAAACAAATTGACATTATCCCTAGCAGCAACCGCATTCTGCTCATGGCATAACCTCCTGATTCCCGGCTAAAGCGCTCCCGCCAATATCTAGAAAAGCGTCCGGGGATAAATCCAACAGCGCTTCATTAGAAATCTCCAATTTCTCCAGTTCCTTCAAGTTGATGGCAATTTCCGGCATATCGTACAAACTTTCCGCCAATTCCTGCACCTTAATGCCATTCAAGAGACTGCGGTAAACTTGCATATCTCCCAAACCCAAGGGATCGACATCCGAGCGTTTGTCCAATAATAAACTGGGATTAATATTCGCCTGCCGGTTATCCAGCGACAGCGTGGAATTTTTGAATAAAGGCAAAATGCGGTTCAATTTATTCACCAAGGCTTGATTGAGGCTACCGAAAGGCGAAATGTACAACGTGTCGGCGATTAGGGCGAGTTTGCCGTAACAAGTGACCAATTCCCGTTCAATCTGGCTTCTGCTTAATTCGGCAAACGGGATCAAGCAATCCGACACCTCAAAACCATTTCGCTCAGCAACCTGGGTAATTAAGTTGTAATCCGAAACCCGTCTACCGTTTTCACTATCCTCATGAATGACAGCGATGCGCTTGAATTTCAGAATAGTTTGCGCCAACTCCAATAAATGCATCTTTTCCTCATTATTGGATAGCCGATTAGCAAAGACTTCCGAGAACGGCGCTTCCTTGCTACCCGCCTGATTCTGCAGCGGCGGTAATTTTTTTTCGTACCGTTTCAGCAAATAAGGCACATGAATAGCCGGCAACTGCCGCCATTGCCCTCTTTGCCACACATTAAACACATACTTTTTGCCTAGCACATCGCCAACCGGACTGAAGGCATGCAAACCAGTGACGCCTATCCACGGCGGCATATAGTGCAAGGTGGATGACAGTAAAGCCGGTATCGTGGAGCCGGCTTTGTCGATCGCCGCCGCCAATAACATCACGGAGTCATAACCTTGCGCAGCGCTGGCGTCAGGCGCCGCATTGTATTTTTCCTGATAATGCTGAATAAACTCCACACTGCGCTGGTTGCCGTGGTTTGGCCTAAAAACACTGGGGGCGATGCTGTTTTGGGCTGCCTCCCCCGCTGTCTCGATAAAGGTAGCCTGATTTAAAGTATCACTACCTAAAATAGGTTTAGTGATGCCCATTTCCCGCAATTGCATCACCATATTTGCCGTCGGCGTTGCCTCCGCCGCAATAAATACTGCATCAAAGGTTTTATTGGAAAATTGCGAAATCAAGGGCCGAAAATTGATTTCCTTATCAAAAAAAGAAGAGTTTTGACTCAGCTCTATGCCTTGCTGAATAGCCGCGTCTTCAAATAAGAACGCCAATTCACGGTTGATATCATCTCTGGAGAACAAGATAACCACTTGTTTATAACCCAGAATCTTAGCAACGCTAGCCAATTGCTCCGCCAAAATTTTCGCGTTCGGCATCATCCGGAATACATATTGAAAATTATGGCTGGTCAACCCCTGCTGAATGGAAAAAGACGGTAAAAACACTAATTGGCTACGCTCATAAATCACTGAAGCCGGTATGGCGATCCGGGAATTGGCGTGGCCTAGCACGGCACTGATCTCCGGATTATCCGCAATCCGCCGGATAGCGGATTTGGTACTCTCGAACGAGCCGCCATCCTGTTCAACTTCAACTTTTAAGCTGCGGCCGACTAATTTATCCGGGCGTAGATTAATTTCCTCAACCGCCAGCATCACGCCGTTCAAGTATGCCTTAGTCTGCGGTTCGCTAAATACCGCAATCTGAATATCGCCGGTTTTTTGCCGAGCCAATTCCATGCGGTTTTTCGCCATCTGCTCAAAATCCGGACTGCAGCCTAGCAAACACAAGCTAAACATCCAAATAATGTAACGACCGTTCATGGCTTAATCTCTCCTGCCGCCTGCAGACTAGTCGACTCCGTTTCCTCGCCACCTAAAATTAACGGCAAGCCATCTTTACCAGAGCCTACCACGACGACTTTAGCGTTAGCAGAGCTAGCCAGTTTAAGCGTGGCTTCGATACCCTTAAAGCGTAATACCGATGAGGTGAGAGTCTCATTAATAGCTTGGTTGTAAATTTTGATCGCTTCCGCCTCGATACTCGAACGCTCGCCTTCACGCTCAGCGGTTTTGATCCGGAATTCATAAGACTTCATGAATTCTTCCTGTTTAAGCTTGTCTTCGATGGCGGTAATCAATTCCGCCGGCAACTGGATACTGCGAATGATGATATCTTCCACCTGCACATAGTTGCGCCCCACCTCATCCAGCGCCGTTAAAATAGCTTTGGTCAGCAAACCGGCTTCATTCGTGTAGATTTGCTCGGCGGTGTAATTGCCTAAAGCCTTACGCATAACGGATTCAATTTGCGGCAAAATAACCCGTTGCAGATAATCCGGGCCGATGCGCTGATGTAAAATACCCAACAATTCGTATTCCGGGCGATAACGCACCGCCAATGACAAATGTATCGTTAACCCCTTATTGGAGATGACATCGAATTCATGCAACGCCACCTGCTTACGCACTTCGTAAATGTACATCTTGTCGAGTGGACTGATGATATACAGGCCTTCCGGATAAATGGTATCGGTTTCCGTGCCGCTGAAACGATGATAGAGAACGCCGGCTTCTCCGGGCAGGATGGAAATGACAATTCGGTCAAAAAAGAACACCAACGCCAACAAACTGATAAACAGTAAAATAATCAGCGTCGAGCGTCTTTTAATTAGCCATAGTTTAAACAGCGCGAGAAGGCTAATGGAATTATTTTCCACTGGTCCTCACTTGAAATTAGACACTTAAATTAATTTGGCAATTTTTCTGCCAACAAAAAGGTTTTGATAACACACAGCCAAGTTGTTTATGCCGTAGCAAAGGAAAAGCGGAATTTGCATAAAAAGACAGAGTAGGCCCACCTGAAAAACATAGATACACAGATGGGCTGAACCTGTTATTCGAAAAAACTCAAGCAGCGGCCGCAACTGGCGCAGCATGTTTTTTACCAAATAACTTGCTGAGCAAATAGTAGGTTCCCAAACCCAGCACTGCACCTGTAGCAACCGCTACGCCAATCGGATGAACTGCTATAAAGGTTTTTGCCGCGCCGGTAACCGCCGCTAAAGAACCGGTTTGGCCGGCTGCGTCTGCTGCCACTGGAAGTGAAGCTGCTGAAATAATTTCTGGTCCCATAATTAACTCCTAAATTTAACAAAATGATTTAACAAAAAACATACGCTCTTATTATCAACGTCTAACTTAACTTCAGTCAAGGTAATATAGGCTGTATTTGCCCGCAAAAACCGTTAAGATTTGTTAAGAATTACCCAGCTATATTCAGAGCATTTCTACATGTAGACAACCTGACTCTAATTGGGTAAAGGGAAAAACCATATCCCCCGCCTGCTTAGGCACGGATTTGATGGTTTTCTGCAAACTGTATTGGCGGATTAAACCTTGGCCGCTCAGCACCCGCCCCTCAACCAGCGCCAAATCGCCGCCATGTATCACGACTATATCGCCGGCGTGCAACGCGTTCAGCGTCGTTTCGATTTCCACGCCCTCATGCAAAGTCCAGACTTTGACAAAATTGGCATCCATGACTTTCTTAAAATCAACATTGGCCAAATTTCTAGTCTTCAATAACAAATTTCGCGAACCGAATACAAACAAGAACATCAAGGAAGCCAGGATGGGCCGCCCAGTGGCAATGGCGCCCGCTACGGCAACCACTTCAAATACCGTTACCGGCGACTTACGGGAGGCGCCGTCGGTATAAGCCAGGGTTTTGGCAAAATTGTAGCTGTTGTAACTCAGCAGTGGAATGCTGAGCAATACCGCCGGCGGGTATATCCACCAGCCGGCGGCGGAAAAAGCCAGCGCATACCAGGAGACGCGCTGATAATGTTGCAGCTCGCCCATATCGTCAAATACGCGTTGTCTCCGCGCCGGAATCTGCTTAGCCTTAATTTGCGCCATCACCGGTTCGGGCAGGCTGATACGTTGCAGGAACGGCGGCGGTTGCCGGTATTCCCGCAACACCGCTCCGGCCAAACCGGTAACAAACAGCGGCAGAAAAAATGGGATATGCAGCATAACTACAACTATTTACCGGCGGCCGGCAACACAATCATGGGACTTGGCGTGTCGTCGACAGTGTTATTCAGATTGAAGATAAACAGCATGAATGAAAAACAGGATTTCGAAACAAAATCGCGTTGATCAATCCAATACCAATAACCATTATAAGGTACGGCGACTAAAACATCTTCCGGTTTGGCCTCGCCGCTATGTATGGTCAGCAGCGGCTTAATGTTTTTTCCGCCGGCGCTCACCGCAACCAAAGCAGGGCTAACGCGATTTTCGGTCACATGTTGCGCCGGCACTTCGATATTGCCTGATAAATCTGCCAATATATCTATCACAGAACGGGTCAACAAAACAATCTGCTTATTATCGGCCGGTATGGCCCCGTAAATAACATTAAACTCAAAGGCAGCGGGATCCAGATTCAGCAAAGAACGCAATTCAGTCATTTTTGCTTTGCTATCAGCATCCGCTGTTTGCAGAAAAGTTAAATAGATTTTATCCGGGTCGCCCGGCGCGTTGGCTTTTTCAACCCGCAAACCTATGCTGTTGCTGGCTTGCAGTGCGGTGAACAATTCGATTACGCGATAAAACCCAGGATCAACATCGTTAGCGTCGGATCCAGGCCATAATGATTCTGCCGGCCATTAACGGAATGCAGCATAAGTCTTATCACCATATCCGGCGAGTAACCGGCTTGCAGCAATGAAACCACAGCTTTCTCCGGCACCGGCGACATTAGCAACTTGGCGAATCTATCGCCGGCCATAGGCGCATAGGTCACGGTAGGGGTTATGGAATAACTGGCGTTGCCGCCTATAGTCGCCCCATACAGATTAGACGACATCAACGAAGACCAATTCGACCAGTTTCCCCCGACATTGCCGCCGGCCGTTAAATTATATTGATCGATAACTGATTGCACCGCCAGAAAAACCGGTAAATCGCCGTAACGCATTTTCACTATGTTTCGCAGCATTTCCTCCTTCGAGGAGTCGCCGATTGCTGAATTATGATTGAACCGGCTTTGCACCAGCCGTTCGGATCCTAAATTAGCGCAGCCGCTTAACGACGCCAACAACAGCACGCCTAACGCGAGTTTTTTCTTCATTTTATCCTCTTGGGTTCGCAATATGTGTCAATTTTCCTGCCTTTGCGCTGAGAGGGGCTCTTCTAAAGCTTAAATCGACAGCGCGCACCAACCTAGATTTCCTTTCAATATCAAAAATATAGCAATTATCATCTAGCTATTGCCCCAAACAACAGCGAACCGTATCAGCTTAACTAATGGATCATTAATATTGGCAGGCACAATATTTTTTTCCTTTAGCATTTCCCTTGATAAAAACTGTAAGAAATGTTAAGCGTGACTCTGAAAACTATCTTTTCCAACAAAAAGTCGGTATTTTTAACCTAAGTTAAACACATCGCCTGTGTTATGCATCGAATTCCAGAGCATGCACATGGACTAGATTAATCAGTTAGCTGACTCTATGCAGTTTATTCCGGTAATTTATTATTTTTTGTATGGTTTACACATGCAAACTGCTGGCACAAGCGAACATGCTTACAATTTTTTTAACATGCCTCTGACACGCTGTAACAACTCAAAATCCAGAATGATGGATCAAGTTATCAGCGACGTGATTGCGCTGGAAACTCACGGCGGACAAGCTCGATTACTGGACTCACTAACAAACTACAGACCGCAGAAATTAGCCTTGCGACCCTCCTGTTCGAGAGCAGGTCCGCTATCGCTGAAAATATGATAAAAACCCATATTATTACCGGCATGGCCTTGGGTTTAATCCCCTTTGTCTATGTTGGTGCCTTCGTTCAGTTCCGTATTGCTGAAAAAACATGTCAGACAATGAGAGGGTTAACAATATTTTTCTTCGTTCAACGCATCTACAGCCACTCTTGAGAGCTTTTATGTACTGCTGAACACTACTCTCACTGACCAATTGATTACCAGTCAGATACCTACATGAACACGGTTGATATGAAACAATTTGTGCAGCCACTTGATTACTTACATGCACTTTCAGAAAAAGCACCCTTGATTAATACTGTTATATTGGCAGAAAAATTTGATTTATGAAAAAATTCTGTACTGTATAAGTAGCAGATTTAACAAAAATGTGCTATACCGAAAAAAGTTTAAAACTTGGGACCACGAGGAAGCGTCTGAGATTAATTGATAAATCAATCAATCAATCAATCAATCAATCAATCGGGGTTAAACGTCTGTCAATTGACAGTATCGGAGATGAAAGAAAAGGAACAAAAAACGATGACTCAAGATTACGTACAGGTGGATCGGCTAAATTATCATTATCATAATATAATGATGTTTTATGATGTTCCATACAAGTATTAAAAGTGGCATAATTAATGCATCATCTGCTGCAACATGCAGTAATTTAGTGTCCATATGTACTCAATATTTTACTTAATGACTAAATTTAAATGTTGTGTCTGAAAATTCTTAGATGTGGTTTCAAGTTCAAGCAACTTAGTGTTCAAAAATTACAATTTATAAATTACAACAAATAACGTTGATCAAACTCACTTCTCTATTACATCGCCCTGTGCGGCGATGAAAATGCAATCAGCCACTGTTTCTACAGACATGTCAAAAAGCAAAATTCCAAACTATTGGCATACTTACGTGTTGTGAGAGGAGTCGATAAAATAGTGTCCAATATAGTGATTCATTTCTTGGTAAACATTTCGACATTTTTCTCATTTTAATGTCCATCTTCGGCAAGTCCAAAAGATTATTAAATGCTATAAAACGATTTAAACAAATATACAGTAAAAAGTTGTTTACCCCACACGGTGGCAAGTACCAATGAAGGACAAATTAATTCCATTGTAAATAAAGTAAAGTTCCCAAAAAATTATTAGCATGCAATAGAAGAGCTATAAATAAATCTCTATGATTTTCGGTTTTACTTCTTTGTTTTAAATGTATTTGTCCGCTTGACTGCAGGTGTAAGAACCCAGAGCAATGAATAACGCAACTGACTTTTCTCTTTTGACTGATTATGAAGCGCGAGTTAAGAAATATTTCTAAACTAGAGCATGACGTTAAAGCGTTGACAATTTGACACAGGGTCACAGAACGATATTTTCACATAAGGTGGGGCAAAAAAAATAACCCCCTAGCGAAATCTCAATAACTTCGTCAAAACTCAAGATTTTATCAAAATATTTTAAGGCTTTCTAGAGGAGATAATTTGACATCTAACCTCCAAATTTGGTCGAAAAATATTTATTATTAAAAAAGTTACAGGGTTTCTATGAAAAAATCCAAAAAACCAAATTAACAAAGCTTATTCAAATAGCGGTGGCACAATTTTTCTTCAACATTAGGGGACAATTTTAACAGGAGTAAGAATTATTGGAACACCTTGTATAAATTGCAGCTGGAAATAATGTGAGCTGTTCAGTCGTAGCATTTCAGTCAGGGGCGCTATGCTTGAGCGGTACAAAGTGTTCACTCCAAAGCCAACCAACAAGGCTGAACTCAAGACTGTGCTGGAGGCAATCTGGGAAGACTTGCCACAAGAGGCTATCGACCTGGCTGTGCTAGCATTCCGGAAGAGGCTACAGGCGTGCATTCGAGCAGATGGCGGTCACTTTGAACACCTACTCAAATAGAATCGGCAGCATCAACAAACGGCCCTTTTCAGGGCCAAAAATCAATTCAAAAAGAAATAGTGCCTGTTGAATAAGCTTTGTTAATTTGGTTTTTTAGATTTTTTCATAGAAACCCTGTAACTTTTTTAATAATAAATATTTTTTGACCAAATTTGGAGGTTAGATGTCAAATTATCTCCTCTAGAAAGCCTTAAAATATTTTGATAAAATCTTGAGTTTTGACGAAGTTATTGAGATTTCGCTAGGGGGTTATTTTTTTATTGTCCCACTCTGTAGACACTACAGAAATTAAACCAATAAAAAATATTTTGTCATCATTTGATCTAATTACACAATTCAAATTGATAAAATATGAATAAAGTAAATTACCTTCCCGTGACAGTTTTGGTTTAAAACGTCCTGAAGCATCTGACCCGTTCACCCTAGAATAAGTTCTAAACATTCCTCACGTTTTAGCTGTTCCTGCATTAATACAAATAAACACAGCATCTGTGTCACGATAGATATAGCATTTCGAAACAACTAATTTACAAATAAAAAGCACAATTGCAACGCGGGAGACGGTTGGAAAATATGATGATTAATTTTAACAAAAGTTACAAATGATTATGATCGCGACATGCAACCGATTCCAATGATATATTACTCTTTGTTTAAAATAAATATTACATATTCTGTCACAATACAT
>CAVPMI010000066.1:0-91497 GCA_963705975.1 uncultured Pseudomonadota bacterium
TACGATATTTCCTCTAGCCTAGCCTTTAGTACTCTGGTTTCTGCTTTTATACCGGTGGATTTTTACGATTACCGGCCGGCCTTACTGAATCTTGATGGCTTGCAATCCAATTTCGGGGATTTGCTGCAACTGCCTTTTACCGATGGCGAACTGCAATCGGCGTCGTGCATGCATGTCATCGAGCATGTCGGTTTGGGTCGATATGGCGATCCACAAGACCCGGACGGCGACCTGAAAGCTTTCGCCGAATTAAAGCGGGTGATCAAAACCGGAGGGGATTTGTTGCTGGTCGTGCCGGTCGGCAAGCCAAAAATAGTGTTTAACGCCCATAGAATTTACGGTTATCAACAGATACTAAAAAATTTTGGCGGATTCCAGCTTATGGAATTTTCGCTGATCACCGACTTTGGGGATCCGCAGGGTATGATAATCAATGCCGCCCCGGAACTGGTAGATCAACAACACTATGGCTGCGGTTGTTTTTGGTTAAGGAAATTGTAAATGGGTTATTCTGTTCAATTGATTTCTCCCGTTGCTCTTAATAAACACTGCAATGCCTCTTTAACTGAATAAGCTACCGGCTCCTTCATTCTTTTGAAAAAAATAAAATCCCCTCCAGGCAGTGCAGCAAGGCAATCGACAAAAATTTTTATGGTCGTGAGTGTTATCGCCTTGGTTAAATTAGCCCATTCTCCACGTTGCGCAAACAAACTTAACTGTGACTGAAGCAATGTAAACCGGGCAAGTAAGGTCCGTTTCAGTTGAAAGTGTCCTTGTCTATACCCAAGCAGCACTTCATCAAGAGTGGCATAACAACTGTTCGGGTAACTGCGTAGAAGTAACTCCTGATCTTCTGCGCGAGAAACTTCAGGTATCCGATAAGGATGCTTTGCAAACCAAGTATGCCGTCCCATCCAAGTTGGATGCGGAAGGGGAATATTACGCCATGGGTTCAAACATAAGGTTATGTGATCCGGAGCAAAGGGCAGTAACCCAATAACTTGGCCTGAATCTTTAAATACTACCGCTCGAGTTCCTACCAAATCCACTTCCGGGTGTGCGTCAAGAAAAGCAACCTGTTTCTCAAAGCGGGTCAAGAAACTAACATCGTCTGCATCCATGCGTGCAATATATCTACCATTTGCAATGCCAACGCCTTGATTAAGACGGCGAGACAAACCAAGACATTTGCCATCACTCAATATACAGATACGAGAATCAAGGAATGATTCTGCAATCTTGACGGAATTATCGGTCGAGCCATCGTCAAGAAACAATAGCTCAAAATTACTAAAAGTTTGAGTCAATAAGGAGTTTAGCGCAGTATAAAGTGTTCGCTCGGCGTTTCTACAAGGAAGTAATATAGTGACTAGCGGTGTATGCAAGATGCCTTCCCCAGTTTGAATTGATAGATCAGACTTTTACCCAGGCGTTTGGTAAAAGATCATTTGTATTGATATTTCCTTTTAAAAACCATTTTTCGGGGGCGACTACCTGCTTACCCTTTCTGTGGCCAAGCCAAGCTCCCCACCAACTTAAAGAGCTATTAGCAATTACATAGCTGTGACATGCGCTCATTAGCCGCAAATCTTCATGTGCTTCATCTAAGCCATGGATATCAATGAGTGTAAAGGGCAAATCAAACTTTAGGTTTTTATGCACCCAGACGGGGTCATCAGAAAATACAAAGCAATGTGGTCGAAACAAGTTTTTCGCTACAACCTCAAGTCCACGACGATAATAATCCATTGAGCAAACTCCATGATAGGCATTTGCATTAGGGTTGGTGATGTAGTCCCCTCTTCTAATATGTACGCCTATGGAATCAGTTTCTTTAATGCGATCAAGCATGATTTGCGTCTCAGTGCGAGGGGGATTGCGTAATTGCAAATCATCTAAAATTACTTGTTTAAAATCGGAAAAATATTTTTCGCTTTGAAAGTAACCATCCAGATAAATCGGCGCACAGAGCTTTGTGACAGTAGGATCGAAGTAAAAACTTTTTTCGGTGAAAACCGGTTTACCGAATTTGTGAACACCAAGCCGAAATCCATAACGTTGAATTGCTCTCTGTAAAAATCCTTTACTAACAGTGTGTGCCGGAACTGATTCCAAAACCCGCGCATTGATACAAAACGGAGTCAAGGCATAGCTTCGATCTAATGAACTCGAAAACCAAGAAGCGTCAATTAATAATTCGGCGTCATTACGTAAAGCTACTGCACGGGCAGTTGCATATTGAAAAAGCTGGTTTCCAAGACCGCCTACTAAACGCACGATGACTTCACTCAAAATATTAACCTCAATTAATTTTTTGTTTGCTTGGCCTAATGTGAATGAGGCGAATAAACAAATCCTCATATTCACCGGCAATAGTATCCCAATTATAGCGTTGCCGGCATGCGGCCAAGCCGTTTTGTCCAAGTCTGGCTAATTTTCCGGTATCGCTTGCCATTTCTTGAATTCGATGCGCTAATGTTGTCGGTGAAACACGGGTGTAACCATGGCTATCAACAGGAGCTGGACATAACTCGCCGCCTTTAGTCCAGTCTGTAATTTCCTCGGCATTGCCGACAGGCACCGTTAAAAAAGGCAAGCCGGCGGCACAGGCCTCAAATAAAACCAATGGGGAATATTCTATGTTTGAGGCAAAAACAAATAAATCAGCATTTAAATACGCTTGAATTAGTTGGTCTCTAGTGAAATCGGTGACAATAACGCGTTTATTCTCAAATTGCCGGCGATTGATATTGTCTGCCAATTTTTGGATGGACGCTAAATAACCAAAGTGGACCCGCCAAAAACTTAGACACTTTCTAAGTAATAAAGTCAGCGTGAAAATTATGCCGGCTTTTCCAAATAGCATAGCCAAAAAAGTGTTGATCGATAGATTTTGTCCACCGATCTCCGGTTTGCCGCCATTTAAAATTAATACGGATTTACGATCACCGATATCAATATTGGCATAGGCCTTAAGTAATTCCATGTGCCCCTTAATCCCTGTTATTGTGCCGACTGTCAGCATTATAAAAGCTGAGTTATCAATCGAGAGAGAAGGTCGGAAATCAGGATTTCGCGTCACTGCAAACTCCGAATAATCGGCACCGTTTGGAATAAGCGCATGGTTAGTAATTTTTAAGGTCTTAGCGAAATTAATATCCCTATAGTCTTCAGCATGATAGACAATTGCATCCATTTTTTGCAGGATGGAGGGTATTTCTTTGAAATATCCTTGGTAAAATGGTGTAAATAATCCGGAATACCCGCAGGGTACAAAAACTTTGCGGCCATTGATGGATGACATGACAGGCCATGCTGCGTCAAAAGTCCATTGTTGACCAGCGTAAAACAGTATGATGTCAAACTCGCTTTTTTCCAGAAAGTTCTGATAGCGCTCAATTTCACCGCGCATACCTTGAACACGATTACCCGTCACAAAAAATTCGATCAATGTCACACCATTGTGCGATGTTGATTTCCTTGTTGGAATATGGGAGGTAGCAACACAAACGGAGTGACCGCGTGCCACCATGCGTTCAGCAACTTGCCGGACAACTTCCTGAGCACCGCCAACGCTAGGATAATAAAACTGTACGCAAAATAAAATATTCATTTGCTTGCAATGGCCTCCAATGCCCACGTCCATGTTCGCTCTAATCCGGTTAAAAACTCTGTTTTAGCGCGCCAACCGGAAATATATGTCAAGCGTGCGGAACTCAGCACGTTTGCCGCTACATCAAAAGACCGCTCAGGACTGTTCATGCAATCTACAGAAAAACCAGACGCACGAACAATTGCTTCTAATTTTTTAAGTATTGACATATTGTCGACTCCGATTCCGGTGCTGACATTATAAATCTCTCCAACTACGCCATGTTCGAGTGCGGCAAGCAATCCTTCGGCTAAGTCTTCTACGTAAATATAATCCCGCACAGTACCATGCTCCCCAAAAACGACCACTTTTTCACGTTTTAAAATTGCAAACATGGCTGCTCCGATGAATCCCTGTCCAAGTTTGCCTAGTTGATTTGGGCCATAGGGATTGCTTGGTCGGGCGATTACTACGGGTAGGCCAGCTAACCTGTGATAAAGCAAAGCATATTTCTCCGCAGCTAGCTTAGTTATCCCATAGGGCGAAACAGGATTGGTTGGGTGCGCTTCGTCTACTGGTAAGTACATGGAGTTACCATATACTGTACCGCCTGAAGATACCAGCAGCAGCCGGCGCAGTGGATAATTGCATGCCTGACGCAAAAGACTTACTGTAGTCGGCAGATTGACTAGTACATCATGAACCGGATCATCAAAACTGGTTTTAGGCACGGTAGCATAGGCTAGATCAATCAGTTCTTCGCAACCGTTTAATAGTTCTCCGATAAAACTAATGTCGCCGACATCCCCTGAAACATAGCGCACCGTTTCCGGTAACATAAATTTCGGTCTGGGGCTGCGTCCTGTCACCATAATTTCTCGTTTGCCGGTATTTGCCAGCAGACGAACAAAATGACTGCCGATAAAACCGCCGCCTCCAACGACTAAGGTTTTTATTCTCGGCGGGTGATGTATCATTTCGTCACTCATTACAAGTAACGATCTTTGAGCCACCGAATTGGCATCAAGAGCGGCGCTGGAATCAGTTGCTGCCAAAAACGGGAGTCGATATACCGGTTAAGGCGCAAGAAACTAGCCTGAAATTCCGCAGACCAATCTGATTTTTGGCCACCGATTTTATGCGCAGCCACTTCAAGCATTTTTCTAGCTAAAACTCGATTAAGTATTGTGTGATCGGTATATATGCCGTGATATAGTTTAGCTAACTCTAGGCATTGTTTGCTTGAATACATTGGCTCAAGTTCGGCCAACAGATTTTCTGAGGAAACTCGGATAATGTTTTGCAAAAATGGGTTGTTGCCAGTGCGTGACATGCTGCCTGGCATTTCGCGGTAGATCGTTAATACTTCAGGAAGGTTCGCGACACGATAGCGCCGTGCAATTCGAGACCATAGTTCGTAATCTTCCGGTGGTTGCCGGGATTTATCTTCGCTGTAACCGCCAACTTCCCGCAAGACGTCTGTTCGTATCATCATTGAGGAATGCACGAAAGGATTGTCGAATAACAGCAAAAATCTAATGGCTTCGTTTGAGCAGTCATGTTTGTGAAATCGGTCAGTCGGAATTTCATCCGCATAGATCTGCGCCCAGGTTCCAACCATTGCAACATCGGGATGCGTTTCAAGAAAAGCTAACTGTTTAGCCAGTCTACCGGAAAGTAACAGGTCGTCTTGATCCTGACGAGCGATATAACGCCCTTTGGCTAGTTCGATACCTCGATTTAGTGTGGCAGCCAGTCCTCGATTGGGATGCTGTACAAGAACAAGTCTGGTGTCTTTGATTTCATTAGCGACTTGCCAGCATGTATCGGGCGAGCCATCGTCTAGAACGATGACTTCGAAATTCTCAAATTCTTGCGAGAGAACTGAATGCAGCGCCGATTTCAAGGTCAATTCGCCTTTATAGACAGGCACAATAACAGAGACTATAACTTCATCCATGGTTCTTCATGGTCCTGGTGTTTATAACTGAATGACATAAAATACTCGTACTCGGCAGCAGTTAATTTTCAATGCTTAGAATACCTTGGGTATATAGGAATGCTCCTATTCCCGCATCCAAACGTCATGCATGACTTTTTCTGAGTCAACAACACGGGGTACTAAATATGTCTCACTCAGATATGATAGTGATTTTTGCAATGTAAATCGTATTTCATAAAACGATTATACCAGCGCTGATTCTATCATAAGCCATTTGCTAAGAAAACTTTTCAATTGCTCATAGGTATTGAGCGACACCGGTAATTGATGAAACTGCCTTAAACTAGTTGTGCCTTCTAAATTAGCCGCATTTATTTATAATGTGTCAGCAAAACTCTGTCTCCTTCACCTGCATCAGGTTTTCAGATTTTTCTCAAACCTTCAGAGTGTTAACTTATAATTCTACAACAACTGAGGAGAGGAATGGTGCATACATGAAACAGGGCAATAAAATTTTGTATTTTGTTACCGAAGATTGGTTCTTTTGCTCCCACTTTCTTGATCGAGCCATTGCAGCGCAAAAAGCTGGCTTTCAAGTATCTGTCTTAACTCGTGTGAACAAGCATGCTCAAGTAATTTTAGATTACGGCTTTAAACTTATCCCTTTAGCGATCCAAAGGTCTAATTTAAGTGTTTTTAGAGAAATCAGCTTGATTTATCAGCTCATATCTCTATATCGTCAAGAATACCCACATATAGTCCATCATGTTGCCCTAAAACCAATACTCTACGGCAGTTTCGCGGCGAAAATCGCCGGCGTTCCTGCTATTGTGAACGCCCCTGTCGGGATGGGGTATGTTTTTAGTTCTAAGCAATTGAAAGCTCGAATTTTAAAACCTTTGGTTATACTAGCTTATCGATTCCTATTAAACCCAAGTAACGGCTTGACAGTATTTGAGAACCCGGATGATAGGGAATTTTTTTCAAAATTAGGCATAGTAAGCCTTTCACGGACCCGATTGATTCGTGGCGCGGGGGTTGACATGCAAAAATTTGCGGCCACAGATGAAACGGATGAGATTCCAATCATTATTTTAGCGGCCAGAATGCTATGGGATAAAGGAATAGGTGAATTTGTGGAGGCCGCTAGGCTTTTACGGAAGCAGTCGATCAAAGCACGCTTTGTCTTAGTGGGGGCTCCCGACATGGATAACCCGGAAGCGATCGAAGAATCACAGCTAGAGGCTTGGCAAAACGAAGGTGTTATTGAGTGGTGGGGTCAGCAAAATGATATGCCGTCAATTTTCAGACAATCCCATATAATATGTTTACCTTCTTATGCAGAAGGACTGCCTAGAGTTTTAATCGAAGCAGCGGCCTCAGCCCGTCCGATTGTGACAACGGATGTTCCAGGTTGCCGAGAGATTGTTAAAAATGGTGAAAATGGTTTTTTAATACTTCCACGGTCTGCGGAGGCGCTGGCCCAATCGCTCTATGTTTTAATTTTAGATCCTGAATTACGTAAGCAAATGGGCAAAAAAGGACGAGAAATGGCAGTTCTTGGTTTCTCCAAAGAGCAAGTTAATGATGAAACTATATCACTATATAAGGCATTGAATGAACAGAGCGTATTTCAGTAATGCTAACTAATAAAGCTAAATCAGCTAGTAATAATGAAAATAGCTTCTGAATCTTTGCAAACCACAGAAGAACAACTTAGGAAAGTGCTGTCAGGTTTCCCATTTATTATTTTTGCGATTTTGTTTGGTTCTGTTGTCTTGGATCGCCAGCATAAAGAAAGTGATTTGGATATAGCCGTTGCGGCTGACCAAGCCATGACAGCAAAGGAAAAAATTGCTCTAATCAATGCATTTGCGGAAACTACTGGACGGCCTATTGACTTAATTGATTTGCAGGTCGTCTCCGAACCATTGCTTGGACAAATACTGCATAATGGCAGAAGGCTATTGGGTAGCGATACCTTCTACAGTGATTTAATTAGCCGTCACCTGTTCCTGCAGGTAGACTTCATGCCCTAACGCTAGAATTCTTGCAGAAAGGCGAATGGCATGGCTAGGGAAGTAATCGAGCAAAAATTAGAGTCTTTGCGTAGATGTTTGCGGCGCATAGAAACTAAGCGCCCAACGGACGCGGACGCCGCCACCACCTAATTTTTTTAGAATTTGCGAAGGTAGTCGCTATGAGCATTGAATCCGGAAATAGATAATGATAGGTAGTGACTTAAAGGTGCTTGTGACCGGTGCTAATGGCTTCATTGGCGCCCGGCTTTGCAACGACCTGAAACAACAAGGATATCAAGTCCGCACTTTAAGCCGTTCGCCGAATACTCATAGTGACGATCACTGGCTGATGGATTTAGCGATAGATCAATGCCCGGCAGGTTTGTTACATGGTGTTGACGCCGTATTTCATCTAGCCGGTAAAGCCCATGCCCTGGCAGAAACCAGCCAGGACGTTGCTGAATATCGGAACATCAACACTCAAGGTACATGCAAGTTATTAGAAGCGGCGCAACAGGCCGATGTAAAACATTTCGTATTTTTCAGCAGCATAAAAGCCGTTGGCGATAGTCCGGAGCAACTCATAGATGAAACATTTAACATGCCGGCCGACACGCCTTACGGTCAGTCCAAGTATTTGGCGGAACAATTGGTCCTGCATGGCGGCTATATTCCGCATCCGGTTGTAATCCGGCCATGCATGGTATATGGCAATACCGAGAAAGGTAATTTACCGAGGATGATCAACGCGGTTCAACGCGGGGTGTTTCCGCCGTTGCCGGAAACGAACAATCGTCGTTCTATGGTGCATGTAGAAGATGTCGTGCGCGCCGCTTTGCTGGCGGTGGAAAATCCGCTGGCAGCCGGGCAAATATATATTGTTAGCGATGAGCAACAGTATTCAACTCGGCAAATTTACGACTGGATTAGAGAGGCATTAGGTAAGCCGCCGCAAAGTTGGTCGATGCCGGGATCTGTTCTGCGCGGGTTAGCCAAATCCGGCGATGTGATCGGTTATGTCTTCGGACGGCGTTTCTCTTTTGACAGTGATAGCTTGCAGAAATTAACCGCTTCTGCGCAGTATTCATCCGCTAAAATCACTCGCGAACTTGGTTTTCACCCGCAATTTACACTCAAGCAAAGTCTGCCGGAAATCGTTCGATTTCTTAACTCGGCGATCTAATGAAATGTTTTCACTTGTTAATGACCAAGATCTATTCTTTATTGACTTAATATGTAAAAAGGGTCACAATTTGCAGGTGTTAGCAAATTAAAGAGGTCTTTTATGCAGGTTTCTATGCGTGAATTCAAGTCCCATTTGTCCAACTATGTCAGCCAAGCGCAATCCGGACAGTTAATTGAGTTAACGTCACATCGCAAAGTGGTTGCTCGGCTGGTTGGGGTGCCGGATACCAATAGCGTGGGCATGGCTAACCTGTTGGTTGCAGGCGCCGCAACCTGGCAAGGTGGTAAGCCTAGCGGTGCTGAGATCAACTTGCGTACGCAAGGCAAGCCGGTTTCTGCATTGGTGCTGGAAGATCGCGGATGATTTTGTATTGTGATACCTCGGCCTTAGTTAAGCTCTATATCCTAGAGGATGGCAGCGCGGAATTAAAAGCACGGGCGCAAGAGGCTGAAGCTGTCGCAGTTTGTCGTATTGCCTGGGCGGAAGCCTATGCGGCATTATCCAGGCGGGCGCGTGAAGTGCCGGAAGATGCAGCCCTCATTGAGCAGGCTAAGGCAGCGCTGGCGCTTGATTGGCCGCACTTTTTGATACTGGAAATTACTCAGGCTTTGGTTGAACGTGCAGGAGACTATGCAGATACTTTTGCGCTACGCGGCTATGACAGTGTTCAACTCGCCGCAGCTTTTGAAACGGGTAGGATCTCTCAGGTTCCGATATTCTTTGCTTGCTTTGATACGCGTTTGAACAAAGCAGCGAAGTTGCTGGGAATGCTGTGTGCATAGTTCAATTTAAAATTGGGTGCTTCTATGTTCAGTGTTTGTTGCAGAATTTAACGTGATTTTTTTATTCTTAATATTAATCCTCGCTACGCTGCTTACCGGTCTGATTCGCAACTATGCTCTATCCCGTCAGGTGCTGGACATTCCAAACCAGCGTAGTTCCCATACCACCCCTACTCCACGCGGCGGCGGTTTGGCGATTGTATTGGCTTTTTTTTTCGCATGTGCTTATTTGTTTTTAAGTAAACAACTTAATAGCCACTGGTTTTTAGCTTTATCTACCACTTTATTTGTCGCATTTATCGGCTTTTGCGATGATCATGCCCATGTTGCCGCCCGCTGGAGGTTTTTGACGCATCTGCTTGCAGCAGGATTGGCCTTGTTTTTTTTAAACGGATTGCCTGTAATCTTAGTACCTGAGCCGTTTAATGTGATTTTCGGCCAAACATTTGTAAATCTCGGTTGGTCAGGATTTATTTTGGGTATTTTGTTACTGGTCTGGTCATTGAATTTGTTTAACTTTATGGACGGTACCGATGGCATAGCCGCTTCTGAAGCACTATTTGTGTCTTCTGCATTGGCAGGCTATCTATATTTTATCGATTTGTCCTTGTGCATTGTGGCAAGTAGTTTGGCGGCAGCAAGTTTAGGTTTTTTGCTGTGGAATTGGCCCAAGGCAAAAATTTTTATGGGTGATGTTGGTAGCGGCTTTCTCGGTTTATTACTCGGCGTCTTGATATTAATCGCTATGCAACAGGCCTCCGTACTGCTGTATTGTGGTTTGATATTGTTTGGAATATTCATTGTCGATGCGACCTATACCCTGTTGGTGCGTTTTTTCAGCGGCCAAAAATGGTATGATGCCCATTGTTCGCATACCTATCAGCATGCAGCAAAACGCTACGGACATTTACGAGTTTTAATCGTTTGTTGGGCGATAAATCTGTTGTGGTTGTTGCCCATTTCCCTGCTAATATTTTTAAACCCTGTCTTTGCATTATGGGGTTGCCTGATTGCCTATTTGCCATTAACTGTCCTGGCGACTATTTTTAAAGCCGGACAAGAACAGACTGTCAATTCATGACTATTAATTTTCGTTCCCGCACCAATATTTTTGTGCATGATCTGGGCATGATTCCGCTTGCCTGGTTTGGTGCATATTGGCTGCGTTTTAATTTGCAAACCATACCGGATGAATTTTTTTATTCAGCCTTATTGTTTTTGCCATTGGTCATTTTGATTCAGGTCAGCTTATTTTGGATTTTTGGACTCTATCGCGGTGTCTGGCGTTTTTCGTCCATGCCGGACTTGATCCGTATCGCCAAAGCAGTTCTGACAGGCATGTTTTTTATAGCGACCAGCTTGTTTCTTTATAATAGGCTGGAGGGTGTGCCGCGATCCATCATGCCGTTATATGTGCTTAATTTACTGGCGTTTCTCTGTATTCCGCGCTTTGCATATCGCTTTTGGAAAGAGCGTATGTTTCTTGAGCGTATCGGTCAGCGAGCTTTGATCGTCGGGGCCGGTTCGGCAGGCGAGATGTTGGCGCGGGACTTATTGTCTAACCGTGATTGCGGTTATTTGCCTATTGTTTTCGCCGACGATCATTCAGGCAAGCTTAATCGAGAAATTCGGGGGATACGCGTTGCCGGCACTATTGAGCAAATTCCGAATTTGGTCAAGCAATGGGAAATAGAAACCATACTCATCGCCGTGCCTTCGGCTAACGATGCGCAGATGCGGCGTATTGTCGAAATTTGCGAGAGAAGTCGCGTGCCATTTCAAACCCTGCCCTCAGTTAAAGAGCTGTTAAGCGGAGCGGTGACTAAAGCTAATCTTAGAAAAGTTTCTATCGCGGATATACTAGGCCGTGATCCGGTTCAACTCGATTGGCAAAGCATTAAAGCCAATTTACAAGGTAAAACTATATTGGTGACTGGCGGCGGCGGATCTATAGGTTCTGAGCTCTGCAAACAATTGGCCAGAGTTCAGCCGCAAAAATTGATCGTTTTCGACCAATGCGAATTCAATTTATACAAGATTGATGCGGATCTAAAAAAACTCTATCCGCAATTGCAGCTAAAGACCGTACTTGGCGATGTCGCGGATCCGCTTTCAGTGGAGCAACTGGTTTCTAAGCAGCAACCGGAAATCATTTTTCATGCTGCCGCTTATAAACATGTGCCCTTACTAGAAGGCCAGGTTCGCGAAGCTGTACAAAACAACCTGCTGGGGACGAAAATTTTAGCAGAAGCCGCTATTAAGGCAGGTGTAGATCGTTTTGTGCTGATTTCCACTGACAAAGCCGTCAACCCCACTAATGTGATGGGCGCCAGCAAACGGGCGGCGGAGATTCTTTGTCAGAACCTGGATAAGCCAGGTTCTACCCGCTTTACCACCGTGCGTTTCGGAAATGTTTTGGATTCTGCCGGTAGTGTCGTGCCTTTGTTTCGGGAACAAATCAAGGCTGGTGGTCCACTTACCATTACTCATCAGGAAATTACCCGTTATTTTATGACCATCCCTGAAGCCTGTCAGTTAATAATGCAGGCGGAAGCGGTGGGAAAAGGCGGCGAGGTTTTCGTGCTTGATATGGGGAAACCAATCAAAATCAGCTACTTGGCTGAGCAAATGATACTGCTCAGCGGACTGCAACCCGGCAAGGACATAGCCATTAAATACATCGGCTTGCGGCCAGGTGAAAAATTATACGAAGAGTTGTTCCACGATGAAGAAGTTTTACAGGAAACTGGTTATGAAAAATTACGTTTAGCGAAAGCCCGGCTTTATGACACTCAAGAGTGGAGCACTAAAATTACGGAATTAACTATAGGCTGTCGGCAATGGGATCAGGAAACTATTCTGGCGAAATTAAAACAGTTAGTGCCGGAGTTCAAAACCAGCATAGATTGAAATAACCTTAAATCAGCAGTATTTGACACACGCAACTACTCTTATCAGGTTAAAAATATAGATTTCAGATTTTTCCGAACTATTTGAGCTGAATTATGAAAAAAATGTTGTTATCTTTGCTGGCTGTCATTCTGATAATAGAGGAATGGTTGTGGGATTTGTTATCGGCCTTGGGCCACTCCCTAATCCGCCTGTTAAAGCTGGAAAGTGTAGAACGCTGGCTGAGTCAGACTTCACCCAAGACCGCTCTATTGGCCTTTATGCTTCCGATTTTAATCGTGACGCCTATCAATATCGCCGCCATCTGGTTATTTTTACACGGCTTATTAGTAGAGGGGGTTTTACTCGAAGTATGCGCAAAATTGCTAGGCACCTTGCTGGTGGCGAGGGTCTTCACCCTGACCAAAAATCAATTAATGACTTTTCGGTTGATAGCCGCTATTTATACTACGATTAGTAATTGGCTGCGCTGGGCGCATGCAAAAATTGCCGAAACGGCAATTTATAAATTTTCCAAGGCAATAAAAGCGCAGGTAAAAGCCATGATAAAGGATTTCTTGCATAAATAAACTTGCTTAACCATCAGTTATGCGCGGGGAAATTAAGCCTGATAAGTCGCTTTGCTGTTCAAGTTGTTAAATGTGTTTTGGATGAAAAGATGCTTCTTAAGCATTTATGCAAAAAATGTTAATTAGCTCTAAGTTTTATCCTTATAAACTGCAATACTTCTCCATCACCGACTCACAACTTATGGTTATTTAGAACCTTACTAGTTCTAAGGCTTTAATTGAAAATGACTGTCGAAAAATATCTTGGTTCAAAAATAATCCACGAAAGCTTTAAGAGGAACTGACATGAGGCTCAATAATTTTTTATATATAGCAGTTTTGCTAGGTGTTAGTCTTTCAGCCTTGGCAACTGATTTTTATGTATCACCTTCCGGCAATGATCAAGCCAATGGTTTATTTGCCTCGGCCGCCAAACAAGGCCCAAATGGGCCGTTCCAGACGTTGGGACGGGCGCAATCGGCAATCAGGGCGTTAAAAACCACCGGCACACTTAATCAGCCTATAAATGTGCATGTCGCAGCCGGTAATTACCAGCAGAAGACTCCGCTGCAGTTCGATGTTAGAGATTCTGGCTCTGCCGGCCGGGAAATTACCTGGACTGGCGCCGGTCTTACAACGGTAATTAGTGGTGGTATTACCTTGAATAACTGTAAATCCGCAAGCGGTATGTGGAGTTGTCCGACGGCCGGTTTAGGTTTAGATAATATTCAATATCCTAACACGGGTCTAAAAATCGGAAATATTCCCGGTTTCAATCTGTTTGTAAACCAGCAGCGCATGACGCTCGCCCGTTGGCCGGATACAGATTGGGCGCATATCAAACTCCCAGTTAATCAAAACACAACATTCACCAGCTTTGAGCAATTGCCGGCGATTCAGGCCGAGGTGGCACATGCGCAAGTCCATATTATGACCAGCGACTGGTATGATCAATATTTGCCGGTTAAGTCAGTAGTGCAAACTCAAAACCAGATAACCTTAGGCGCAAACACTAATCAAGGATTAACCAGCGGCTATCGCTTTTATCTGCAAAACTTGCAATCGCAACTCAATGCGCCCACTGAATGGTTTTACGATCAACCGAATGCCAGGATATTGTTTATCGCGCCAACCGGCGTAATGCCGCAAAACATCGTGGTTTCCGCCTTGCCTAATTTGATTACAATGAATGGCGTCGGCTATGTCGCTTTTCAAAATATGGTTTTCCAAGATACTACCAGCGATACCTTCAATATAGTAAGTTCGAATAATCTGCTGTTTGACAATTTAGATATATCCAATGTTGATAATAATGGCATAACCCTGAATGGCTGTACAAATATTACTGTATCAAATAGCCATATCCACGACACGGGCGCTATGGGCTTGTATCTTTGGGGTGGAAATAGAACCACTCTCGCGTCCAGCAATTACTTGGTCTATAACAACCATTTCGATCATCAAGCCGCGATAATAATCATGTCACAGGTAATCTCTACATCAGGCGTAGGTAGCCATATTGCCAACAATCTGATCGAGCAGTCACCCGGGCCTGGCGTCATTATTTATGGAAATGATCACATTATTGAAAAAAATGAAATTCGAAATGTGTGTATGCAGGAATCCGATTGTGGCGCTATCTATAGCGGTCATGATTGGAGTTATCGTGGAAATATCGTCCGATATAACAGCATACACGATCTCTTAGGTTATGGTCTGCAAAGCGTGGATGTCAGCAAAAACATAGTCAAATATGTATCTCCGGCAATGGCTGTAGGTGTCTATGGAGATGATGCAGTCAGTAGTTTGAGTGTTATCGGCAATATTTTCAACAATGCCGGTTTATATTCAGTTCTAATCGGCGGGGGGCGGGATAATATTATTGAAAACAATATATTCAATACCGTCAACAACACATTTGCAATTTATACTGATAATCGTTGGCCGACCTTTGACTGGGCGACTATGAGTCAACTGCTTTCGCAAGTTCCTTATGCTGGCGCGACTTGGGCTGCAAAATATCCTGCATTGGTCCAGCCAATGAAAAACCCTAGCTGGCCGGAAGGCAATACGATACAAAACAATATAGTTATCGCTACTACTGCGAACAGCACGCTCTTTCACTACTTTTTGCCCAAAGAAAGTACCAATATTGCCAACAATTTGGTCTGGGCTGCCAATGGCGGAGGCATGAATGTCAGCTATTCGATCCTGGATCAATCAAGCCAAAGCGCTACTATACCTTGGCAAAACTGGCTGCAACTTGGCGTCGAGAAAAACAGTATCAATGCCAACCCTTGCGCCACGATAAGCGGCAACCGGGTTAGTTTCTGCGCTAGTTCGCCGATTAATAAAATTGGCTTTCAAGCCTTGCCGACTGATATTGGTTTGATCAACTAGTGAGAGCTCTGGTCGGTCTGGTTTAACCGCTAGCCCGACCAGAAAGTCTATGATATCAACCACATTAAGCTTATTAGATATTGGGATTATGCATCCGCATTTAAAGTTAAAAGAATTTTTATTTTTTTATATAATTTTTAAAATAGCCTCCGCTAATACGGAAAAAATCTATTATTAAATAAATCGGCAAATACCACCGTGGACAATTATTCCAGCCTAACCACCAGCGGGTTTTTATATTAGCTGGGGATCGGATGCTGAAATAATAATTAATTAAACTTTTCAAAGAAAAATTATTCAGAACTTTAACCAAGCCGGTTTCTTCGACATATGAAAACACTTGGCAATTTAAGCATGAATAAATACGGTAACCTGCACGGGCCGCCTTAAAAGTGAAATCATAGTCAGCCGCATAATGTGGTAAACGCCTTTCATCGAACAAACCTAAATGCTTAAAAACCTCTAGCGGAAATAATGTTCCCCGGCCTGAGGCATGCGTTACTTCAGTAATTCCAGTGGCGTTGGGCAAGTGATCTTTGCTGAAGCTTATCGGATATGCTGTAGCCAAAAACCAATTTTGCCGGTAACCCGGAGATATCAGTTGATCGGTTTTAATGTCGTGAATCACAGAAGTAATAATGGAGTTTGGATAATTGTGATAGTTATCCACCAAATTTTGTAAATAATCATTTGGTACTTCATTGTCGTTGTTCATGGTCAACAGAGCATCATCGGCTGCAGCATGCTCTATTGCATAAGCAAGGCTTCGATTGATCGCCCCTGTCCACCATAAGGAACTATCCGCGTTTAGAATTACTACTTCAGGAAACAAATGTTGAATCGCTTCAGTAGTGCCATCTGTAGAGCCGTGATCACAAATTACAGTAACAAAGCTCTGAAAAGACTGAGCTTTCAGCGATTCAAGGCATTTTAAAGTAAAATCGATACGGTTGAATACTGGTATGCAAATCCAGATTTTCATATAAGTTTAGTCATTTGCTAATAGTTACGAGTCATTAAGGAAGCTTTTAATCTTAAAAAGAGTTTTAGCAAACCAAATGAATAAGCGGTCAAATGATAGAGGATATTAAGTGTGACCTTATTGCCTCCTACTCATTAGTATGCGCTGATCAATACAATAATATTTGAAATATTTTGATTATCATCTAAATTTTAGCATATAATTTAATTATTTATAATTTTAGCGTGGAGATACTATGAAATTAAATCTTGGATGCGGGCCTCAAGTCGTTCCCGGTTGGTGTAATGTTGATTACTCTTTGGGTTCGAGATTGATGCAAATTCCATTTTTCGGCAAGCTAGTCAGAAAGTTAAAGCTTTTTAATCTGGATTGGGATGAAAATATCTATATACATGATTTAACTAAAAAGTTTCCATGGACTGATGCAAGTGCTAGCGTTGTCTATAGTTCGCATACTTTGGAGCATCTTTCCAAGGATGAGGGCAGACGATTTCTTGAAGAATGCTACAGAGTGCTTAAAAAAGACGGAGTTATAAGAATTGTTGTTCCTGATCTCCGTTACGATGTAAACGAATATTTAGCTGGAAAAACTCAGGCTGACGATTTTGTTGAAAAACTGGACGTACTGTATAAAACTAATAGTGGCACAATTAAGAAATTATTAGCACCGTATTACCAATTTCCGCATAAATGCATGTACGATAATCAAAGGCTAATCCAAATACTCAATGAAATAGGTTTTACCGCGACGACAAGAAATAGCTTAGAAAGTGATATAGAGGATATCCAACTTGTCGAGTTGCCGAATCGTACCGAGAATGCCGTTGTGGTAGAAGGCAAAAAAACATAATGTTATTATGTTAAAGCTTAGATATAAATATGTAGGCCTGCTGGCGTATACCTGCTTTTGGTAAAAAAATTCTGAGATCTTTATAAGGATTTATTGCTTAAATCGTTATAGTTGCTAACTCGTCAGTAGGGTGGTAGTTTTTTCAAATTAGACGCATCGGCTAATAGTCCTGCATCCCTATAATCCAAAACCCAAGGCAAGAGTCGCCACTACTCTTGCCGACAATCAGCGGCATTCCAAATAAAATTGCTTAACTTAAAGTCAAGGAACAGCATTCTTAATTGGAAGAATTGCTAGGGTTGTTTGGTTTTATCAATATGGGCTTCCCACTTAAGGCGGGACAATTATGGTTAAGACGTTCGTGATGAGTTTGTCGAACCATGGGTGTCATAACCGTTTACCCTTCGGCAAACTCACGACTGCAAGGACGCAGGAGGAGCAATTGCCAAAAACGAACGGTTCAGCTTCGTCTATTTCCATTCTTAAGTGGACAGCCTCAATAAGTGACGGTGTTATTTAATATGTCAACCCAATTTGTGCCATTAGATATAAAAGGTGTTTTTGGGCCTGGATAAGCACCTGTAGTCATATTAAGCGCATTATTACTTGGTGCTGCTGAATAGCCATTATTAGTTTTTACAATCTTAGTGAAATCGACAGGTGCTGTAAAATCAGAATTGTTATAGTTTACAACAGGATTTGAATTAGATATTGATAAAAAGGAGTTTGCGGTAATTTTGCTGGCATTTATATTAATTGTCGGAGAACCAATGTAGGTCGATACAAATGGATTTACAGTTTGAGTGATGTTGTCCGCAGATATTGTTAAAACATCATTGCCTGAAGCAGATGCGACCGTGACTGCATTTGACTGCACATTAATAAAGTTAAAGGTAGAGTTATAATTTGTTCCATTAGTTTTATACCAAGAATTTCCAGATGAGATAACGCTATTTGTTAAATTTACATTCTGTGTACCAGTAGATTTTGCCCAAAGATTAAATGCCATGCCATTTGCATTGGCAGAGAAAGTTGAGCTATCTATATTATAGGTAACTTGACAATTATATTCTGAAAAATCCGCATTGCCAATGTTACCATTAACAACAAAATTTGATAAGTAGAAGAAGCCTAAATTGAAAGTATTACAGTTTGCTATATCTAACACCCTGGAATTTCCATCAGTTTCTCCGCCGGTCAGAAATAGATTAGAAACGCTGCCGCTATTTGGATTAATTAAAGATACAACTGAGTTATTGCCAATGCCATTGATATTAATATTATTTAAATATAGATTATTAATGTTTCCCATAACGGTAACTAACGCATTTCCGTTATTATTGCTTGATGATTGATTAAAACTTAAATTTACATTTTGAATGTTGATTTGATTAGCTTGTCCCAAAATATTAATCCAGCCATTTGTTCCGTCTCCACCACCAACTCCAGTATTTAAATAAGATGCAGGGGTGTTTATATTTGCAATAGTTGCTGTATCAATTATTGCGTTAATCGAAAATGCAACATTTTGGATATTATTGGCCGTAAAACCCGATAAAATACCCGTAGCTGAAACTGGAGGAGCAATACAAACCGCGCCGCCCATATTTAATGGATTTCCCGATGAAGTATATCCCGGATCAGTAATGCTGCTATCTGAAATATTGACATTTGAGTAACCTCCAAGCATTGCATCCGGCATTATTCTAAATAAACATGTTCCTTTGGTTGAACTCATATGCACATTTTTGATGGTTAAGCCGGAACCGGAAAGTAGGTTTGGATTTAATGTGCCAGAGTAAGTGGCAGTACAATCATTTCCTTTTCCATTTAATGGACCATTTAATGGTTGGCATGCGTCTTCAGGATCAAATGCAGTGTAGCTTGTCCCGTCTGCGGCTAAAAAAACCACCGCATCATCGGAAGTGGAACCTGATATGCCGTCAACTAAAATGTTTAAAAAAGGTCCGTCATTATGCAAGCCATCCTTCAATGTATCGAAATAGAGGTTGGTGAAGCTGCTATTGAATATGTTTCCAGTTTCTATCGCGTAATTGCAAACATTTAGCATAGAGATATTGCTAACTTGCAAATTTCCAATACGATTAAACAGCATGCCCATTCCATTTAAACCAATGGTACAGCCACTAGTGCTTTGACTGTTGGCATCAATCGTTCCACCACCTGTTATATTAATGTTAGCATCTGCTGGGGCGACTCTTAAGTTACTTGAAGTTCCAGCAGTAAATCCATTTGCTTGAAAACTCACATTGCTTGATGTTGCAGCAGTTACTTGAAAAACCCCGTTATAAAGATTATTTGTGTCTTGTGTGATTTCAATATAGCCGCCAATTTTAAAGTTGCTATTTCCACCAGAAACCTCTAATGTTGCAACATTATTTGCCAAAGAAATACCACCTGAGACTTGTGTGGCAGACGCCGTGTAATTTTGATTTGTTATAAAAGGCTTGGATGCGCCGCTTGCTTGTTGAATAATAACGCCACTGCCAATGTACAATGAATGGTTGCTTGGAATGGTAAGCCCAAAAGTTGTTGGATATGTGCCTGCTTTGGTAATAGAAGCATTAGCATTTGCATTGATACAATTTTGCAAAGCCTGATGATTTGCAGAGGGTGACGCAGTTGGTGTAAATCCATAAACTTCACAGTGAATATATGCAGAACTACTATTGCAATTTTGACTTGTACTATCGCAAGTACTACTTGTAGTAGTAGATGAGGAGGCATATGTTTGCTGTGCAGTTATAAATAGCAATAGCAGCAAAAAATTTATTATTTTTAAATATGGCATTTTAATAACCTAAGTAATTTTAAAGATTTAGTAAATTAATTGATATTTGCAACAAAAAGCAATAGAGTTTTTTATTTAAAATTACGGCTATGAAAGTCTTCAATTAAACTGGCTGCAAATAACCTAAATGCTGCCATATTCGGAACTGGCGTCGCATTAACAGTTATACAAGTCACTGGGTAAGCGATATCGCTAGTTGCTGTATAAACTTTCAAGTTACCACTGGGACTGCCAACTATTTCAAATTAAAACACAACTTATAGTCGAAAGTTCATATTCAAGTACTATCGGAGTCATAATTAATTCTAGAAATTTATCCATAATTTAATTCTGAATCGCTACTAATATCGGTCTAAGAGAGGGTTGCCGCATATACTGTTCGATTTTTAAAAAGCTTATAACATAAGCATGGCTAATTACAAAGCCTCTTAGCATAAAAAAAATCGTAACGGTTTAGGCTAAGGTAAGTCTGATCGTCAGTGAGGTTTGCAATGTTTTGCTTGCACCCAAAAACTAATGATACAAAAATTTATTTTTTGTCATCATCACTGCTTTCCAGGTGCTATCGTTCTTTCATCCCATGCCCTAGGCGCCCGAAAGTCGCACTGCTTAAACGGATTGCTTATTAGGTGTATCAATCCGGTTAATAAGCATTGTGCGCACAGCATCAAGTATTTGTTCTGCTGCTGCTTGCCGATAGGCCCATTTTTCTATATTTTCAGGTCGATGCACCACCATGGTGGCGTTAGCCTCGAATAGTAGTACCTCGCCGTTCGGAGCAATTGCGAAATCGATACCACCATAGTCCAGTCCTAATACCTGACGGATGCTATCAAGCGCTTTCATTGCTTTATCGCCTAGAAATGCAGGCATATCATTGAGGAATGCCTCTTCGAGAGCACGATATTCAGGCTGGATTTCCATATCGGCAGAAAAATAATGCACCTTCCAATTCTTTGAGATGGCTAGATGTAAAGGATAAAGCACCCCATCGACAAACATGACGCGGAATTTGTGATTATCTCTCAGCTTGCTGCGGGAATCCAACAATTCCATTACGAGCAGATTCTGGCCGGGCAAGCCGGAAACAGCGTCCGCTAAAGCAGAGGGTGTTTCGACTCGGATAAAATGCTGGCCGGTTTGAAAGCCGGGGCTACGAAGTAAAAGCGGAAAATCAATAGCGTATTCAGCCAGTAAATTAACTGCGGCAGGCGCCATTAAGTCTGTGCGAGCTAACAGCGCCATGCGTGGCGTCCGGACGCCTTGCAAAGCGCCGAGGCGATGCGCATTGCTGGTGCGTCCGGTTGGGCGCACCAGCGCCGGATGATTAATGACCGGGGCGGTAGAGTTTAACAGCAAGGCTTCTGCTGCCTCAAGACCTGCTTGGCTAAGGTCCGCGTCACCGATGAGATTTACGATTAAACGATGAACCGGCAAAGGCTTGGATGCATCGAAGTATTCAGTAAAAACGACAGTGGCTTGGAACATCCGTCCATCCAGAATTTGCTGGATGGGGACATTGCCGCCGAATGTCGAGCTGAAAATCAGTAAAGGCGCTGCGGTGTGCTTTCCCCGAAAAGGCAGGGAAACAAGCGCTTGATCGCGATAGCCCAAATCACGATGTACAGCAGCCCCAACTTCATCACCAAGGCCGAAGCATGCATGAGTCAGTCCTTGGTGCGCTTTTGTTAAATGGGGCTCAATATTTAAAGCGTTTTGGTAATGGATTTTGGCAGTTTCATAGTCATTTTGCGCCAGGAATAAATTGGCGAGATTGACGTAGCCGAGCGCCTTGTTGGGATGGAACTGAACCGCTTGCGAAAACATATTATGCGCAGCAGTTCTCTCCCCGGTTTCCAAAAGCAGAATTCCGTAATGATTAAGGGCTTCAAAATGGGTGGGTTCTAAGCTTAGTACGGCCAGATAATCAATTCTGGCTGGTTTTTCCAGGCCTAGACTGAACAAAATTCCAGCACGCTTATAACGGTATTCAATAGCATTTGGCTGAATTTCAATTAATTTGTCTAGCGGTGTTGTTCTGATTTCGATAACGAGGGTATGCAATTCCAAAAATGCTTGGGCCTCTGAGCGATCAGGTGTGATTAAAATCCTATTACTCGCCTGCTCCAGTACGCTGGACAATGCAGCAAGAAACAAATCTTCAGCTTCGATAGCCTTGATGTGCCTCTGTGCGCCGCTTGATTTCAATTCATTGGCATCCTGCTTTAGTTGCAAAATAAGTTCGTGAATCTTTTTCTCGTCACCAAGCCCCACTTGGGCTAGTTCTAAACCTCGCTGGGCGGCATTCAGGTTCGGATCAAGTGCAAGCGCCAACTGATAATGCTGTTTGGCAAGGTCATATTCCGACTGTGATAGCAAAAAATCTGCAAAATTAAGGTACCCATCGATTTTTTCGGGATGGGTAGTTACTGCTTGTAAGAAATAGCGCCGGGCTGCCTTAAATTGTTTGCTATCTCTTAGCAGTATCGCATAAGCGTTGAGGGCCCCGAAATGCTTGGGGTCCTTGTTTATTATGGATAAATAATCTTGACTTGCCGCTTCGATGCGTCCTTGCTTAAGCAAAATTCCTGCCCGCTCATAGAGAGGTTCGACTGTTTCGGGATTGTCTTCGATGTGGTGGTCTAGCGCAGCAGTTGGCAACAATTCAATCAATTGCTGCAATTCGGTAATTGCCCGCATTTCATCAATTCCAGCTAAAGCGGACGCATCTGCGCGTACCATGTCGAAAACTTTGGCTAGGGCGTTCTGAAAATGCGCTTTTGCGGCAATTACACTTGGAGGTAAAGCGCGACTGTTTCCACTTACTGTTTCCGATTCCCGTTGAATCACGTTTAGCAATTCATGGCCTAAAATGGAGGTCTCGTTAATTAAAGACAGTATGGGTGATGTCATAAGGGAAGTGGGTTAATACATCGTTGATAGGCGATAGCCTTGTTCATACCAGCTACGCGCCATTGCTGTCGCATCGAATTCGCAATCGGCTACTAGTTCGCGTATGTGCTGCTGTACTGATGTATCAATAGCTGGACCCACATTGCTGTTGACCCGTCCTGGCAAATTGATGGCAGCCGGCAACAACTCTATTCCTAACTCGGTTAATAATCTCGCGGCTCCCTCTTTACACGTTACCTTTTCCATATCCACATCATGAAAAACAATATTAGCCCGATCAGCCAGCAACAATCGGTAGTATTCGGCGCGCACCCGCATCTCGATGACATACCATATGCCAAATCCAATTTGCCCAAGGCCAATAAAAGGTTCCGGGTTTACGATCACGTTAGGATAATTCGGATCTAGATACCATAGCCACATATTGCCCTTAGTACTGAAGTCGGCGCGATGTGTCAAACTGATCACAGTATCTGAAATATCCCGCTTCAGATAAATCAGGTGCACCAGTCCGCACCCCTCTAGTAGATCAAGATTTTCCACCAGTCCAGCCTTTGCTAGCACATGCGAGGTTTCCGCGAAATAACGTACATTCAAAGTCTTTATGCGGGCAAACTTCCGATTCCAGAAAGCACGAACATGGCTACTGTTATTGACTTGATTGAAGGTTGTCAGATGAGACACGTCCGGGCAATTTACCCCCCAATCGTTATAAGCATGCTGTTCATGGTAAACCTGTGCATTTTGTAGATTAGCTGCGAACAGCTCAGCCAGAAAATTAGTGCCGCTCCGCCCCGTGGTGATGGTAAATATAAATTGTCTATCAGAATCTGCTGCCATAAATATTTTCTCTTGGACCGCGTCGGAGCGAGGATAAAATCACATAATCAATGGTTGCCTATATCCGGAAAGCAGTCAAATCATCTTAGCAAGGATGGGGAGATTACTATAGACTTGGCCAAATGGCGCTAAAACTCTTTTCCGACAAACCATACTGTCATGGAATTGTCGGAATTACGAAGCGGCACAAAAAATGCCGGAAAGTGCTGGTTCGCCCAAGGATAATAGCGGTCAAATAGCTGGGAAATATTCGCAACCGTTGCGCTGTATTTAATTTCCGTCGATGCATCGAAAACGCATCTGATTAAATCGAAATTCAACGATGAGACTTCCAGGCTACAATTCTCAAACCGGCAGTCGATGTAGGTAAAGCCATCCAACACCAGTTTTTGGCTGTTGTAACAAGCATCTTTAATCTCGGGTCGAGCGAAAACGCTTAGACAGACATTAGATGGAGAAGGAATGGCGGCGTTATCCAATTCATTTGACATGATACTTTCGCCTTGGTTCTTAGATGCTCGATGTTCTTAGGGTGCGTTGTTGAAAAGTTCAAAAATTTGGTAAATTACCCTGCTTCGGCTATTAAATGAATTTTAACAGACAAAGACAAATCAAGACTAATCATTCTATTGATCCCGGTCTCATTTTTTGTTGTGGCGAAGAATGTGTGCATTTATGCTTTTGCCAAAAATACGCTTGAAGCGTTGCTTGGTCTGATAATGACGATTATGGGTATTTATACGCTTTACTTTCGATGTTCTTAAAAGAAAAGGGGTTAGTGATGCAGAGAGATGTTTGGTTGCAAGCAAGAGGCGATTAGTCACAAAATCGCAATCATGATGAACATTTGCAATGTAAAGCTTAGTGATTTGATGTCTAGGAAAGAATGTTTTCCCGCTAGGAGGAAATATCAAGTCATTATAACTTATTGATTTGGTGGGGTGAACGATGGGGCTCGAACCCACGACAACCGGAATCACAATCCGGGACTCTACCAACTGAGCTACGCTCACCATAATGAATGCTTGAAGGGAATGGTACGCTTGGCAGGATTCGAACCTGCGACCCTCGGCTTAGAAGGCCGATGCTCTATCCGACTGAGCTACAAGCGCAAATCGTGGTCGGGGTAGAGGGATTCGAACTCCCGACATTCTGCTCCCAAAGCAGACGCGCTACCAGACTGCGCTATACCCCGAATTGACCTTCTAGTTCAGAGAAACTAAAGCTCCCCGTGAAGAACCTGCATATTACAGATATTGATTTTCTTCGTCAACATATTTTTTTCATAATGGTGAGATTTTTTATATCCAAACTTTAAGTGTCTACGCAAACGCTACTTAAAGTTTGCTTCTAACCAGTTGATAAACGGCCTCCGCCTCCGCCTCCGCGCCTGTCAGGAACGTTTCCAATTCAGCCAACCTAGCCTCGGCGAAAACTCTATCTTTTAAACTGGCAGCGTTCACATACACATTTAAAGCTGCGCTTTTCAGCCCGCCATAGGCGGCAATCGCGGCCACGCCGGCATCGCTAATCACACCTAGATTGCCGATTTCCGCAGCAGTCCGACTTAAGGCTATGGCTTTTACGCAGGCTGCCGCGCAAGCCAATGGCACGCTGGTGGCTTCTTGCAATACTGTTTGGATTTGTTCGGTGCGTTCAGCTTTTTCTTCATCGCTATTCTTAGGTAAGGCGTAAGCTGCCATGACTTTATTGAACACATCGACATCGGCCTTAATCATAGCGGTCAATTCAATGCGCAAGGCTACGGATTCCACTAATAGCGCTTGAACTTGCAGTTGAACAGCTGCATATTTGGGTTTTCCCAGGGTTAAGTTGCAGACCATGCTGACCAATGCCGCCGCTTGAGCGCCCATTAAGGCGGCAGCGCTGCCGCCGCCGGGAGTGGCCTGTTTTCCGGCCAGCTCATCTAAAAATAGTTGTATCGGTTTATCTTTAATTTCTTGCATTGTGATTCCTAAACTTCCCGTCGCCAAATAGTTTTGCCGCCGGCTACATCTTCCAGTGCAATGCCTTGAGCTTTTAATTGCGCACGTAGACTGTCGGCTTGCGACCAGTCCTTGTTTGCTTTTGCCAGTTTTCTGGCTGCAATCAATGCCTCGATCTGCTGTTCGCTGATGCCGTCTGTGCTTGCGCCGCCTTGCAAAAAGCTATCAGGATCATCCTGTAATAATCCCAGTACCGCTGCCAATTGTTTTAAGCTGGCTGCCAATGGGCTCTTATCGTCGGCTTTATTAATTTCCCGCGCCAAATCGAATAATACAGCCAAGGCTACCGGAGTATTGAAATCGTCATCCATCGCTTGTTCAAAGCGCTGCAGATAGTCCGGATCAATAGGCAAATCCGTAATATCTATGCCGCGTAACGCATTATACAAACGGGTTAAAGCCACGCCGGCATCGTCGATCTGTTCATTGGAATAATTTAAAGGGCTGCGATAATGGCTGGATAAAATAAAAAAACGTATGATTTCCGGACGGTATTGCTTAAGTACTTCCCGCACTGTGAAAAAATTACCTAACGATTTCGACATCTTTTCTTCATTGACCCGCACAAAGCCGTTGTGCATCCAATAATTAACGAAAGGCACACCGGTAGCTCCTTCCGATTGAGCAATTTCATTTTCATGATGCGGAAACTGTAAATCCATGCCGCCGCCGTGGATATCGAAGTGATTGCCCAAGCAGCAGGTAGACATCGCCGAACATTCAATATGCCAGCCAGGCCGGCCTTGCCCCCAAGGTGAATCCCAATAGGGCTCGCCGGGTTTAGCCATTTTCCACAACACAAAATCCAAAGGATCGCGTTTTGCGGTATCGACTTCGACCCGTTCGCCGGCTTGAAGGTCTTCAATGTTTTTGCCGGACAGCTTGCCATAGCCCTGAAAATGGCTGACCGCATAAAACACATCGCCATTGCCGCCGACATAGGCATAGTTCTTTGCTATCAGCGTGTCTATCATTTGAATGATATTGTCTATCGATTGGGTAGCACGCGGTTCCAAATCCGGAGGCAATACCGCTAAGGCCTGTTCGTCTTCGTGCATGGCGGCGATAAACCGTTCAGTCAAGGCGCTATAGTCTTCCTGGTTTTCTCTGGCGCGCTGAATAATTTTGTCGTCAATGTCGGTAACATTTCGCACATAGGTGAGTTGGTAACCCGCATGGCGAAAATAACGCGCTACCGTATCAAATACGACCATTACCCGTGCGTGGCCGATATGACAGTAATCATAAACTGTCATGCCGCAGACATACATTCCGACTTTGCCGGGCTGCTTGGGAATGAAGTCTTGCTTGCTTCGCGTCAGGGTATTATAGATTTTCAGCATGGTTTATAAGTGTGAATAAAGCAAATAACTCGTCAATCTATCAAGATTCCTGCTTCTCTTTCAAGATAAAAACACATAGAATTCACAGCTCGTAGCGATTTTTTGGAGTAACTATGCATAAAGCCCTTGTTTATCTGATCCTGTTATTATCTACAACTCTTTCATTTGCAACAGAAAAAACCATGTCCAACACTCATACCAAAGTAAAACTGACCACGACGCTAGGCGACATCGTCATCCAATTAGAAGACGAAAAAGCGCCGCTTTCTGCGGCTAATTTCATCGCCTATGTCAAACAAGGCTTTTATAACGGCACGATTTTCCATCGGGTCATTCCAGGCTTTATGGCGCAAGGCGGCGGCTTCGATACGGCATTTAAGCAAAAAGACACCAATGCCCAGATTAAAAACGAAGCGGATAATGGCCTGAAAAACAAACGCGGCACCCTGGCTATGGCGCGGACTAATGATCCGAATTCCGCTACTGCGCAGTTTTTTATCAATTATAAAGATAATAGTTTTCTTGACCATACCAGCCCATCAGCCAGTGGCTGGGGTTATGCAGTGTTTGGCGAAGTCATCGAAGGTATGGACGTAGCCGATGATATGGCTAAACAACCTACCGGTAACCGTGGTGGGCATCAGGATGTGCCTAAAACCGACATCATCATCGAAAAAGCTGAAATCGTCGAATAAGCTTAGCCAGCCGCCCTAAACAGGGCGGCTACTTTAAGGATAATCTTGAAAAACAACATCCTCTTTATCTCGGATCTGCATCTCGCACTGGAAAAAACTGAGATTACCCAGCGGTTCCTGAATTTTTTGCAGGATAAAGCGAGATCTACGCAAGCGCTATATATACTTGGGGATTTGTTCGACGCTTGGATCGGCGATGACGATAATACGCCGCCGAACAAAACCATTAAGCAGGCGTTAAAACAACTTGCGGACTCCGGTACCGCGATATTTCTGCTACAAGGTAATCGCGATTTTCTGCTGGGAGCAGATTTCTGCCGAGAATGCGGTATCACATTGCTGGATGAATATGCCGTCATTGAATTGCAAGGCCAATCTATTTTACTGACACATGGCGACCTGCTATGTAGCGACGATCTGCCATACCAGGCTTTTCGGCTTAAATCGCATAGCCACGAATGGCAACAGTATGTGTTATCCAAGCCGCTAATCATCCGTTTGTTGGCGGCGCGTTGGTATCGATTTCGCAGTTTTTTTCACAAACGGCACAAAACCCAAGAGATTATGGATGTCAATCAGCAAGCCGTAGTGGATGCCATGCAAAAATACGGGTGTTTAACGTTGATTCACGGCCATACCCATCGACCGGCCAGCCATGAGTTCCAAATTGCCGGGCAACCGGCGAAACGCTTGGTTTTAGCTGATTGGAAAAAACATAGCGCGGAAATTCTGTGCTGGATTAATGGCGAATGGCATACTGAAAAAATTTAAAAAAGCCCGGTAGCCCGCAATAAGCGTAACTGACTTTATTTAAAACTCATCTCAAGGCTACCGGAAGAGTTACTACTATCTCCAAAGGAGTAGACTGAGTTAGTTCTGTGTAGTTCAGGCATAATTCAAAAATTTCTTTAGTTTATAGCAACATATAGTTAATTTCATCAATTTTAAAAGCCGATGAGTGAAATTAAGCGTAGCTTGCAGTGGCGAGGCTTTAATTTGTGACTAAACTTAAAATTTAGAATTGCGCCAACCATGTCTGCTTACCTACCATTAGCCTGATGACATCAACATCCGAAACTTTGCCTCTACTCGCTAGTATTACTGAAGCTTCCGACTTAGCCCAAAAATTAATTTTGGTTTTAAAAATGGAAGCTGAAACATTGATCGGTAGTGAATCCGCTTTATCCATCAATTTTACTGAAGCTAGAGACCTATTTATCTCGGCTTTGGCAGGTGTTCTTGAAATGGCGGGTAAGAATATACCGGCTATGCGCGGCTATCAGGAAGCGAGAGCTTTTGAAGAATTACAAACACTGATTGGTGAAATCAGAACTGCTCCCCTGGATGGCCTGATAGAAGCTCACCCTGAGAATCCCGAGTATTACTATAAGAGAGCGGAAATCTTGTTTAGCTTAGGCCGCGACCTTGAAGCCGACAATGATTTTCAATCGGCATTGCGCCTGGAACCAAATCACTTTGGGGCGTTAAATGACTACGGCATTATGCTCATGGAAACCGGAGAATCCGGTAGGGCGCGCCAAATGCTGTTCCAAGCTGTACAAGCGCACCCTGACAAGGTGGTAGGTCAAATTAATTTCGCCGATTTTTTGTTGTCACAATGCGAATACGCAACGGCAAAAAACCATTATCAGAGAGCTTTGGAGCTTGATCCGAGTTTAAAAAAGGCTCACCAAGGGCTGGCTCATGCCTTGGCAGGACTCGGTGACGATGACACTGCAGCCGCACATCGCGAGCCGGGCTTTCGCGATCATGCTCTCGTAACATGGGCATACCGTGGTGTCGGCAATCCAGTGCAGTTGCTAATTTTAGGCTCAGCATATGGCGGTAATGTTCCCATCCAGCAAATTTTGGATAAGCGCACTTTCCAAGCCAGCGTATTATTAACGGAGTATTTCGATCCAGCGACACCCCTGCCGGCTCACGGCTTAATCGTCAATTTAATCGGTGACGCCGATCTTAGCCGAGCAGGGCTGGATGCTGCGGAAGCCTTGCTGTCGAGATGTACTTCACCGGTAATCAACCATCCGGCGCTGGTTAGACCTACCGGCCGTCTGGTCAATGCGCGTCGCCTAGCTGCTGTGCCGAATGTACGTACGCCCCGTATGGTGCTGTTATCCAAAACGGTATTATTGGCGCCTACAGCAGCAAAATTAATTGCCGAACATGGCATCGAATTTCCATTGCTGTTGCGCAGTCCCGGCTTCCATACCGGCCAGTATTTTATCAGCGTGGCGTCTCCCGGCGTTTTAGCCGATGCGGTGGCTGGTTTACCAGGAACTGATCTCCTGGTTATGCAGGTACTTGACGCCAGTAATATTCACGGCGACAAACATAAATTTCGCGTTATGTTTGTGGACGGCGAACTCTATCCATTGCATTTGGCCATCTCTAGGCATTGGAAAGTGCATTATTTCTCAGCCGACATGGAAATAGAGCCTGAATATCGGGCTCTTGAAGAAAAGTTTCTCAATGATATGCCGGGGCTCTTGGGAAATGAAGCCATGACCGCATTGAACAGCATCCGCCAGGTGTTGGGTCTGGACTATGGCGGCATTGATTTTGCCGTAGATCAGAACGGCAAAATTTTGGTATTTGAGGCCAATGCCACCATGTTAGTGCATAAACCCGAAAATGTGCAGAAATGGGCTTACCGGCAGGTGGCGGCTAAACGCATAATGGATGCGGTGCGTAGCATGATACTTAAGCGCATTTTCGGAACGCGTTAATCACCCATGCTCAGCTAACAATGTCTTCTAAGTCATTATCGATACTCGCTCTGCTCATTGAGGCGTCCACCTTAGGCGAAGAGCTCATTTTAGTCATGAAATGCGAAGCAGAAGCTTTGCACGGCAGCGGGAGTTTACCCCCAAGCTTATTTTTGGCAAAAGAACAGTTTCTAGCATGTTTAACCAGAGTGCTGGAAATGCTAAGTAATGATCCTTCGGTGCTGCAAGGCGTCGAGGAATTGGCTGCTTTTAATGAATTGCAGAGACTGATAGCGCAAATGGGGACCACTCCCCTGGATAGCTTGATCGAGACTCATCCGGAAACTGTGGATTTTTGCTATGAGCGAGCCGGCCTACTGTTTAGCCAAGGTCGCACGGAGGAAGCCAGCCAGGACTATCTGGTAGTGCTAAACAAAGAACCCCAGCATTTCGGCGCCCTCAACGATTACGCGGTTTTGTTAACGGAAACTGGGAAGTTTAAGGCCGCGCGGCATTATTTCTCCTTAGCCATAAACGCACATCCTGAACAAGTAGATGGTCACCTTAATTTCGCTGATTTTTTGCTGGGACAGTGCGATTATTCCGCAGCCAAAGCACATTATCAAGCCGTGCTTGAACTGGATCCCAATCAAAACGCTGCTCATCAAGGCTTGTCCTTGGCCTTGGCCGGGCTCGGCGACGAAGTGGGCGCCAAAGCGCACCGGGAAGTGGGTTTTCGCGGTCAAGCAATAGTTACCTGGCCAAAGCGTGGAGTCGAACCCTGCATACCGTTGTTGATATTGAGTTCGGCGTTCGGAGGTAATATTCCACTTAAACATTTGCTCGACAACCGCAAATTCGAGACCACTGTCATTTTGACCGAATACTTTGAGGTCGCCACGCCGCTTCCAGTACATAGTTTACTGATTAATCTCATCGGTGACGCCGACCTCTGCCAAACCGGGCTAGAAATAGCTGAGCATCTCTTGAACAACAGTAATACACCAGTGATTAATCCTCCGGCTTTGGTCCGTGCCACTGGCAGACTGGATAATGCTCGTCGGCTCGGTGGGTTATCCAATGTCACAACGCCTCGGACAAGCCTACTTTCTCGTTCTTTGTTAATGACGGACCAAGCTGAAAGCCTACTCAGCGAGCAAAGTATTGAATTCCCACTTTTGCTGCGCAGTCCCGGCTTTCATACCGGGCTACATTTTGTGCGAGTTGACACTTACTCCGAGTTGGCGCAAACAGCAGGCTCATTGCCGGGAGACAAGATATTGGTTATGCAATTGCTGGAAGCTCGCGATCAGTATGGCGATTATCACAAGTTTCGCGTAATGTTTGTAGATGGAGTGTTGTTTCCATTGCATCTAGCAATTTCTAAGCTATGGAAAGTCCATTATTTCTCTGCCGACATGGATGTTACGTCAGAACATCGCGACTTAGAGGCGGCGTTTCTGAATGATATGCCAACAGTTTTAGGGGCGAAAGCCATGGCTGCGCTTGACGGCATACAGCATATGTTAGGGCTGGATTATGGTGGAATTGACTTTGCCCTTGATCGAGATGGCGGTATTTTGCTTTTTGAAGCCAACGCCACTATGGCCGTGCATCGCCCGGATGATAAACAAAAGTGGGCATATCGACAAAATGCAGCGGAACGGATTATTGCTGCGGTGCAGACTATGATACTGAAGCGAGCTTCCGGCTCAAGAGATGGATTTTAACCGGCTCTATAAGCCTTAACTGCACGATGACCATTTTCCAGCATTAGATGAAGTTCCAATAGTTTTTTTTTCTGATCTTGAATTTTTTCTAACGATTCCGTGTCTTGCGCCAATATCAAATCGACAAGATTGGCGAGTGCCTTACGCGTTTCTGCGTCAACCGGGCCGGCAAGAATTTCTTCCAGATATGTTTGCCGAATGGATAAAACCGTCGCTAATCCATCCCAGTCTGAATTAGCGAAGCAAGCAGCAATCTCATTTGTAAAAGCCTGGATGCGCTCCGAGATTGCTTCGATGCTGCCGAACTTAAAGTAACGAGTCAAGCTATCGCATCCCAAGCAATTTTAATTTCACGCATAAGCGCTGCCACTTCATCCAGTTTTTCCTCGCTAATTTCACAGCTGGCTTCCAGCAAGCGCTTGTTGATATACGCATAAAGGCTGTGTAAATTGGTCGCTAAATCGCCGCCTTTTTCCAAGTCCAAAGCTCCGCTCAAGCCGCTAACAATGGCCATGGCATTGCTGATATAGCGACTTTTTCCTTCAAAATCTTTATGCGCCAAAGCGCCTTTGGCCGAGTTGACTCTGGCTAAAAAACCTTCCATCAACATTTGTATCAGGCGATGAGGGGATTCTTCGCCTAAATTGCTGTTGTTCAGCACATCGGCATAACGGTTGGCTGCTCGCCTATTTGCAGCAATATACATAGAACTAACCTCCGCTCTTTACCCAATTAGTTAAAAATGTTCCGGTAGAGTTGTAGTTGCCGACTACTGTTTCCATCGCGGTAAACTGTTGCTGTAATGATGCCTTATAACTATCCAACTGTTGATTTTCTGCAGTCGCTTGGTTTTGCAAACTGGTCATTTGCGAATTCAGAGTTTGAGTTTCTGTACTGATGGCGCCACCGGTCTGCAGCATATTGCTTATGGTGTTATTCAGTAAAGTCGCAACGCCGTCCGAAGAGGAAAACACATTACTCACGGATTGCATATTCGCTTTTAAGGCAGCATTCAAGGTGGTGCTATCCAAAGACATGACTCCATCTTGATTAACTGTGATACCTATCATCGCCAAGGAATTGTAATTACCACTTGCAGAGGAAACCACCGCAGTTGACAGTTGCCGCACCTGACTGGTGGCATACTCCAACATAGAATCTCCGATCAAAGGGCCATTCGTACCCCCCGAGCCGCCAAAGGTTCCCAAACTTTGCGTGGTGGTATGCAAGCTGTTATAAGCGCTGACAAAATTGCTCACTGCACTGTTAATGGCATTGGTATTTAAACTGACGCCCACGTTAACCGTGGTTCCCACCGCAGCTGACTGTAAACCAAGGGTCACGCCTTGCAACACATCACTTACTGAATTGCTGCTAGTCGTTGCTTTTTGACCATCGACTTTAATAATGGCGTTTGCCGCATTGGTTTGATTTAATAAGCCAGGACCTGTCGATGTCAAATTGCTGGAAAATAGTTGCGATAACCCGGGATTGTTTGCGTCTTCCGTACCTGCCACAGTAAAGTTTTTCTCTGAAGAGGTCAAAACTAAATTTGAACCGGAGCTATTAGTTACGACACTTGCAGTAACGGTATTATTATTGCCGGTAGCGTTATTAATAGCGCTGGCTATATCAGTCAAACTATCATTTGGACTACTTATACTTAAATTGAACAAAGCGTTACCAGACGAATCCGTAAAATTCAAGGTGCCTGCTCCAACTGCTGTCGTTGTATCAGCAAATGTCGTATTGGTAGTTGAAACCTGCGGAGCGGAAAACAACTGAGACAAACCTGGATTAGAGGCATCCTCTGTACCAGTAACTGTAAATGAATTTGTCGTTCCGGTATTATTAGAATTCAGGACCAGTTTTGAAATAGTGCCATTGCCTGGTGTAGCGCTATCAACATTAATGATGCTTGCAGAAACCGATGTGTTTCCAGTAGCATTATTGATCGCATTGACAATGCCAGCCAAAGTATCATTGCTACTGTCAATGTTGACAGTAAACGTTGAGGCTGTAGATCCTGAACCTATATTAAATGTTAGGCTGCCTGTGCCAACCACAGCAGCTGAATTGGCAAACTCCGCATTGGTAATCGAATTTTGCGCAGTTGCCAGTTGATCAACTTCTACAGAATGAGACGCCGCTACAGCACCAGATCCAGGTGTCACCGTTAAAATTGATGAATTGGAGGAAGTGGCGCTATCTGTCTGAAATACTGTGCCTGTCTGCAAGGTTTTGAGCGATGTTTGAAAGCTGGACAAAGCACTGCTCAAAGTTCCAAGTCCGCTTAAATGCGTACTCACTGCAGTTTCCGCAGTATTAATTTGATTATATTTAGCTTGACCTTCGGCTGTTACCAGCGAAGTCACTAAACTATTCACATCAACATTCAATCCGGTTACCGATTGGATCAGCGACTGGGATTGCGCAGATGTCGATGCTGCTGTGGATGAAATAGCTGTCATATGCTTGGCTCCATATCAAATTAATGCTCTCTAAGCACGAGTCTGAATGACCGCACCTTTTTGCTGAGCCTCCATTTCCTGTAGTCTTTTCACAAAATCCAGCATTTCCGCAGAAGGGATCTGTCGTATGACCTTACCGTTTCCAGAGTCTACGACTTTAATCACCACTTCTTTCGATGAACTATCCACACTATATTCCACACTAAGATTTGAAGCTTGCAGTAGAGGGTTGCTCTGCGCAGTAGCATTCTTAATGCTAGCCAATGAAGGCTGATTAGCGGTATTGACTGAACTTAAATTCACCGGACTTGCATTAGAGGTAGCGGCAGACGATTGATTGCTCGTATTACTAGTACTACTTTGCGATCCGGTGTCGGTTTTTACAGGTGTCATAGGAGACAGCGCCAAATTGTTATTGATTTCACTGTTCATGACCTTCACCTTTTTATATTTGCTCAAGCGGAAGGCTGCGCATCAACCTTCCTCTCCAAAAACAAATTTATTTAAGCAAACTCAGTACCGTTTGATTGGATTGATTCGCCTGCGCCAACATTGCCGTACCCGCCTGCTGTAAAATCTGCGACCGACTCAAATTGGATGTCTCAGAGGCAAAGTTGGCATCCTGAATTCGTGACCGCGCAGCGGATTGGTTATCCGAAGCAGAGGATAAATTAGATATCGTGTCTGTCAAGCGATTTTGTATGGCGCCTAAGGTAGCGCGTAATGTATCAATGGTTTTAATCGCCGTATCAATCCGATTAATTGCGGTGCTAACATTAGTAGAACCAGCTCCACTACCAATTGAAACACCATTGGTAACACTATAAGCTGTAGCCAAAGAAGCGATGCCGGAAGCGCTCAACATATTTCCCACATCTGCCGATATACGGTTATCGGCCGTGGTATTCGCGCCAATTTGGAAGTTTACATGCGACATACTGCCGTTCAAAATACTTTTATTATTAAACTGCGTACTAGTAATAACCCGCTTTAACTCTGCGCTCAATTGATTGAACTCTGTTGCCAGTTTAGCACGGTCGGAACTACCTGTGGTGCCAAAGTTAGCTGCTTGCACTGCCAGGTCGCGCATAGACTGTAAAGTATCGGTCAGCGTAGACATCGCGCTATCGGCGGTTTGTACCATCGAGATGGCGTCGTTGGCGTTTTGAGTTGCTACGCCCATGCCGTTAATTTGCGAAGTCATATTATCCGCAATCGCCAAGCCGGACGGATCGTCGGCGGCTGAGTTTATTCTTAAACCAGATGACAAACGTTGCATTGCTGTTTGCAGAGACATCTGAGTTTGATTCAGATATCTTTGGCCTTGCAGTGAGGCTATATTTGTATTGATTACCATTGCCATGATTTTATCCTCCCACCACTTTAACAAACGTTTGTTGTTAAAGGGTTGTTGTTAAACACCGAAATAATTTATTAATTTCGAACTCGAAGAATTTATCGGCCCGGTTCAACATAACTTTAGTGGTGAAAATTAAAAATATTTGGCAAACTCGCTTTGGGCGCGTAAAAAATCAGCTTCCCGACCTATGTCCAACCAATAATCATTAATCGAAAACATAGAGACTATCTCGCCTTGCGCCAGTTGCTGATTTAATAAGGTCGGCATATCCAATTTTTTTTGGCTGGTAATGGTCTTAATCAAACTGTGATCCAGTACATAAATACCGGCATTTGCCAGACAGCTTTGCAAGGGTTTTTCTTCAATGCCTATGACTTGTTGGTGCTGTAAGTTCACGACGCCATACGGAATTTGATATTCATATTGCCGGACGCAGAGTGTAGCAATAGCCTGCTGCTCGTTGTGATAGGCAAGTAGCCTGGAAAAATCGATTTGCGTCAGAATATCGCCGTTCATGACTATCAAAGGCACATCCGGCAAATCCGCCGGCAACATGCCTATCGCCCCCGCCGTGCCCATCGGCTCGGTTTCATTGATATACTCGATATTAACGCCCCAGCGCCCGCCATCGCCAAAAAAATCTTTAATTTGCTCGGCTCGGTAATGTACAGCGATAAAAAACTGCCGGAAACCGGATTTCACAAAGTTTTCGAGTATGGTTTCTAAAATCGGCTTGCCGCCAATTTCCAGCAGTGGCTTTGGGCAGTCATCGGTCAGTGGCCGCAAACGTGTCCCAAAGCCTCCTGCCATTAAAAATACCGGGTTTGGAAACGCGGGTTGCTTGTATAAGCCTTGTAGTGTTTCCAAACGCTCTACTCTGCCTTGGCTATCGACTACAGGCAATTGATAGAGATGATGACCTTCCATTATGGCTATCATTTGTGCTTTACTGTCTTGCAAGGAGGCGGTTTTTGGGCGTTTATTCATGACATCAAGCACCTGATGCTCTAAAGGCAGCCCCCGAATCAAGGCTCTGCGAATATCGCCATCTGTTACCGAGCCTATCAAGCGCTCATCCGCATCCACTACTAAGGCAATTTGCAGCGCCGCCTTATCTATGGTTTCGATAGTGGCGCGCAAGCTGGTTTCCGGTCGAATCAAAACTTGTCGCCAATGTTGTTTCATAGTTACCTCATAAATCTTGGACTAACGCTCGCGGTGGATAAACAATTTGCCGACAAGCAATATCTCGCGTCACAACGCTGCCGGCGCCAATTACGCTCTGAGCGCCTAATCGCACCCCTTGTATCAGTATCGCGCCGCTACCGATGTGCACATGGTCGCCGACCTCCACCCCGCCGCAGAGCACTGCGCCAGGGGCAATGTGCGCATGGCGGCCAATTCGGCAATCATGTTCAACAATAGCGCCGCTGTTTACTATACAATTCTCAGCAATTATTGTGCCTGCCTGAATAATGACGCCAGCCAACACTTGCACACCTTCAGCAAGTTCGGCGTCAGCGGCAACAAATGCAGTAGGGTCGATCAGGGTTTTAAAATGATAGCCGGATTGTTGAAACTTACTAAACAACCCTGCGCGTAGACCTGCATCCTTGGGAAGCGAACCAAGACCATTCACCAATTCGATTTGTTCGGCGGTATATTGCAATACAGCTGTGTCGTCGCCTAAGATTCTGATGCCGAAAAAATCATCCGAGACTGTTCGCAGTGGATCGGTAATACCTAAAATTTCCACCTGCAAGCGCCGCAACAGGTTGAGCAAAACTCGGGCATGGCCGCCGCTGCCCAATAAAATCACCGGCTTCATTCAAGCAACTCATCCGGTTGATAACTGCGATGACTACTACGCCCCAGCATGTGCCAATAATTCATTGGACTCAGACCGGTTCCCGGCCGCTTGATAGTCAAATTTTCGTCACTAAAATTGTCACCCACCGCGATAGCCTCTCCGGCCACCAAGCTTTTTCTGGCGACATCGCGATTTTGCAATTCTATCGGTTGCGGGATTTTACTTGCTTCGCCCAGAGCCTGTTCGACAGCGCGTATTGCCGTTACCATTTGCTTTAATTCATCAGGCTCCAACGATACCAAGTGATCCGGTCCGGGTTGGTGTTTGTTGAGGGTAAAATGCTTTTCGATCAAACAAGCGCCGCGGGCCGCTGCGGCAATCGGTACTGCCAAACCCTGGGTATGATCCGAGTAACCGACTGGTAAGCCGAAAGCTTGCTGCAATACGTCCATCGATCGCAAATTAACATGCGCCATTGGTGTTGGGTACTCGCTGGTACAGTGCAGTAAGGTAATCTTATCCCTTAATACCTTTCTGCCGGATACCGAGCTATACGCTTGTTGAAACGCGCTTAACGAAGGTTTTTCCCCTTGCAAATAGCCAAACGCCAACACGCCCAGCGCGGTCTCAACTTCGCCTAAGGTCGCCATGCCTGTGGAGACTATACAGGGTTTGCCGGTTAACGCATGCGCCAACAAAAAAGGACCGTTGGTAATTTCACCGGAGGGAATTTTTAATTGCTCGACGCCTATCTGATTAACTAAAAAATCCAGACTTTCAAAATCGAACGCGGTCGATAAAAAGCCAATATGCCGGCTAGCGCAATAATCCCGCAGTTGAAAATGAAATTCGTATTTCAATTCCAAGTTTTGCAGCATGGCTAATTGCGACTCGGCCTCGCCGGTGGTGATTTTTTGATAAGCCGCTTTTACTGCCGATCGGGTTACCAATTTATCGGCCTTGAAGGTCTGAAACTTGACGGCGTCCGCGCCGGCGGCGGCCGCTGCATCCACTAATTGCATAGCAATATCCAAGCTGCCGTTATGATTAACGCCAGCTTCGGCAATAATGAAGATACGCATATTTCCTCCTTAGGAATGCGGAAGATCATAAAATTGTTTTTTCAGCAAACCCGCCAGTGCGGTGTGCTTCAATATATTTTTAATCTTTTCAGAAGCCCCGCCTGCACCATAGGGATTTGTAGTATTTATCACCTTTGCAGTAAAGTCTACAGAAAATACCGTTTGCATGGCCTTGACTATCGCCTCGGCTTGCGGCAAACAATTTACTACGCTGTCCGCGCAGAGTCGTCCGCGTTGCCGGTCACCAATATTGACGGTAGGGATCTTAAACGCCGGCGCTTCCAACAAACCGCTGGAAGAATTGCCTACGACTGCATCCATTAGCCTTAGGGTAGACAAATAACGTAGCGTTCCCAAGGATACAAAGCTTACCACCCGAGCCGGGTGCAGACGGCGATAATTTTCTATCATGCCGGAAATCACCCGGCCATCGACATCGGCGTTGCCATGCGTAAAAATGATATGTAGATCCGCAAAATTATCCAGGGCTAATAACAACTGCTCAAATTGATCGCCAACAGTCGCATTTTCCAGAGTGACCGGATGAAAAGTAATCAATATATTCCGCTTACCTAAAGGAAAATCTAAGGCTTGCTCAAGCTGCATTCTATCCAGCAAAGGCAATTTATAGATATTATCCAAGCCTGGAGCGCCGACATTAAACACCCGCTCAGGCTGTTCGCCCAGTTGCATGACTCGCTGCCGATAAGCTTCGGTTGCGGTGAAATGCAAATGTGCTAATTTACTGATGGCATGCCGAATAGCATCATCTACCGCCCCTTCCGTGAGCTCTCCGCCATGAATGTGCGCAATCGGCAAGCGCTGATTCATTGCCGCCTGCGCGGCAACAAAAATTTCAAAGCGGTCGCCTAGCAGCACCAGCACATCCGGTTGTAAATCCACTAATGCATCGGCAAAACCTATTAAACCCAAGCCCATGGATTTGCTGATGGCGCAGGACGTATCTGCCGACAGCAGCATTTCCACTTTACGGTCAATAGTAAAGCCATCGGCGACAATTTCCCGCCAGGTTAAACCGAATTCCGGCGATAAATGCATGCCGGTGACAATGATTTGCAACTGCAACTCAGCATCTGCCTGAATTGCCTTCAGCAACCAGAACAATAAGCCGTATTCAGCGCGGGAACCCGTAACTACACAGATTTTACGCATCACTGTTTACACTACGCTGCTGGGGATATTCACCAGCCGCTCCGCCAAGTAGTGCGAGTTGCGCAAGTCGCCGGTTTGACAGTGGCTATACATAGGCAAGTGACTGGTCAACTCCCAAAGCGGGCGCAGCATGACGTCGGCGGTCTTGGCGTACACTAAAAACCGTTCCCGCTCGTCAGCATTCGACAACAGCAAAGCATTCAACCAATAATTGGCTTGCACCCCATTAGTCTCTATCACCATTTCTACCCCTTGCTGCTGAGCCCATGCCTTATATTTTGCCGCAAGTTCACGTTTCCGCTGCACAAACAGCGGCATTTGCTCTAATTGCGCCAGTCCCAACGCGGCATTCAGATTAGGCAGCCGATAATTGTAGGCTACCTGGTCATGCATAAAACGCCAAGGATGATCTAATTTGGCGGTGGTCGTCAAATGCTTGGCCTGTGCGGCCAATGCTGCATCATCGGTCAATAGCATGCCGCCGCCGCCTGTGGTCATTATTTTATTTCCGTTGAAACTTAATACGCCTAGTTTGCCAAAGGTGCCGCAATGCTGTCCTTTGTATCGGCTGCCTAAGGCTTCTGCGGCATCTTCGACGACTGGAATTTGGTATTGCTTACAAATAGCTAAGATACCTGCTATATCGCAAGGATGCCCGAAAGTGTGCATGGGCAGACAGGCGGCGATCCGCTTGTTACTGTATTTATTCCAGACGCCATCATCCCTTAACTCAGCGAATTCCTGTAAAAAAGCTAGCAAAGCTGCTGGGGATAAGCCCAATGTATGCAGATCAACATCGACGAAAACCGGCTCAGCCCCGCAATAATGGATGGCGTTACTGGTAGCTACAAAGCTTACTGCTTGCGTGATGACTTCTTCGCCCGGTTTAACGCCTGCCAATAGTAAGGCTATATGTAATGCCGCAGTGCCGTTTACTGTAGCTATGCCGTGTTTAGCTCCGCAATAGTTGGCTATTTGCTCTTCAAATTGCGTAACAAAAGGCCCGACGCTGGAGACAAAGCTGCTGTCGATGACATCCAGTAAATATTGTTTTTCGTTGCCGCGAAAACGTGGCGCATGCAGCGGAATAAAGTCCTGTGTTTGATAAATTTCCCTGACCAAGCGGATAAAGCTAGCAAACATTATAAATAGTGGTTTTGTTCATACCAAGCCCTGGTTGATGAAAGCTTCCGCCATCAGCCAATCCAATTCATTATCAATATCCAAGCTTTGTAGCGCATTCATTAGCAACGGTAGGGTTTTCTCCGGGTAAAAAGACTGGTTTTCCAGCAAATGTGCTGTCTTGCATAAATACATCGCCCCATTCGGCGTCAACAAGGGTTCAATCTGTTGACGGGCGGTCTGGGTGGGTTTATGTTTGTTCAAAGGCCGTAAAAAATCACCCTCAGTATTAAATAGTGTAGTCAAATCGCGGTGAATTGCCATGCAGCCTATCACGGCGTCTACTTGTTGTTCAGCCATCATGTCGTTAGCTTGTTGAATAGTGGCTGCGGTTCGGAATGGCGAGGTAGGTTGCAGCCACATGGTTTTTTCGGGCAGATAAGCGTATGTGTTCTGAAACCAGGTTAGTGCATGTTCGACAACTTGCAAGGCGCTGGCGCTGTCTCCTGCACAGGCAGTGGGCCTTAAAAACGGTGCGTTTAAGCCGGACTGCTGAGCTATCTCCGCATACACTGGACTATCGGTAGATAAGATTGCCAGGCTATTTGGCAGGTCTGCTTGCATGATGGACTCCGCCGTCCATGCCAGCAAGGGCTTACCTGCCAACAAGCGGATATTTTTATCGGGCAGGCCTTTTGAGCCGCTGCGGGCGGGAACAATAATCAGGGTTTCCAGCATTAAATTAGCGATGGCTTAGGTATCAACATTATAATAGTCTAGCTGATATAGTTTAGCGACACCGTATAAAGTAAAAACGTATAAGCTATTGATGCAATTTAAGTTATCGGTGACCGACGATTTTGGAATCGGTGAGGGGTTTCAGAGGGCGCGGCAAGTACGTCCCTGTAGCGAAAGTCGGCATCCATGCCTCCTACCCCTCTGAAACCCCTCACCAATCCCAAAATCTCAGGACTGAGCCTTCGAGCGCGAAAATTAAAGCTGTCGGTAATTTATTTTCTACATTTTGTCACTTTGTGTGAATGCAGGCCATGAAAGACTATGTGTTAATCGAAGCTTGCGCACTGTTATTTCTTTTGCCCCATTGTTCTTATATTAAAGCCATCTATGTATATATTGGCAATCGCGTAATTAAATTTTGGAGAATATTTTTTATCTTGCAATACGCCAATATCTTTTAAGCGTTTCAAAAACGCATCATAAGTATCAAATTCTTCGTGCAATTTCGTTAACTTTTGCCAGAAATCTTTTAATTGCTTCTCGCTAAATAATGAGCCCAGCTCACCAATGTTGTTAAAAAACTCAAGTAACTCAGGGTATTCATTTTTAATGGCATCACACCGTTCTACTGAAGCAGCTTCTAAACCTTTGGTGAGAGAGTGCCAACGTAGCAAATGGTCATTGGGCGCTGACTTTCCTTGAGGTTGTCGTAACTCAGCTTCTTTAGCTTTACTTAATAAGATAGTCAATGAACGAGGATAAGTATTTCCACTTGAATCTGTTAAGCGAGAATAAACCCAGGTTGAAACGTAAGCATTTTGAGTTTTTTGACGACGCAATCCCCATAAAGGCGATAAAATTTGACGCAAGGTATCTATATCACATTCATCTAATTGGTTATCAGGTAAAGAATTGATGAGATTAGCAAGATTCCTAAACTTATCTGACCCAGCAACCGCCAAACGATAAGCCAAACGAAAAAAATCTTCTTCGTCCCACTTTAAAAGTAAGTTTCTTTGTTCGCCAAAATGACTTTTATTTGTAAAAACTAAATTACTCCAAATATCTTCGCGCAAAAAAACTTTAAACCGAATTTGATGCAAATTGTTATTGTTGGTATCATAAATTAAACGCATCAATCCGCCGAGTGCGTCTTTTTGCAAAAATGTTTTTTCTTTAAAATCTTGGTCTAAATCATCATATAAAAGCCATATTTTCTGATTTTTCTTTTTTAAGTAGCTGTTTAAGTGCGAAAAAGCATCTCGGCATAATCCGTTGAGTTTTATATCAGTTACAAATTCTAATAATTTAGTAGTATGCTTAGATTCCCAGACGGTGTGTTCATCTGTATTAAAGTTGTATTGTAAGCGAGAGTGTAGACCATTTAGTTTTGCTTTTTTGATAATGTTGCTAAATTCAGGGTAAGACTGATATAGTTGAATAACCGCATAAGCACGCCATAACGATAACCAATCATTATTATCGTCAGCTTTTATTTTTTTCTGGAGATCTGAAAAAACATCCGCATTAGGTTTAAAACTATTACTAACGCCATGCCCTGAAATAATCGTGACATTATCTAGGCGACCACGCGAGCGTTTTTCAGCATTTGATCTATGTTTGGTGAACAATGTGTATAGCGTTGACTTTCCTGTGCCTTTTCTTCCACGAATTACCCAAGTTTGGTCTTCTAAACAACGATCAAAATCGGCTGTTTTTTGAAAAATTGCATCAAAATCAGTGTTTAAAATACTGGCTGCGTTACGTTCCGGAAAGCTTAATGACTTAATAAGCTCTAAACGGTCAGATTCAGCCAGCACTTCTTTTGTTTTTTCAACACCACTCACTTCAAGCAAAACATTGACAATAGGCGCATACCAAGTAAGAGCGTTCTCAACTGGAAACTGATAGCTAGCTGCAATATCAGGAAGATAAGGAATTCTAATCACATCTTCTTTTATTTCTTCGCCTTCCAATTTTTTTACATCAAGATTTAAATAAGGTTCAATTTTTTCTACTAAGGTACGTCCAATTGCTCCTTCCGGGATAGACGAGAGAATCAGCTTAGCTTGTATACCGCTCAACTCTGTTAATAAATCCCTAATAAAGCTAACGCCTTCCGCATTTTGTTGGCTCGGGTATAAAACAATAAAAACTTCATCAGCTAGTCTTAGTAAAGATAATCCACCCCATTCATTAAGCCCTGTGCGTGCGTCTATGAGCATAATATCTGGTTGATATTGATTCCAAAGTTCTTCTTCAAATTGATACCAAGGATCGGTTGTTTCAGAAAATAAATGCGTAGTTGATAAAATAGATAAACGTTGAATATAGCGTTGACCTATTTTTCCGGCAGGGACAATAAATAAATCACGACGTGATTGGTTATCTTTAACACTATAAATAATATTGGTTAATTCAATTTTCGGCTGGTGATGTTCATCAAAAAAGCACGTTTGACGCTCCCATAAATAATCAATCAAACCTTCATCAGCTGGTTTGTCGAAAGGCGGTAATAATGCTTGTAATCCAGGAGCTTCTACATCCATATCCACTAAAACTACGCGCTTACCCAATCTTGTCAATTGAAAAGCCGTTTGAATTAACGCGGTTGTTCGTCCAACGCCGCCTTTATAAGAATAAAAAACTACGCGTTTAATAGGATGTTTAGGTTTTTTAGCAAATGAGGTTTTGCCGGCGGATAACATCGCCACCGCATCTTGCCAGGATAATGGGGCAGCTTCGTCTTTTGCTTGAATTGTTATTCCTTCACTCTTGGCTTCATCATGTGTATAAAGTTCCATTATGCCCGGTGTTAAGCCTAATTCTTTAATTAAAGCTTCTACTTGCTCTAACCGAGCTTTTCGAGTCTTTTTTTCAAATTGATTTGAAATAATGGTCAGTAAAACAAAACCATCATCAGAGACATCGAATTCAAATTCTTTAGGAAATTTCTGGTTTAAAGCTTTTCTGAGTTGTATCGCGGCTTTCATTAGATTGTTTTCCCGTTTTTTTCTAGCCATCCACACACATAATTAAAACTTTTGTGCCATTCTTCATGTGATTGAGATGATTGTGGAATATAACGCAAACTAATGTAGTCAACTTCAGTTGAACCTAATGGATAAAGGATAGTGTTCAGGTGTTTTAACAGTTGATTATCTGATTTTGCTTTTTCATAAACGTCTTGCATACGTCTAAGTGCTGTCAATAATCCATGACTTGGATTCATAACAGCTTGATTATACATAGAATCTTTCCGACGGTTACTAATTTCATTAAATCTATCAATTTGATGATAATCAAGCAGTAAAGATTTAAGGAAACACTCAACAGCAATCCCGCCAAGATGAAAAACCGCAATAGCATGATGTTGATTTTTGGGTAATACGGAAAGATCGTTTTTTCTTGCTAAATAAGCGCCTGCAAAATCTTCCATAAAAATTATATACTTATAAAATAGTAAAAATCAACCATACAAGTCTACCAAACCTTCGCCACAAAATCCTTAGCATTGCGAATTTCCAAATGCTCAACGCTTTGGCCGATCAAATACAAGCCTTTCCGATAAGCATACCGCGCCATACTATCCGCTATCGCCATAGCAGCCACGGCGCCCAATACTTGCTTGTCCGCATAAGACGGCAGTAATCTTTTTAATTTAGCCAAACGTTCCAAGTGTTCGTTAACATCATCCACGCTGAGATTGCTTTTACATTCCACGGCAACGATCTGGGTGTTATTGACCACCAATAGCTCAATTTCCAATCCTTCATTGCCACGATTGGATTTGATATTTTGATGTACCTCATGCCCGTCAATGCCGCGCTCTTGAAACAAACGCACGACAGCCGGACGCAAGGCGTCTTCAATGAAATCAACTAAACGATTACCCAGCTTACCGATACTTTGGGACATTTCCTTAATTTTAAGATCCGTTTCCTTAAATTTCTTATCTGTTTCTTTTTGGGATTCGGCTACTTCGCGCAAAATAGCCCAGACATCTTCAGCAACCGTAGGCATAGCTCATCCTCTTTACCACATTCTTTATTATAGCAAGTTGAGGGATGGAAAGAAAAATTAACACTTATCACCGGCTGACTAGCGAAGTTTTAGCGCCAACATGTCGCCGACAAGCAAAGAGGTAAATTGCTGGGAATAGTAAGAAAAAACGACAAACCATTTTTAATTACCAAAAAGTACTAATTTTCGCGCTCGAAGACTAGGTTCTGAGATTTTGGGGTCGGCGAAGGTTGAAGTATTTCAAGTCACCCGCCGCCTTTGCACTTGCTGCGGATCAGCAGTAATTTTCCGGTAAATCTCGACTCTATCGCCTTCTTTCAACGGCGTCTCCAGTTTGGATATTTTGCCGAAAACCCCGACTTTTTGCTCTACTAAATCGATTTCCGGGTATTGATTCAATAGTCCGGATAGTGCTATCGCTTCTGCAATGGTGCTGCCGTCGGGCACTTCTAGTTTTAACCAAAGTTGCCGGTCGGCTTGTGCGTAACAGACCCCGACATTCATAGCTCACCACCTTCAACAATGACTATCGGCAAAACTATTTCAGCAGCCGGTTTTTTACTTGCCAGCTTATTATCCAGCAGGCGTTTAACAGCAACCATAAAACCCAGCATGATAAAGCCGCCGGGAGGAAGAGCCGTTAACAGAAAGCCTTTATAGTCCGGGATCAGCGTGGTTTCCAGGAAGCGGAATTCTTCACCTAGCAGCACCGAAGCATTGGTGAATAAAGTCCCGGCAGATGTTATCTCGCGGCCTGCGCCTAATACGACCATCACTAATGTAAAGCCTGCGCCCATCATTAAACCGTCCCACATGGAAGGCATTAAGGGCTGTTTGGAGGCGAAAGCTTCCGCCCGGCCAAGAATTACGCAATTAGTCACGATTAGTGGAATAAACAAGCCCAGCACTTTATGTAATTCATGCATCCAGGCATTGAGAAAAATATCGACTAAGGTTACCAGTGCGGCAATTAATAGTACGAAAATTGGGATGCGAATTTCAGAGGGAATTAAGTTTCGGCTAACGGAAACCGCAGCATTTGAGGCGACCATAACTACCATGGTCGCCAAACCCATGCCCAGGCCATTAGTGGCGGTTCCGGTAACTGCCAGCAGTGGACACAAGGCCAGATTTTGCTTTAGGACCACATTATTGTCCCAAAGGCCGTCACGAGCGATTCGCCGGTAAGGCGCGGAAAATAATACGGATAAATTCATGCCGTTTTCTCCATAAAGCTTATCAATTGCTTCAACATCATGTGCGCTACAAACTTCATTTCTTAATCTCCAAAAATTCCGTCTGATGATTGCGATAAAAATCCAAACCGCGCCGAATCGCTTGTACAACTTTGCGGGGAGTAATGGTTGCACCGCTAAACTGATCGTAGATACCGCCGTCTTTTTTTACCGTCCATTGTTCCAAGGTCACGTTATCCAGAGATTTGCCGTTGAACGACAATATCCATTTTGACTTGCTGATTTCTATTTTGTCGCCTAAACCGGGTGTTTCGACATGCGAAATGACTCGGACCCCCAAAATTTCGCCGTTGCGATCCACGCCCATCACCAAGGTAATTGGGCCGGCATAACCATCGGGGGCGATGAACTTAAAGCAGACAGCGGTTACTTCGCCCTGCTTTTTAGCCAGATAGACTTCCGTTTGTTCGGCGCCGAGTTTAGCGTCAGCGGAATTGGCAATAATGCTGTCGGCCAACAAATTGTTATCGTGAAATTCTGCCGGTACTACTTGCGCGAGGTTGGCCTGCAGATCTTCCTGTTGCCTAAGCAGAATGACGCCACGGGTCGCAAGATCCGCCAGTCCCAGCAAAATAGCGGCAAGTAAGGCAAAGCCGGCTAACACACCGGTTTGAAAGCGTAACTGTGGACGCAGTTTTTCCAAACTACTTGGTTCCAGCCAGATTTTTAGCTGTTGTTTTACAATGTGCAGTAACTCTGCTGCTTTACTCGTAAACGGTTGCTTTTCAGGTGCGGAATTCATAGCCTATCTCATGGATTGGAAATATCCAGCGGTTTCCCGTTACGGTAGCGTCCGTATATTCTGGGGCGTATGTAGTGGTCAATCAGCGGCGTGACGGCGTTCATCAGTAATATTGCAAAACCGGTACCTTCCGGATAGCCGCCCCAGGAACGAATCACGAAAATAAGTAAGCCGCAACCACTGCCGAACACCAGTTGTCCAAGCGGCGTATTCGGCGAAGTGACATAATCCGTGGCGATAAAAAACGCCACCAGCAATACGGCGCCGGAATTAAGTTGCACCCAAGGACTCATATAATGGGTACTGTCAAAAATAAAGAAAATCGTGGATAACAGCAGCAAAGTCCCAAGCAAGGAAGCGGGTATATGCCATTGGATCACGCCTTGGCGGATGAGTTGCATGCCCCCAAACAGCAGTAATATTCCAGATGTTTCACCCAAACTGCCGCGTTCCCAGCCGATGAAGGCTAGAATCCCGGAGTAGTCATTTAATAAGCCGGGAAGCGATAGATTTTGGGAAAACCCGGTTTTGATCTGGCCCAGCGTGGTTGCGCCGGTGACGGCGTCGCTGGTCTCCGATCCGGAAAAAATCATGCTAAAACTTTCCAGTAAGCCAGGTCCGGTAAACAATGGACTGACATTTACCCAAGTAGTCATCTCAATCGGAAACGAAATCAACAACGCGACCCGCGCCAGCATCGCCGGGTTAAATACGTTCTGACCGAGTCCGCCATAGACTTGTTTGCCGAGAATGATGGCAATAGCCGCACCCATGACGCCAATCCACCACGGCGCCCAAGGCGGTAAGGTCATGGCCACCAGCAGACCGGTTAAAATTGCCGAGCCGTCACGCAGGTGGGGCGCTGCTGGTATGCCTTTTAATTTCAGGCAAAACGCTTCGGATAGCAGTGACGAAATGATAGTAATGGTCAGCAGATATAAAGCCGGCCAGCCGAATAGCACTATGCCGAATGCCGCTGCTGGGACAAGGGCGACGATCACTTGCCGCATAATTTGATCGACGCGTCGAGTCGCCGCGACATGCGGACCGCTGATTGGTTTACTCTTCATGCGGTCTCCTCTTTCGGCTGTTGTTTGGCAAGTGCTTGCTGCGCAGCACGAGCCGCGCGAGCTTCCTGTGCACGTAGGGCTTCGGCTTCGGCTTCTAGCCGGATGCGCTCCATACGTTGATTGCGGTCCTGCATCAGCCGTTTGGTTTGTTCGGTTTTATGCTCGGCTTGCTGGCGTTTTACCAGTTCGCCTGATGCAAATTTGAAGTAATGCACCAAGGGAATATTGGACGGGCAGACATAGGAGCAACTGCCGCAACTGATGCAATCTTTCAGGCCTAAATCGACGGCGGCGTCCAACTGATTAGCGCGTATGCGGCTGGCCATTTCCAGCGGTAATAAGCCGACCGGGCAAACTGTCACGCAACTGGAACAGCGGATGCAGGCTTGGGTCTGCGGCTCCTCGATTTCTTCATGGGATAAGGCCAAAATGCCGTTGCAGGCTTTGACCACCGGTACCTCGGCATGCGGTAAAGCATCACCCATCATCGGCCCGCCCATCACTAAACGCGCCAATCTGGCTTTGTTTACGCCGCAATAGTCCAGAACTTCGGACATTAAAGTCCCTAGCGGAATTTCCAAATTTCCAGGATTGGCGACTGCTGTGCCGGAAACGGTGACTATGCGGCTGATTAAGGGCTGACCCAGGCAAATGGCTTTATAAACCGCATGGGCGGTGGCGACATTATGCACCACGACGCCAATGTCGGTGGCGCGTCCATCGGCTGGGATTTCCAACCCGGTCAAGTAGCGCAACATTTGCCGATCCCAACCCATAGGATAACGGGTCGGCACTTGCTCTACGCTGATATTTACAAAAGCCCGGCTGGCGGCTTGCATGGCGCGAAAGGCTGCCGGCTTGTTGTCTTCCAGGCCGATAATGGCTTTCGGGGCTGCCATGCCGGTCAGCATCAAGCGGATACCGGAGACAATTTCTTCCGCGTATTCCTGCATCAGTCTGTCGTCACAGGTTAAATAGGGTTCACACTCACCAGCATTGATCAATAGGGTGTGTATTTGATTTTTCCGGCCAAGATTCAGTTTTACCGCTGAAGGAAAGACTGCTCCGCCTAAACCGACAACGCCTGCCTCGCCGACCCGTGTGCAGATTTCTTCCGGGGTAAGTGCAAAAGGATCCCTAGGCAAATTAGCTGTAAGCCATTGATCCTTCCCATCGCTTTCAATGACTACTGTACGAACCGGCAGCGCGGATGGATGTGGTGCAGGAAAATCCTTGACATCGATAATTTTGCCCGATGTTGGTGCATGGATGGGTGATGAAATGGCGCCTTGACTATGGGCAAGTAGCTGACCTTTTAACACTAAGTCGCCAACTTTCACTACTGGTTCCGCCGGTTTGCCGACGTGTTGTTGTACCGGGATGTAGAGCTTTTTCGGCAATGGGAAATTTCTGTCTATCGCTTTTCCGGAAGTGTAGTATTTATGCTCTTCAGCATGAATACCGCCGCGGAGCCGAGGATTTTCTAAGAATGCGGGCATGGAAATGCTCCTTTAGGCGGCTAGTGGTTTAGGCCAGCGCCAATTGCGCAGGGTGATTTCGATGGGGTGCATTTGCAGGCATTCGGTTGGGCAGACTGCTACACATTGTTTACAGCCGATACAGGCATCGGCAACCACGGCGTGAATTTGTTTTGGTGCGCCGACAATGGCGTCGGTAGGGCAAACCTTAAAGCAGCGCGTACAGCCAGTACAGGTTTCTTCGCTGACGCGGGCCACCATGGCTTCTTGGTCCAGAGCATTGCTCAAATCAACATCAATACCGAGGAGTTTAGCCAGTTGCTCCACCAACGCGGTGCCGCCCGGTGGGCAAAGTGTCACCGATGCTGTGCCTGAAACCAAAGCTTCCGCCGCTGGACGACAGCCTGGAAATCCGCATTGTCCACATTGTGAGCCGGGCATCAATTCTTCGATGCGTTCAATTAACGGATCCGACTCGACTTTTAAATATTTGGCGGCAATGCCTAAGCTAAAACCCAACAGCAGTCCTAGCGCCGTTAAAATAATAATAGCTGACAACACGTACATATCGCGCCTCTTATTTAGTATAAAGTCCGGCAAATCCCATAAACGCCAGCGATAGAATGCCGGCGGTAATAAAGGCGATGGGCGTACCGGAAAAGAGCGCCGGTACCGCCATGAGCGCTAAGCGTTCACGCAGGCCGGCGAACAGCACCATCACCAGGGTAAAACCCAGGGCCGAACCAAAGCCGAACAGCAGGCTTTGGATGAAGTTATATTTTTCTTGAATATTGAGTAAGGCAACACCCAATACTGCACAGTTGGTCGTAATTAAGGGCAGAAAAATGCCTAGCACCTGATATAAGACTGGACTGGTTTTGTGTATCACCATTTCAGTAAATTGCACCACTGCGGCAATGACGAGAATAAATCCCAATACCCTTAGAAATCCGATGTCGAAAGGTATGAGCAAACCATGCTCTAAAACCCAGCTTGCAGCCGATGCCAAGGTCAACACAAAGGTCGTTGCCATCCCCATGCCTAATGCGGTATCCAGTTTGTTGGATACACCCATGAATGGGCATAAGCCTAAAAACTTAACCAACACCACATTATTGACTAAGGCCGTACCCAAAATTAAAAGTAAGTATTCGCTCATTGCCTAAAGACCTGGTTTTTTATAATAAACCAGCAGCATTTATGCCAAACCTGAATTTGTTGATCGGGATACCGATTTAGTGCATAAAAGTACACATACGGTGCGGTTTATTCTGTACTAAAAAATACAGCTTTCACTGTCCAGGCCTAAAATTGTCGTAAATACGACAAGGTGAGCGATAAGTCAGTAAAATTTTTATCGCCAAAGCTTGTTGGGCTTAACTTAAGGTTTTGCTGGCAATGCTAAAAAATCGGTTAGAGTGCGCGAATCATTGTTACGCAGTATTTAACTTAGTGGATCTTGTGTAATTTGGCGTTTAAATTGCATGATATATCAACACACCTCATGGGAACCGCAGGCTATGACCAAATCGACCCCCGATTTTTCACTAACCGAGATAGATATTGAAACTGCCCAACAATTGATGGCGGCTAAAACTGCTGACGGTCTTCAAGAGCTGCTGCCGCTAAATCACAAGCTCAAACAGTCCAATACCTTGCCGTTTAGTCTTTTTGTCAAGGCTGTCGAGCAGGCCCCAGTGGCAATTTCAATAACCGATAAAAAGGCCAATATTCTGTATATCAACGAGGCCTTTACGCTGGTAACCGGTTACAAAGCATCCGAAATCCTCGGTCTCAACGAATCCAAACTCTCTGATAAATCAACGCCGCGTAAGGTTTACTATGATCTTTGGTATACCATTTCGCGCAAACAGGTTTGGCATGGGCAGTTGGTGAACCGCAAAAAAATGGGGCAACGTTATTTGGCCGATCTGACAATTGCGCCGATGTTGGATGAACAGGGGGCAGTGAGTCACTACATCGGTATGCACCGCGATGTGACAGAGGAGCATCAAGCGAAACAATTGCTCGGCAATCAAAAGCAGCTCATTGAGTCGGTAATAAACGCCGCGCCGGTGGCAATGGCAGTTCTGGATGGCGGCCAGCGAGTGGTTCTGGATAATCAGATGTATAAAATGCTGATAAGCGAACTGGATAAACCTGAGCCGGCGCTGTTTTTTCTGGATGCGATTGCCTCAGATATAGGCAATACCTGGGATAATCAGGATCATGCGCGTGGATTTACCAATCTGGAAATTCGTGTGGAAGGCGTGGGCCGCCGGGGTACGCGCTGGTTTTCCTGTTCCGGCAATTGGTTTACCGAAAGCGATAGTTGTGCAGACAATTTTTTTGAGAAACAAACCAAAGATTATTTGTTGCTCACTATCAATGATATTACTCAGCAACGCCGTCAGCAGGAGAATCTACATATTCAAGCTTTGCGCACCTTATTGACCGAAGAGGAACATATTCGCAGCATACGCGAAACTTTGCTGGGCGCCATGCATCAAATACGTCAACCTTTAAATCAGATCAATGCCGCGATACAAATTATGGTGCAACGCAACGATGACGGCAACAAGGCGTTAAAGGATTTATTGAGTCAAGTACAGTTGATGGGCGCGGATACCCTGGATACTTTGCAGCGTTGCGTGCCGGAAATCCCAGAGTCGGCCATGATTCCGATCAATCTAAATCAACTCTTGCATGAAGTAATGTTATTGCATAGTACTAAATTTTTAGCCAACGGCGTGGTGGTCGATTGGCTGCCTAATCCTATTCTGCCTGCAATTCTGGGATCAACCAATAGATTGCGTATGTTGTTTAAGCTGCTAATCGATAATGCTGTCAATGCCCTTAATCGTGCCGGTAGTAATGAAAGGTTAATTAAAATCAGCACTTCGGTTGACCAAAATTGGGTGCATGTATCTATAGCCGATACTGGGCCTGGGATTCCGCTTAAGCAACACAGTAAAGTTTTCGAACCGTTTTTTACTACCCAATCATTGGGTAAAGCCCAGGTTGGCATGGGGCTGGTGATGGTCAAGGAAATAGTTAATCAACATAACGGCATGATAGCCATCGACCCTGACTATCAAGCTGGTTGTTGTTTTAATCTAAGTTTTCCGATTTGTCCAAAGAATATCATTTCGGTGAACGGACATGAGTGAACGATTGTTGATGGTTGAAACTGAACTGGATACGCTGTTTCTGGTCAGTCAATTACTTAATAGCACCCATGATTTACGCAACAAACTGAAGGGAATTTTAGAGATTTTGCATAAACGCTCAGGTCTGCATTTTGGCATGATAACCTTGCGTGATGTCGAGGACGATAGCATGAGTATTTGTGAAATTTACGGCGAGGGCATTGACCGTTCCGTGCGATATCAGCCTGGAGAGGGTCTAGTGGGCGCTATTTTGGATGAAGGCTGTACCATAGTTGTAGAGCGTATAGCCGACGAACCACGCTTTCTTAGCCGGCTTGGGGTCTATAATCCTGATTTACCTTTTATCGGCTCGCCCTTGGCATTGGAGCAGGGAGAAGTGGTGGGCATACTTGCTGCTCAGCCCTGTGATGCTAAATTTTTAGGCGAACGCGCCCGTTTTATGGAAATGGTGGCAAATCTAATTGCTCACAGCGTCAATATGTTGCGGGTGATGGAGCGTAAGCAGGTCGAATTGGTTAACGAGCGCGACTTTCTAAAGCAGGCGCTAGTCAAAAATTATCGCTTCGAAAACATCATTGGTCATTCGGAACCGATGCTTAAGGTGTTTGATATTATTCGCCAAGTAGCAAAGTGGCATACCACGGTATTGATAAGAGGCGAGTCCGGTACCGGTAAGGAGGTCGTCGCCAGCTCGATACATTTTAATTCGGCCTGCGCTAACGGTCCGTTCCTAAAACTAAATTGTGCGGCGCTGCCGGATACCTTGTTGGAATCAGAGTTGTTTGGCCATGAAAAAGGCGCCTTTAGCGGCGCCATCGGTCAGCGTAAGGGTCGATTTGAATTAGCGGATAACGGCACCTTATTCCTGGATGAAATTGGTGAGATTTCTGCATCGTTTCAGGCCAAATTATTGCGGGTATTGCAAGAAGGCGAGTTTGAGCGGGTGGGCGGTGTCAGGACACTGAAAGTGAATGTTCGCATTATTGCTGCTACAAACCGGAATTTGGAGCAAGAAGTTGCAGAAGGTAGTTTTCGCGAAGATTTGTATTACCGCTTGAATGTGATGCCGATTAATATGCCGCCGCTTCGCGATCGCATTGAAGATATCCCGGAATTGGCCAATTTTTTGCTGAATCGCATTTCCAAGCAACAGGGCGGCAGACCCTTGGAAATCAAGGAAAGCGCTATCCGCATCTTATTGAAACACGACTGGCCTGGCAATGTCCGGGAACTGGAAAATCGCTTAGAGCGGGCGGCGATCATGAGTCCGGAGGGTGTAATAGACCGTGATGTTATCGCTAGTACCGGCTTAGAAAATGAAATCGGCATCAGCCGAACCTCGTTTTCGGTAAAGCATGTCGATCTGCACGACGAAAATATGGATGAGCGTGAACGGGTGATCGCCGCCCTTGAACAAAGCGGCTGGGTGCAAGCCAAAGCCGCCCGCCTGCTGGATATGACGCCACGGCAAATTGCTTACCGCATCCAGACTCTAAATATTAATGTTAAGCAGATTTAATGGTTGGTCTGCAACGCCCCTGCTGTTTTTGCCAAGCGCTCTCCCAAAACCCAACACAAGCGTTTTTCATGTTCAGTCAATTCGCTATCTGTCTCCGAACGGTGGCTCGGGCCATAGGGCGTGCCGCCACTAAGCGTTTCCCGTAAGGCGATTTCGTTAGAGGGCAGGCTTAGCAGTAACATGCCGTGATGCATCAACGGCAGCATCATGGAGAGTAAGGTGCTCTCCTGGCCGCCATGCATACTGCCGGTGGATGTGAATACGCCGGCCGGTTTTCCTGATAATGCGCCGGAAAACCATAGCGGTGTCGTGCTGTCTATAAAATATTTTAAAGGCGACGCCATATTGCCGAAATGGGTAGGACTGCCCAAGGCTAATCCATCGCACGTTTCCAGATCCTGCAAATTTACATAGGGTGCGCCGGATTCCGGGATGCTGGATGCGACTTTTTCGCAGACCGCAGAAACCGGAGGTACTGTACGTAAAATAGCTTCAGCGCCTGCAACCGATTCGACGCCTCTCGCAATCTGTTGGGCCAATTTCAATGTGCTGCCGTTACGACTGTAATAGACAATTAAAATCTTGATCATTACAAAATGGCAAGTACGTTCTCTGGAGGTCTACCGATTGCGGCTTTATCGCCAATGATAACAACAGGTCTTTCCATTAATTTTGGAATAATGCGCATAGCTTCGATCAGTTCAGCGTCCGTAACTGATTCAACATCATACCAGTTGTCTCGGTATTCGGGTTCTTTTTTGCGCATCAGATCACGCGGCTTGATGCCCAATTTTTGCAAAATTTCCTCAAATTCCGCCACACTAGGCGGTGTTTTCAGATATTCAATGATTTCCGGCTCAATGCCATGTGCTTGCAACAGCTTTAAAGTATCACGGGATTTGCTGCAACGTGGATTATGGTAGATTTTTGCGCTCATGGTTTACTCAACTAACTATTTCAACAAGCCGTTATAATAACATTTTGATATATGTCCGCGTGAAAGCTATGCAAATACCCAATTTTTCTCAAGCCCGAGTACTGGTAGTAGGCGATCTAATGCTAGATCGCTATTGGCACGGCAGCACTTCCCGTATCTCGCCGGAAGCCCCGGTACCGGTGGTACACATTGATCTTGACGAGCAGCGGGCCGGTGGTGCAGGCAATGTGGCGCTGAATATCGCTGCCTTGGGAGCAAAAGTGTCGTTGCTGGGATTTACCGGTGAAGATCAGGCCGCCGTAGCGTTGGAAGCTGTTTTGAAACGGGCTGGCGTGTTATGCCTATTTCAGCCGGTGCCTAATTTCCCGACTATTACCAAATTACGGGTGATGAGCCGCCATCAACAATTGATACGTTTGGATTTTGAGGATGGGTTTCAGCAGGTCGATAGCGAACAACTCTTACATCTTTATCACGCCGAGATGACGCAATCGCAAATAATTGTGCTTTCCGATTATGGCAAGGGGACTTTAAGTCAGGTGCAACAATTTATTCGCCTCGCGAAAGAATTACATAAGCCGGTGTTGGTTGATCCGAAAGGCGGCGATTTTTCCATATACCGTCAAGCAACCCTGATTACGCCTAACCTCAGTGAATTTGAAGCAGTCGTCGGTCGTTGTGTAGACGAACAGCAACTTGTAGAGCGTGGCATGAATCTACTTCAGGATTTAGATCTGCAAGCTTTGCTTGTGACGCGCGGAGAGCACGGCATGAGCTTGTTGAGTAAGGATCAGCCGCCGTTGCATTTACCCACGCATGCGCGGGAAGTCTTTGATGTCACTGGAGCAGGCGATACGGTGATTTCCGTGTTGGCCGCCAGCCTGGCAGCGAAAAAAAACTTGGCGGAAGCAACCCTGCTAGCAAATATTGGCGGGGGAATTGTAGTGGGTAAAATGGGAACTGCCACTGTTAATACCGATGAATTGCACAATGCGCTGCATGGTGCGCGTGCGCACCACCGGGGTGTTTGTCTCTGGCCGGAAATATTGGCTGAGCGTCAGACTGCTCGTAAAGCCGGCGAAAAAGTCGTTGCAACAAACGGTTGTTTCGACATTCTGCATCCTGGTCATGTCCGATATTTGCAAGAAGCAAAGAAGCTGGGCGACCGCTTGGTAGTCTTGGTTAATAGCGATGCTTCAGTTCAGCGTCTGAAAGGCCCGGAAAGACCGGTGAATCCTTTGGCGCATCGCATGGAAATGCTGGCGGCGCTAGAGTGCGTTGATTGGGTGGCGGCGTTTGAAGAGGATACGCCCCAAGCGGCAATAGATCAATTATTACCGGATATTTTGGTTAAAGGTGGCGATTATACGGATATTACCAGTATCGCCGGACACGCCAGCGTCTTAGCCAATGGTGGCGAGGTGAAAATTCTGTCATTTATTGAAGGCCATTCTACCAGCGCCATTATTCAGACCATCAAAGATAAAAAACAGGAAAAATAATGTTGACGGATAAGCTGTTTGATAGGGCTAGACAATATTGGCTGCTGGCGCGTTTTGACAAGCCTATCGGGATTTTTATTCTGTTATGGCCGACCTTGTGGGCTTTATGGATTGCGGGTAATGGTCATCCCGATAGCTTGGTGGTAAGCGTCTTCTGCTCTGGAGTGGTGCTAATGCGCGCTGCCGGCTGTGTGATTAATGATTATGCCGACCGGGATTTCGATCCGCATGTGGCGCGTACGCAACTTAGGCCTATTGCCGCCGGTAAGGTTAAGCCTAAAGAAGCGCTAGTGGTTTTTACAGTTTTATGCCTGACAGCTTTTGGTTTGGTTTTGCTGTTGAATGGGTATGCTATTGCATTATCTTTCGTGGCGGCGTTTCTGGCCGGCAGCTATCCGTTTATGAAGCGTTTCACCCACTGGCCGCAAGCTTATCTGGGCATGGCCTTTGGTTTTGCCGTACCGATGGCTTTTGCCGCGCAAATCAATAGTATTCCGTTGGTGGGCTGGCTGTTGTATTTTGCTGTGCTGTTGTGGGCTTTGGTTTACGACACTATGTATGCGATGGTCGATATCGAAGACGATTTGAAAATCGGCGTGAAATCCACGGCGATTTTGTTCGGCTCAAGAGTCAGGGAAATTACCGCTGGTTTGCAGGTGATTATTCTGGGCTTGCTGTTTGCTATCGGTCTCATGCAGAAACTGACTTGGCCATATTACGCCGGCTTGCTGATTGCGGCTGGTTTAGCTGTTTATCAGCAGGTGTTGATTTTTCATTTTGACAAACCCAGTTGCTTTAAAGCTTTTTTAAATAATAACTGGTTTGGCTTGGTAGTTTTCCTGGGTTTGGCGGCTGCTTATATTTAAGCTTTTGGTTGGCGTCGATGTACTGACATGCAAGAAACCAAGAGAACTGGATGGTTTGATAAGTGTGGTTCTAAGTACTGTGGCATAATTAAACCGGCATTTCTTTGAAGGACTTATGTGGTTGTATTTATTGTTATATTGTACGCTTTTTCTCTTCAGAAAATGCTAGTTAATTTTTGTAACAGTATTTAGCTTTCCTTACACACTAGCTATCGAACTATTTTATTTTAACAATTTGAGTTATTCCAAAATCATAAGAATTATTCAACTAGAGTCAGTGGCTTTCATAAAAAATATGTTAGCTTGCATCTTAAAACCAAAATCCATCCTCAAAAATAATATAATGCCCCACCCCGATCAACCTTCAAATTCCGCTTTGCCATGCTTTGGTTCAGGGTGTTCTGGGAGAGGGGGGCTGAGCCGTCGGAATTTGAAGAGTAATTGGTATAAGTTAATCCCTAACAGCGAATTAAGAATAAGCCTATGAAATACAGAGACCTCCGCGACTTCATCCAACAGCTGGAAAAACAAGGCGAACTCAAGCGTATTAAAGTTGAAGTCGATCCGGTGCTGGAGATGACAGTGATTTGCGACCGGGTGTTGAAGGAGGGCGGACCGGCGCTGCTGTTCGAAAATCCCAAAGGCTCCAACATTTCTGTGTTGGGCAATTTATTCGGCACCACCAAGCGTGTCGCGATGGGCATGGGCGCCAAAGACATCTCCGAATTGCGTGCTATCGGCGAACTGCTGGCTTATTTAAAAGAACCGGAGCCGCCCAAAGGCATCAAGGATGCGTTTGATAAACTACCGGTGTTCAAGCAAGTGCTGAATATGGCCACGAAACTGATTACTTCGCCGCCTTGCCAAGAAGTAATCCGCGTTGGCGACGAAGTTGATCTAGGCGTCTACCCGATCTGGACTTGCTGGCCGGAAGACGCCGCGCCGTTGATCACCTGGCCGCTGGTCATCACCAAAGGCCCACATAAAGATCGGCAAAATCTTGGCATCTACCGGCAACAAGTCATTGCCAAAAACAAAGTCATCATGCGCTGGCTGACGCATCGCGGCGGTGCGCTGGACTTAAAAGAGTGGCAGGCGGCGCATCCCGGCCTACCATTCCCTGTCAGCGTCGCACTCGGCGCCGATCCGGCAACGATCTTGGCCGCCGTCACGCCGGTGCCGGACCCCTTATCGGAATATGCATTCGCCGGTCTGCTGCGTGGTAGCAAAACCGAAGTCGCCAAAAGCCTAAGCAATGACCTGCAAGTACCTGCAAGCGCGGAAATTGTATTGGAAGGCTATATCTACCCCGGCGAAACCGCCAAAGAAGGCCCTTACGGCGACCATACCGGTTATTACAACGAAGTCGATGAATTCCCTGTCTTCACGATAGAACGGATCACCCAGCGGCAAGTCCCGATTTACCACAGTACCTACACAGGCCGACCACCCGATGAGCCGGCTATCCTGGGGTTGGCTCTCAACGAAGTTTTCGTGCCGATATTGCAAAAGCAATTTCCGGAAATTATCGATTTTTACCTGCCGCCGGAAGGCTGCTCCTACCGGATGGCGGTGATTAGCATGAAAAAGCAATATGCCGGTCACGCGAAGCGGGTGATGCTTGGCACTTGGTCTTATTTACGCCAATTTATGTACACCAAGTTCGTGATTGTAGTGGATGACGATGTCGATGTGCGCAATTGGCAGGATGTGATCTGGGCGATCACCACCCGCATGGATCCGGCCCGCGACCTAACCATTTTAGAAAACACGCCGATAGACTATTTGGATTTTGCTTCGCCGGTATCGGGTTTGGGATCCAAAGTCGGTTTCGACGCTACAAATAAATGGCCGGGCGAAACCCATCGGGAATGGGGGCGGCCAATTGTGATGCGTAGCGATGTGATCAAAAAAGTCGACGCCATGTGGGAAACCTTATTTACTTAGGGTAGACTAAGGTATTTCCTGGCATTGTTGGGAATTTTCCGCACATGGATATGTCTTGAACTAAAATGTTGCGAAAACCGATGCACATTTTCTTCAACAATAGGATATTCTTAGCAAACATAGGCGGCAATTATTTGTCGTTAACAGCTTAGATGCCCTTGGATCATTGTTAATGAAATAACCGCCGAATAGATATGAATGCGAACATCAATTACCACGAAGCTTTTGGCTGGGCTGTCCGGCTTACCGAGCAAATCGATTACCAGTCGCTTACCCATTGCTTTCTCGGCTTATTAGAACAACTGTCCTATGTAAATCACGCTGCGGCCTATGAGATATATGGCGATAGAAGCCAAAAAACCGGTGAGGCGTGTTCAGTTGGAGATCAGTTAATCAGGCGCTTTCCCTTGGATTTTACCGAGAATGAACAACACGAAAATAGCGAGCTATTACAGGAAATCAATAACACGCTGGATTTAAAGCCCAGTAGCCCTAACGCTGCCGGTTTGTTTACCCAGATAGTGGCTTCGATACGCGATGTCAGCGGCCCCGATAGGGCGGTAGTGTTGCACGGCGAATTCAGCCAAGAGTCGATAGAGTTTCTCACCAACTTGACTCAGTTGTATCGTAATCAAGTGGCTTTACATGACAGCAAAGAACGTGATCTGCTAACCAAACTACCCAATCGGCAGTCCTTTGATGCGAGAATTCTTCAAGTGTGCGAACATTTTCGCGGCGGCGATCCGGTTGACTGCATAAAACAGAAAAGCTCATGGATTGCGATGCTGGACATCGATCATTTCAAACAGGTGAATGATACCTTTGGGCATCTCTCCGGCGACGAAGTACTTTTGGTGTTTAGTCAGTTGATGGAAAAGCATTTTCGCTACAACGATTTTCTGTTTCGCTTTGGTGGCGAAGAATTTGTGGTAGTACTTAATTTGATCAACCAAAACGATGCGATAACCGTATTTGAACGTTTTCGGCAAGCCATTGCTAGTCATGATTTTCCGACTGTCGGTCGGGTAACCGTGAGTATAGGCGCCGCGCATATTGATAGCGCCATTATGCCCAGCACATTGCTGGATCGAGCCGATAAAGCCCTTTATTATGCGAAAGACAATGGCAGAAATCAGTTGGCCTTATACGAAAAAATCAGCGCCTTCCTCCAGTCTAAAGATAACGAAGAGGATGAAGTTGAACTATTTTAAATGCTAAGCCTTAAAGGCTGTTATCAAGCATTGATAGCTTCCGCCTGATGCACAATCTCGTTGGAAGCGAGTTGCAATGCACGCTGAAAATAATCGCAAGCTTTGTCTTTATCCCCACCGGCGAAAAAGGCTTGGCCTAATAACTGATAAGCCTCTACAGAATCAGCAATGTGCAGGCTTTTCAGCAAATATTGTTCGGCTTTCTCGATTTGTCCGGCTTTGATAGCTAGTTTGCCAAGCACCCGCAACAACACTGCATCGCTGGCATACACAGCCAACCATTTTTCGGCATCCTGTAGATGCTTGCCGGCATCCGCTGCATCAATACTTCCATAAAGTAGCAGCAACGTATCATCCCAATGTTTGGCTAATTGTCCTACCAGATCGGACTCGACACGCTGTCCGGCGCCGGCGGCAATCATGGCGGCAAAATAAATATTCGCAATTGCTGGCAGGCTTTTGCTGTGCTGAGGAATCCCATCCCAGCATGCCAGTATGGCTTGCGGGTCCTTAAGTTCAGCGGCTTGCTTTAATAAACGGCTAAAAGTTTGGGTCTCTAGCAGTTTTACTTCTGCTTCCAGCAGAATTTTGTTTTGCTGTAGAGAAGGCAGTATTTTGCTCAAACCTTCCCAGTCGCCGAGATGTTCATAAGCTTGGTGCATCATCTTCAAGATTCGCGCGTGACCGGGATTGATGGAATGCAATTTGCCTAAGGTTTCCAATGCTTCTTCAAACTGCTGCTCGGAAAGATGCAACTCAGCCTGAGTGAGACCGACAGTTAAATTATTATCCGAGGATTTTTCAGTCGCAATTTTCAGATATTCATCACGTTTATCCAGCGCACCGCGGGACTGCGCAGCGCGTGCGGCTGTCAGATAATGCAGCAAGGGGGCGCCGCTGTTGGCGGCATGTTTGATGAGTGTCTGTTCCGCGCGCTCCCAGTTACCGTCCGCAGCATCGAATAATCCGGCAATCAAAGCTTCCTGAGAACGATTAAACTTTATGTTACGGTTGCGTCTACTCAAATGACCAGGCATACGTATCAACATACCCAGCAAGCGAAACACCCAATAGCCGAGAAAAAACAGTATAACTTCCCCTGCCATAAACATGGTGAGCGAAGTTTCCACAGACCAATGTCCCAAGCCGAGCAATACATAGCCGGGATCGTTTTGCTCAGCCAGCCAGTAATGCAGAAAAAAAACTGCGGCAACGGCACAAAGCAGCGAGCCTAGAAAAAAAACATAATTTTTCATCGCGTTGCTCGCTTATGGCTGACTAGGGGTTGTGGTAACAGCCGGAGCGGCTTCGGTAGCCGCCGGCGCAAGCGCTGGCGGATTGTTAAACACCGACTTATCGGTCTCGATACGTAATTTGCCTATGTCTTTCAACATTTTCAAGGACGTGCTGACATCCGGATATTGACTGCGAATTTGCACATTCGCCAGTTTGTCGAGTTCGACGATAAACTGCTCGGTGGCTTTGTCCTCGGCAAAATTTTTCTTAAGCCATTGAATAGCATCAGAGATACTTCCAGCGAATAAGGTATCGTTTTGTTGCACCAGCGCAATCTCTATCATTTCCAGCCTGACTTTAAGCTGTTGTTTAATGAAATGCGCTTCTTCGGGCGTCAAAATTGCGTCAACCGGCTGATCGGTGTGACGAATCACCACATAACCTTCTAACTGTTTGGCAACCCCTCCCAAAATATCGTGGCCCTGGTCGGAGAGATCGTTAGTTGCGGGGACTTTTCCTGGTTGTTTACCGGCATGCGGCAGAAAAACCGACAAATTTTCCACTTCATCCTGTAAATGCTGAATACCGGCGTAAATGCCGACCACATCCGGCACGGAAACGCCATTTAATAAAGCTACTTCCTTGGCAATTTGCTCTCTGACTTTAAATACTGCAGCATCACCGCTTTCTCTTAGACGCTGATCTGCTGCTTCCAGGGCTTCGCGAGTCGTGCCAACATCGCCTACCAAATGCAGGCGCTGATTGGCTACGGTGAGCAAATATTCAGCATCAGCCAGCAACCAGTCGCCTCTGGTTTTGCCTAATTGCCTCTGCAATAACAGTATTGACGCTTCTAAATCCTTGCGGGCGGTGTTTAGCCGTTCTTCGTGGAGTTTGGAAAAATCCGCCAGAGTTTGCGTAAAATGATTGTCTTTGCCAGTCATTTCGGCATTAACATTAGCAATTTGCGATTGCATAGTCGCCAGTTGCGTCTGTAGGCCGTTCAATTCCTTGTTGATCTCGATCAGTTTCAGACTATCCTGATTATTTTCGCTATCTTGATTGATTCGCATCTGCTGCAAAAAATAAAAACCAGCGACTGCCAAAACAAAGATTAAAATTATGGCAACAACGCCTATCCATATTCCCGTGAATGATCTTTTTACCACCATAGTGGGGGTTGTGTTTTCTTGTTGTTCTTGTTCAATTACTTCGGCCACTGTTTTCCCCGTTCAATAACGTAGTCAAGATCTCTAATATCGCTGCATCCGTGGGCTGTGCGCTCACTGCAATCTGTTTAAATCCGAGTTGTTCGGCTGTTTTTTTTATTCTGTCGCTCACTACTACTAAAGGTAGCCTTATCAACAAGGCTACCGCTTCTGCATCCAACATGTGCAGCAGGTTTTGCAAGGCTTCGACACTGGTAACAGTCGTTGCCTGAAGCAAATTACTTCGCAAAGTATCCACCAACTCCTCACGGTCAGCATCCGGCTGACTGCGACTGTATACTTCAAGATAACTAACCTCTGCACCACGTCTGACTAAGGCTTCCGCCAGTTTCTCCCGACCACCGACACCTCGCACGATAGTGCAACGTGCGCCGGCAACTGCTTGTAATGGCGTTTCGGCTAATAAGCCTTCGCTGCTAAACTCACTGAGCGGCACGCAATCGACCCGCCAGCCGGCTTGGAGTAAAGCGCTTGCAGTCGCTTGACCGACAGCAGCAATCTGCAGACCTGCGTTAAGAGAGGGCATTTTGCCACCGAACGCCTTGATAGCAAAATCTACTGCATTACTGCTTGTAAAAATCAACCAGTCGCTCTTGGCGGCAGCCGCCAAAATATCCGGTTTCGGCTGGACACCGGCAATCTCCAGCGTCGGAAAACGTAAGGCTACCCCATGGTTTTCAGCCAGCAGCCGACAGAGATTTTCCGCTTGCAGCACAGGTCTGGTCACTAATATTCGAGCGCCGTGTAAATCGTGGTTCACTGATACAACTCGCGTAAAATCCGGTCCGCACCCTGTTCCAGTAATTGCTCGGCGACAGCTAAACCCAATTGCTTAGCGTTTTGCAGATCTGCTTCCGCACTGGCGCGATATAATAGAGCCCCATCAGGGCTGCCAACCAAACCGCGCATAAACAACCGCCTGTCGGCTTTAATTTCAGCGAAACCGGCAATCGGCACCTGGCAACCGCCATTCAGCGCCGCATTCATGGCTCGTTCGGCTGTGACGCGGATACTGGTGTCTTCATCATGCAGCACCTCTATATAGCTTAAGATTTCTGCATCATCAACCCGGCATTCGATGCCTATCGCTCCCTGTCCGATCGCAGGCAAGCTTACTTCGGGTTCCAACGTGGCGGTAATGCGCGCAGTCATGCCTAGTCGCTTTAAACCGGCTGAGGCCAATATTATGGCATCGTATTCACCAACATCCAGTTTCGCAAGACGGGTATTCACATTACCGCGCAAACTTAAAATCTCCGCTTGTGGAAACTTTTCCTTGATTTGACATTGGCGGCGTAAACTGGAAGTGCCTATACGGGCATTTGCCGGTAATTCCGCAAGACTCCGGTAATGATTTGACACAAAAGCGTCCGTCGGGTCTTCCCGCTCAAGAATAACCGCCAGAAACAAGCCTTCCGGAAACTCCACCGGCACATCCTTCATGGAATGCACGGCAATATCCGCCCGTCCTTCCAGTATGCCTTGTTCCAACTCTTTGACGAATAGGCCTTTGCCGCCGACTTTGGCCAACGGCGCATCCAGAATTTTATCGCCACGGGTGACCATTTTCACCATTTCGGTTTTCAGTTGCGGAAACGCCTGTTGCAGCCGCAGCGCTACATGTTCGGCCTGCCATAACGCCAAAGGACTTTGCCGAGTTGCAATTCGTATAATTTTTTCAGCCAAAATAGTTCCTGCCGGTTTAACGCTGTAAAGCTACCCGCCTCTCACAGTTAAACCTTTGCTCAATTAATTACCGGTATTGTAATCCGATTTGGCTTTGAAATTCTTCATAACTTAATTAATAACGCTCCCGCCATTAATCTTCCCAAAAATTCTTGTACGCCAACGCTTAAAAATCGACTAGTTAGATTTTGCTTTACCGTATTTCAAAACCATCAAACACTTCATCCCTATCCTGCTCTGTTACAATAATTTCAGTAACATCGGCCCATTCCGGCCCTTGCTGACACCATGCCATGAATTGGTAGAGAGCATCCTGATCGCCGTAAGCCAAGATTTCTACATTGCCGTTGGCAAGATTTCTAACATAGCCTTGAATATTGAGTTTAGTCGCCTGTTTTTGGGTATGAAAACGAAAACCCACGCCTTGTACCCTGCCTGTGACGACAATATGTCTATAGGAGTTCATCGTATGATTTTCCAGCAATAATGAATTTTGGCGTCGCGGGCGAAATCCTCCTGGATGCTGGCCGCAGTAATATTTTCGATATTTAAATCTTGCAGTGCATCCAAGTCCAATTTAAAGCGGCGGAAATTCGTCGAAAAATACAAAATGCCGTCCGGCGCCAGTAACGCTGAGGCATTGCGCAGCAATTGCTGATGATCGGTTTGGATATCGAAGGCTTCTTCCATTTTTTTGGAGTTTGAGAAGGTCGGCGGATCAAGGAAAATTAGATCAAACTGGGGCTTTACCTGCAAACCGGCTTGCTCCGCCAACCATTGCAGGCAATTAGCCCGCAACAATTTATGATCGCCGCTTATGCCGTTGAGATCAAAATTCCGCTTTGCCCAATCAATATAAGTATTGGACATGTCGATAGTCAGGCTGGACGTCGCGCCACCCACTGCGGCGTGTACGCTGGCCGCGCCGGTATAAGCAAAAAGATTCAGAAACCGCTTGCCTTTAGCTTGTTTTTGCAGCAGCAGGCGCATCGGCCGGTGATCCAAAAACAAGCCGGTATCTAAATAATCAGCAAAATTAACCCAAAATTTACAACCGCCTTCCATTACGCTATAAAACTGCCCGGTTTCGGCTTGTTTTTCATACTGATCGGTATTTTTTTGCTTCCGGCGAATTTTCAGGAATACCTGCTCAGTAGGAATGCCCAACACGTGCGGAATATCCGCCATAACAGCCGTCAGGCGTTGATTGGCTTTTTGCGGGTCTATCGTTTTAGGCGATTCGTATTCTTGCACGTTTACCCAAGTTTTTTCACCTTGATAGACATCAACTGCAACCGCGTACTCAGGCAAATCTGCATCATACAGCCGATAGCAAAATATCTGATTTTGTTGTAACCATTTGCTGAGTTTTTTTTGATTTTTACGCAAGCGGTTGGCAAACATTTCCGCCTGTATATCCGGCTCCACAGTTTGGTTGCGGCGGCTGATTTGCTCAATGCGCTCTTGCTGCGATTTGGCTTTAGGCTCAAAAAATGCGGCTTCTTCAATATTGAAGCGCAGTAATTTACATTCCAATGCGCCATTATAAAAGGTGATTGGTTTTTGCGAGCGTATACCCAGCCGAAAACCCAATTCCGGGTTGCTAATGATCATTGCCGCCTGCCAACCGACAAAGCGCTGTTTCAGCACTTCACCAAAGCGCCGATACAGTTCGGAAGTTTCCGCCTCACTGCCCAAGCGCTCCCCATAAGGTGGGTTACAAATTATTAGGCCTTTCGTCCAGCTTTCTGCCGCTGCCGCATCGGCTATATCCCGCCGTTCCACATGGATTTTGCCCTGCAAGCCTGCATTTTCGATATGTTGTACCGCAGTCGCCACCGCGTACCGGTCTTGATCGAAACCAACGATCATCGGCATTATTTTCAAACCTGTCTGCTGCCTTGTTTTGGCTTCGGCCAACAAACTTTGCCAAAGTACCGCATCGTGCTTTTTCCAACCCAAAAAGCCGTAATAATCACGCAATAAGCCCGGTGCATAGTCGGCGGCGATCATCGCAGCTTCCAGCAACAGCGTACCGGAACCGCACATCGGGTCCAGCAAGGTCGCCCCCTGGACGGCCATTTTTGGCCAACCGCTACGTAACAAAATGGCCGCCGCCAAGTTCTCTTTGATGGGCGCAGCAATACTGACTTCGCGAAAACCGCGTTTATGCAGACTTTCGCCGGATAAATCCAAACTCAGTTGCGCGGTTTCATTATGCAGATAAACATTGACGCGAATGCTGGGCCGGTCGGTGTCGATATTCGGCCGCTGCCCAAATTTGGCGCGCAGTTGATCGACAATGGCGTCCTTGACTTTTAATGCGCCAAAATGCGTATTATTAATGGCCGGATTGTTTTTAGCGCTGAATGAAACCGCCAGGCTATCATCCGCTTGGAGATGCTCGGACCAATCGATTTTATTAACGCCGTCGTATAAATCTTGCTGAGAATTAACCTCAAAACTACTCAGCAACAATAAAACCCGATTTGCTGTGCGTAACCATAAACATGCTTTATAAGCCAAGGCCAGGTCGCCCTGGAAAGCCACTCCCGCCATTTTGTGCTGCACATCCCGACCGCCTAACGCCTCAATTTCCGTTGCGAGTATGCCTTCCATAGCTTTTGGGGTAGTGGCGAAGAGTTGGTAGTTGGTCATGGCTAAGGGTAATGATTATTTAGGGTTGTAGCATACAAGAAGTCCGGCATTCCCGGAGGAAATCTTAACGTCGGTAGAGCAGGTGCAACCTATTAATATTAGAAGAGTCAAAGATTAACGAGTTGTTGGATTTTATTGAACTTTCTACAAATAAAATGTCATACTATACAGGATAAGTGCCTACTGTTTTTTTAAAGAAAACTGGACAGTTAACGGCGTTTTTTCGATTTACTGTAGAACACGGGGTAGTCGAGCTTCATGGTTAATTAATCTATTTTAAAAAAAATTGACAAGTAAAAACAAGCATGTGATAATAGACAGATCAATCGCGGGGTGGAGCAGCTTGGTAGCTCGTCGGGCTCATAACCCGAAGGTCGTAGGTTCAAATCCTGCCCCCGCTACCAGTTTGAAGGTCATGGAAGGCCACTGAAGGTCATCAAGCCGCACCCCGTAAGGGTTGCGGCTTTTTTGTTGCCTCACTGGAGCTCACCAGAGCTCACGGAAGATCACCCAAAGCCAACAAAATATGCAGTAACAATCGCAGTAACTCACTTTTTTGACCGTTACTGCATCATGAGTTACTGCAAAATTCGCTAGCTATTGCCCAGCCTAGCTTCCAGGCATTTTAGCCATCACTAATCACCCACCTTCATTTGTTTTGATAAAGACATTTTTTTTGCATTATGGTCCATAAATATGGTCTCTGGTCCACATTTTTGGATAAAATAATGCAGTAACTTTTTGGGATTTGCAGTAAGATCAGCAGCAACATATTTTACTGTTACTGCATGGGGTGTTACGGCAAATGGCAAAAGAACTACTGACGGATCTTGCTTTACGCAATGCAAAGGTCCTGGAAAATGACAGTCGGCTAAATGATGGCGGTGGCCTCTATCTACTCATAAAACCAAAAGGCGCAAAGTGGTGGCGACTTGACTACACCTTTGGGGCAAAGCGCAAAACACTGTCTGTCGGCGTATACCCATCGGTCACCCTTGCAGACGCACGACGCAAAGCAGAAGAGGCGCGAAACAGCGTAGCCAACGGTATAGATCCCAGTGATACACGCAAAGCCACCAAAGAAACTCAAAAACAAGTTTTGGCAAATGAACAGCGAATAAAAGATGGATTGGCTGCCCTGGATAGTTTTGAGTTTGTGGCACTTGAGTGGTTTGATAAAAAAATGGGGTCAAAATCTGAGGCCCATAAAAAGCGCATACTGGCTCTGCTCAATCGTGATTTGTTTCCTTGGCTTGGCAAACGTCCACTTTTTGAAATTAAAGCCCCAGAATTGCTAGCGGTTCTGCAGCGCATTGAAAACCGAAACGCTGTGGAGACTGCACATCGTGCGCTGCAAACTTGCGGTCAAGTATTTCGGTATGGGCAGGCCACCGGCAGAGTTGAGCAAGATATTAGCCAATCATTGAAAGGTGCGTTGTCACCCTTTAAAAATCACAATTTCGCTTCCATAACTAGTCCAAAAAAAGTGGGGCCACTCTTGAGGGCAATTGACGAATTTAGCGGTTCCTTGATTGTAAAATCGGCGTTGCAACTTGCACCCTTATTCTTTGTAAGACCCGGTGAACTGCGAACAGCAGAGTGGTCACAATTTAATTTTGAGGCCGCTGAGTGGAGATTTTTTGTTACAAAGACCAAGGTGCAGCACATCGTACCCTTATCTACACAGGCAATTAAGATTTTGATGACCTTAAGACCCCTAACCGGGCACGGCAGGTTTGTGTTTCAATCTGCAAGAACACCGAATGGATCAAGGGCAATGTCCGATGTAACGCTAATTGCAGCACTACGGCGTTTGGGTTTTGATAAAAGCGAAATGAGTGTTCACGGGTTTCGGGCAATGGCGCGAACCATACTGGATGAGGTGCTTAACTTTAGGCCAGATTTCATTGAACACCAGCTTGCCCATGCGGTCCGCGATCCGAATGGCCGGGCTTACAACAGAACGGCGCACCTTGAAGAACGACACAAGATGATGCAGGCTTGGAGTGACTATCTGGATTCGTTGAAAGCGGGTAAGACATCAATTAAACCAGCACTTACTTTATAAGGCATTGTCAAAGGTCAAGACTAAGACACAGTTCACAGATTATACCGGTTCATTACACTATTGTAACATTGGCTGGCAATTACGTCAGTTGTTTTAAAAGTTGTTTAAACTGTCATGATCTGCCGATCCATAAAGTAAATCATATATTATCGGCATAAACGTTCTTAGCGATAAGGACAAAAAGATGTCTGCAGTATTTATGACATGGCAAGAAATAAGCGCAAAAATAGGTTTATGCGAAAACACAATCAGAAAATGGGTAAAGCGAGGGACATTTCCTGAGCCAATCTATTTAGATAATATTCCTCGCTTTCTCACGTTAGAGATTGAGGAATGGATTTTAGATCGTGCAAAAAATCGCGGAAAAAAACCTGTTGATCTTAAACGTATTGCCCCCAACTTAAAAAAAGAGGTGTTTGGGGAAATTGAAAAAAAACAATTAGACCCTGGCCCGCCTTCTTTAAATGGGTAAGTAACCGTTTACGGCTAATCTGATTTAGGTTAGTGCGCATTAAGGCTAATCGGTTTTAGGTTAGTCTGCTTGAAAAACTAACCTGCTTTCGGTTGGTTTTATTTGTAGATTGCTTGTCATTTGGCGTAAGCTTGGTGGCAAGCAATTTATTTATATGTAGTATTTTACCAACCAAAACCTCTGCTATATACAAATTGTTTTTACATAAGGTCTTCGTGACTAAACCGTAGACATAAAGTCATAAGGTGTTTCAATGCTACGGCAACACCATTACCAACGGCATGAAAATAAAATTCCGGGTATTTGTATTCACTGATCATCACACCTGAACAGAAGATGGCTTCGGCGTTGCTTGCGAAGTTGCCAAGGTCTATTGCACATAGGGTGTCACCGATGACATATAGGAGAAGCACGATTGTGGAACAGTTTGATTATGGCGTTGAATTTTTTAGATCAATAGTTGGTTAATCATCGCTGCTGTACTACCAATACAAACTCTCTACCTATGATTCTAATAAAGAATTATGGGGTTTACAATACAAGCGTTAAATCAATAAGTTATAAGTAGTGTTTTAAGCTGGGGATGATTTTGGGAAAGTCCAGTGAGATAAAATTCTTGACCCTAATCCCCACTTTCGTCCCCACCAAAAATATAACTTGATATTTTATGGTTTCTGGATCAGCATTCAATCTCAACTTATCTCATTTATGGGAGATGCAGTTATGTGGAATACAATAATAAGCAATAAACCCTCCACCCAGCATCAAAACCATTCAGGAAATTGGCTTAAGAAGGCTACTGTACTGATGCTGCTATTCAGTGCTGCTTTCACGGCCTGGGCAACAGGCGCACCGATTCGACCGCAGATAACCGATAGCATTGACGAAAACAACCTGGTTACCCTTTCCGGAAACACCCACCCGGCGGCAATGAATCCGGCAAACGATCAAGGTCCGGTAGCCGATAGTCTGATTCTGAATCATATGTATATGCAACTCAAGCGCTCACCTGGTGTGCAGCAGTCGGTGGACAGTTTGATCGAAGCCCTACATAACCCGCAATCGCCACAATACCATCAGTGGTTAACCGCCGATCAGATCGCGGCACAATTCGGTACAAGCGATCAAGACATGCAGACTCTCAGCAACTGGCTAACCTCACACGGTTTTACCATCAATGTGCTTTATCCGGCCAATGGCGTTATCGACTTTTCCGGTCCTGCTGCTTCAGTGCGAGAGGCTTTTCATACCGAGATTCACAACCTCACTGTCAATGGCAAGTCGCATATAGCCAATGCGTCCAACCCCAAAATTCCCGCTGCACTGGCTTCGGTAGTTCAGGGTTTGGTGTCCATGCATGACTTTAGGCCGCATCCAACTTCGCACACACGTCCCCAGTCGGCTAGACCCGCATTAGGTGGGCCAGCAGATGCTTGGCAGGCGCTGGTTCCTGGTGATGTGCATACCATATATGATATGAATCCTTTATATGCCGCTGGTATCACTGGACGGGGACAGACCATTGTCGTAATTGAGGACACAAATGTCTATGATCCCACAGACTGGATCACTTTCCGCACAGTCTTTGGACTAACGCAGCGCTTCCCGTATGGCTCATTTACTCAGATCCATCCGCAAACCTCGAATAACCCAAAAAATGGTGGTGCCTGTCTGGAACCGGGTGTCACAACGGACGATGACGAAGCTATTCTTGATGCGCAATATGCTAGTGCGGTAGCGCCCAATGCAGCGATAGTTTTGGCCTCGTGCTCTAGCACCAATGTGACCTTTGGCGGCTTGATCGCTGTGCAGAATCTGTTGACGGGACATGGTCAACCATCGGCAATCATCAGCGTCAGTTACTCAAATTGTGAGACCGAGCAAGGATCAACCCAAAACGCCTATTACAACTATGCCTATGAGATGGGCGTATTACAGGGAGTTTCGGTATTTGTCTCAGCAGGAGATTCAGGTGCGGCTGTATGCGATTATTCCGTACCGGCAGCGACGTATGGCATAAACGTCAACGGTATTGCTTCAACCCCACACAATGTCGCCGTCGGCGGTACCGACTTTGCCGATACCTACTTTAACCAGATAGCCTCTTACTGGAGTAGCAGCAACGGACAATACTATAACTCCGCATTGTCCTACATACCGGAAATACCGTGGAACGGATCATGCGGCAATGTTCTTGCCGCTAACTACCTGGGCTTTTCCACCACCTATGGGGTAAACGGTTTTTGTAACTCTGCGTTCGCCTTACAAAATGGATTTATCGGTACATGGGCGACCAGCGGCGGCCCCAGCAATTGTGCATACGGTAACTCCAGCGCCAACCCCAACCTTAACGGCGTGGCAAACGGCACCTGCCAGGGCTACCCAAAACCCGCCTATCAATGGCTGGTGCGCGGCAACCACAATGACGGCGTACGCGATCTTCCGGATGTGTCAATGTTCGCGTCCAACGGCACTTGGACTCACTATTTGGTTTACTGTGATAGCGATCCCTACTGGGCTGCGTTTGGAGCACCGTGCAGCACCGGCGATCCCACCACCTGGAGTGGGGGCGGCGGCACTTCTTTTGCCTCGCCCATGATGGCGGGGATACAGGCGATGATCAACCAGGCCACGGAAGAACGGCAGGGCAATCCGAATTTCGTCTACTACGCGCTGGCTGCCATCGAATACAACACAGGTGGCAGCCGCAGCAGACAATGCAACTCCACCCTCGGCAATCAAATCGACCCTAATTGCATCTTTCACGACGTGACACTGGGCGACAATGACATTGATTGCCAATCGTTGCCGGACGTGGTCGGCAGCGGCATAGCCGGAACATTTAATTGCTACTGGCCCGGCGGTATTGTCGGCGTTCTTTCAACCTCCAACAATTCCTACCAACCGGCTTATACCACAGCTACCGGCTGGGACTTCTCCACCGGGTTAGGCAGCGTGAATGCCTATAATCTGGTTAAAAACTGGCCGGGGTCGCAACTACATTAATGAGGAATGACTTTAATTTGGCAGGGTTACCGAAAACAAATATGTACCATCCAATGTAAAGGTTCCAGTCATTTTCAAACCTTGCTCAAGGAAGAGCAACACTGGCTTCGTGTATCCAATTGTTTTAACAAGGTTATTTTAGGGTTCCCAGTTATACAATCCTGAACCTATATCTCACGACCAGATTATTGTCGCTCCGGTCTTCCAGAACGCATAATAAACAATCGTTCTGGTTGCGGCACTTCATCAAGCGGCACAGTCAGCCACTTCAACATATAATTTTTGATGTTGCTGATCAAGTGTCAGCTTTCAAGACCAATTTAGCCAAAGAAATTTCGGTATTGCCTATGGCGGCAACTGCGTCAATTGCACAACCTCGCCTTTGCCAAGTTTACCACATGCGTAATCGTATCAGAATGATGACGCTGCTTACCCTAAACATAAATCAGCATCAGTGTTCACCGCCAATCTGTGGCGGTGTTTGTGTGGATACCATAAGACGGTTCCAAGCATTGATTTCTGCAACTGCAAATGAAAGACCGGCAATTTCCTTTGTCGAGAACCGACTACACACTTTGGTAAAAACATTGTCCGGCACGTCGCCGCCAGTCAAAGGTGTCAGGGCCAAAGCAGCACGTAAAAGGCATTGAATGCCGGAGATTTGCGCAGGCAACCATCAAATGTAGCTGATTGTCGCTGATGACGTTCTTGCCCCATGCAAAGCCAAAGCAAAAGGCGCAGCAATTCATTTGCGAAACTCGTATCTATAGGCCAAGATCCATTACTGTTCTGTACATAATTGTGAACACCAAGCATATCCTCGCATACCGTATAGCCATGGCCGATGCTGGTGGCAACAACCATCCTACCCTACCACACTACGCAAAAATCAGTAGCAAGCACATAGGACTAACCATAAAGGTGTCTATTCGTGACCCCAAATACCAACATATAAAAATTTAAAATTTCCAGGCATTGACACAAATTATGCCAATTTTTTAAAGGGTTAAAAAAAATAATTGCCAATTTGATGCTCATGCGTCAAAGCTAGACGTGAAAATAAGCGATGTTGTCAGGTACAGCTATACTCACGACAGCAAATGGCTTTGGTAAAACCAAAGTTGTGAGTAAAAGCGTTATGGAGGTATTTGATGCCAATAAAGCTATCACAGGTCAGCAAGTACTTTTGGATAATAAGCGTTGGTAAAAGCGGAAATCCAAGCACGAAAAGAAGACTTACTCGTATTATCAACCTCAGAAATTAAAGAGTTGGACGCTCTGCTGAACGGCTAATAACAGTATCACCGGCGGCGTGTACGATTTCGAATACGCCGTTATTTGCAAAAGTTTCTGCACTTATACATTCAATAATTGGAGCAATTATGTGTAATGAACAAAACCAAATTTGGCGTACTCTCGACAATGGTAACTTAGTCTTGGTTGCACATTTTAAATGGTGGATAAAACGCGATACAACAGTTTATATGCCAGATGGCGGAATGTCACATGTTTATACTGTTGCCGGTATAAACGATCAAAACGTAATTCTTCCAGAACATAAAATTACAGCAGAGGAATACGCAAAAGGTGGTTGGGAGGAAAGGTGGGGGACAGACGCAATTATAATTGCAAAATACAAAAAATTTTACAGCGAAGTTTACAACGAAAATAAGCAAAATTGTGGGGCAAAAGAAAGCTTGTGTGAGTTTGCAGGATTTTTTGAACACAATGGTGCTCTCTGTTTTGTAGATCATAATGGGATGATGGATGGAAGAGAATACGATGACAGCTTTCGTTCAAATTTAACCGGACAACTTGAATTCTATGGTTTACCCAGTCCAAAAGTAAAACGAATTATACTAAAGGAAGCTATACAACGCTGTTTTGAGTTGGATCAGCTATCGGACAAAAGTTCTTTTTTACCGTTATTTGTTTTATTACCGCCTTTGCTTACAGTCTTAGGTATGTTTGTAGAAATACCATTCTCCATCCTGATGAATGATGTCTATGGTGAATATTCAAAAATTGCCCTGTTATCCCAATCATTTTTTGGCCCTGACTTTTATAAAAACAAGCAGCTAACAGTTAACTGGACAACTGAAGAAAATGACATTCTTGATTGTTTAAGTAAATTGAATAGTTTATTAGTGGTCATTGACCAGCTAAAACTACGACATGGCGACAATGATAAGGAGATGGACAAAAAATATCAAAAAATTGTTCACAAGGTCTTAAGACGGTCATTTAAAGTTCCAGGATCAAAAAAGAATACAGTTTTACATAAAAAAATAATTGATCCCATAATGATGGTGGTATGCAACAGGAAACAAATACCTGAAGATTTACCTATAACAATTATAAGAAACTTTGTGTACTTTAATAAAGCACAATACAAAGAAAATGAAGAATATATGGAGAAATGTTGCGAATATGCGGAAGCAGGAGTTTACGCGCAAGTAACTTCATCGCTTATACAATATATGTTAAAAAGAGTTGGTCGGTACAAAGGAACCGTGAAAAGAAATATTGCAAAGTATGAGAAAAAGGCCGAAAAGGCATTTGATAAATGCGGTATGAATCCTCATTTTCGGTGTGCAAAAAACCTTGCAATCATGATGGCTGCAATGCAATTATTTCATAATCTGGCAGTGGAAAAAGAAGTCATCACAGATGATGATCGTATAGCTTTAGATATGCAGACTTGGGACAGCTTGGTTGCCTTAATGTTTGACCAGCAAAATATTATAGACAACAGGCTAATAGGTGACATATTCTTAAATGATATAAAGAAAGCTTTGTCAGATGGAAGAGCGCACTTGTGTGAAATGGAAACGGAAAGTATACCCAAAGTAGATGAAAAATATCTCAAGTATGTTGGCTGGAAAAATGAAGAAGCAAATGGTGAGTTTATAGGCTGGATAGACTCAAAAACTAACGATGTTTATATGGATAAACTGCCAATTAAAACCATAAAAGGTTTACTCTGCTCAAGCACAGCAGAAAGATTACCTAAAACGGAAATAAGATTCTGGAAACAAATCAAGGAGTCAGGAGGATTGAAATCCTTTGATGAAGGTAGTAATACAATAAAAATAAAAATGCCACCAGGATACGAACCAGTTCGTCAACATGTGCGACATATAAATTTGGAATTTGACATGGAAGAGGCTTATGATTGGGACAATGACTAGTATAAATACTCCCTAAATCTCAATTTATAATTTGCACGAGGTTTAGCGCTTAGGTGCTTTTTTAACGGCTCTTTATTTATAGGCCAGTAGTTTCAAATAACTGCAGCTCCATCGCCTTGAAGTTGTTTAATCCGTAAACCATATAACAGATCGGGAAATTGGTAAATTCCGTGATAAATTTTCCCGATTTCCCGATTATGAATTGACAGTTTTCAATTGCGACAGACAACCAGGCAACGGGCTCAATAGATCGGCAGCATCACCAACCAGACGTTCACAGGTAAACTGTTTATGGTTTCATGGCTGTTTAAATTATGCGCCATCGGTAAACCAGCTACTCCAAACCGCAATCAAGCAGCATGCAAAGTAGCAACGCCGATGTCACCAATTTAAAACCTACTGTTGTAAAGGTTCCAATAGGACTGCAGCTTGTACTGACAGGCTAGTAGTTGCAAGAAATCAGTTGAATCACCTATAAATTGTTAAATCCAAAACCATTAAAACAAATCGGGAAATCGGGAAATCGGGAAATTCAGTGATAAATTTTCCCGATTTCCCGATTTCCCGATTTCCCGATTTTGATTTGGCAATTTTAAATTGCGACAGACAACCAGGTAACGGGCTCAATAGATTGGCTGTATCATTAACCAGACGGTCACAGGTAAACGGTTTTTTTATGGATTTGCCTTATGGTTTCATGGATGTTTAAATTATGCGCCATCGGTAAACCAACGAATAAACCGCAATTAGCCATCATGCAAAGTAGCAATGCCGGTGTAATTTCCCCGATATAAATCCAGCTTTGAAAAAGCCTAAATAAGACTGCTGCATGTCCTTATAGGCGAATGCGTTTATGTAGCCGTTACATCAGCAGTAATGGTTATCAAGATGTGCCACAAAGAAATTGTTACTGTACCAATACCGCTGCAACTCCTTTTCCAATAAAGCCACTTACCCATCAGTTTACGGTGCAAATCTTAAGTTATAGGTTAACCAGAGACTATACCGAAATCAGCAATATTGTAATCATAACGCCGGTGTCACCAATTTTCTGATTTAAATCCAGCATCGGTAACTTACACGGTCTCTGTTCTTGCCGGTGAATAGTTTATCGTGCCGTCACCAAGAAATTTAAAATCTATCATGAATGCTTTGTTTAAAAACACCTTCGGCACTAAGCAAAAACGGCAAGTGAACTGCGGCATGCTTGGTTAACCAATTTTAAAATCGGTTATGCGCTTTTACTTACCTTAAGACAAACTGATAAATGATGCAATAAATTTTTTGTGATAAGAAATTGACAATGTTCAATTGCTCGTTATTGCCAACTTGGCAACGGGGTTTTATGGGGCGATACATTGCATAAGTGTCAAGGCGTTTAAACGTAAAACGTTTTTTGTGGAATTACCTGTGGCCTCATGGCTGTTTAAATTATGCGTTATGCGTTAACCAGCGTCCATGCCGAAATCAGCAATTTTGAAATTTTATACGTAACCGATTCTATACCCTTGCCTGAATAGTTTTGGTGCAACAAAAATGCGTCCATGCGTGACGCTGAATCAAATGCTACACACCCATTATTACTGCCACCAATTTTATGCAGTAATGTCTCCGCTATAGACTTACCTGTGTAAAGCACAAACAATGCTGCATTTGCAGTACATAAACATTTTGATACACCAACATATGAATCCATGATGGATAACATGGACCAGCAATTCTGTGGCATCCCTGCATATTTCTATATCTCTGTCTAAACAAAACTAAAACTGCCCATTATTTTTTTGAAAATACTAATTTGAATAGTGTAAAGAAAGAATGTGCAGCTAGCCGTCGAGAGGCGAAAGACAGGGTGGCTCCCTTACCCGCTGCACTAACTAAAAAGAACTGGAACAGTTCTTTCAATTCAATAGCCGAAACATGGAATCGCCAACATGTATCCTATATTTCTGATTCAAACCAAATTTATATTAATACAATATACCTTTAATTAGGTAGCGGTTCCCTATGTCTTTAATTTAGGAGAATCAAAATGATTGAAAGTTTAGTAAAGTTTAGCACAAATGAACAATGGCGCGGTAAACCACTAAAAGTAGAAGAAGAGGTTGATGGCAAGGTAGAGAAATACTATACGTATTTGGGTAAACGCGTTAATCAAGGTTGGGGTTGGGGTAATCAAAGCACCACTTTTCGGCAATGGTTTGAATGGGCAACTATAGACGGTTACCCAACAGGGCCATGTCTAACTGCAGATGGTAACAAATGTGCAGCTACTTTCAAGTCACATGACATGCTGTTGATTGACATTGACGAAAATATGACAATTGAAGAACTCAAAAAAGATTACACGTACCGCACATACGGAAGTGGTTTTTATACAAGTCCTAGTCACACGGATCATCATCATAAATTTCGTATAATATTTTTGCTTGAGACCCGAATAGTACGGCAAAAAGAAATGAAAGCACTTTACAAAGCAATGATTCATCATTTTGGTAAAGTTGCAGACTCTAAATGTACTGACCCAGGGCGATATTTCAACGGTACAGTAATGGCAGAAAGACGTTGCATTAGGGACCGCTATTTACCTGCCAATATCTGTAGAAACTTTATACGTAATCAAATTGCAGATGATGAGCAACGTGAACTTGAAAACCTTGAAAAGGCCAGTCGTTACAACAACGATGATATTAGTAAAGAAGATCGGTCTATAATCATTGACCTATGTTGTGGTCTAGGTTATGGGCATGCAGGTGGTTATGGTGATTGGCGCAATTTAGGTTGGGGTCTAAAACATGGTGGTTTTGAAGTCCATGATTATATACATATTACAAATTGCATTATGCGGCAAAAAAGCGCAGAAGATTGTTTACATGTATGGAATGCAAGTGGTAGTGGTGTGACGGTTGCGACTGTAATAAACGCGGTCGGTGGCTGGCCCGTAATAAGATCGTTTCGTCGGGCAAACAACAACCCTCTTATACCATTAAAAGGTGGTTTAAGAGCATTACATTCTTTAAAAGGAGAATGAAATGGCAAAGAAAATTATGGTTAAGCCCGATGGTGCAGAAATTCCGGTTGATTTATTATCGTTAATTGATCGTCAAACACAAGAACCAACAAAGAAACGCAGATTGAGAATCAAACGTTGTTTACCTCACGTAAAGAAAACTGATATGCAATGGCTACAACTAGAGCGTGGTGGTCGCGAATACGAATGGCTACGCAAGTTGATGAGTGCCGAGCGCGATAAAGTTATAAAGAAAGGCACGGTCAATAGTGAATATCCATTTGTATCTCAGACTGGTAAAATTGTTTGCCATGAAGAAAACACACTTTATGCGTTCAATAAAGTTGGTATTGAATGCCGTAGAAATCTCATGACGCATGAAGATGAAATAAATGTACCAGGACGTGTGTTTTGCGATGAGGTAAAGAATACACAAATACTTAGCCATTGTCGCAGTTTACTGAATGGTTTCGGTGTGCCAAGTACCGCATTACTTGAGCAAACAACTAGTTTGTGTGCACGTAATAATTACCACCCAGTAAAAGATTGGATTGAAAAACAGGTATGGGACGGTAAAAGTAGATTAAAAAATCTTATGGACACAATTGTATTACGTAATCCAGGCGATAAACAGATGGCTTTCACTTTTTTAAAAAAATGGTTAATTCAATGTGTAGCAGCATTGTACGTGCCAAATGGTTTATGTGCGCAAGGTATGTTGGTGTTTGTAAGTAGTCAAGGACTTGGTAAAACAACATGGATAAAGAGTCTTGTGCCCGATGAATCTTGGGTTGGCAGTGATAAAGCACCTAACCCTCAAAACAAAGATGATGTAATTGATTATATTAGTTATTGGCTAGTAGAATTTGGCGAAATAGATGGAATCTTTAAAAAATCAGATGCTGCTGCAATGAAACCTTTTCTTAGCCGTAACAAAGATAAATTTCGCGCACCTTTTATGGCAAAGCAAGAGGAATATAAGCGTAGGACAGCATCTTTTGGTTCTGTAAATGAAAAGCAATTTTTGGTGGATACTCAAAATCGCAGATATTGGCCGCTTGATTGTGAATCTATTGACGCTTTTCACAAGATAAACATTGGTCAATTATGGGCTGAAATTAAAGTATTGTATGATAGCGGTGAAGCATTTCATTTTGATATAAAAGAACTTGAAGACTTACATGTATACAATAAACAGTTTAAGCAAGAAGAAAGTGCAGTAGAAAAATGTTTAAACTGCGGACTTGTAAACCCCCGTAAAGATCAGGGCAACAACGTTGCAATGAAAATGAACATAAGCGGTCTATTAGATCACATTAGCATGAACAATTACAACAAAAAAGACAAAAGCGCTGTTGCAAACTACTTGCGTGATAATCACTACAAATTTTGTTCAAAATCCAATACATGGTTAGTTGCATTTTCAAATCTAAATGGTTCACCAACATATAGTACACTTGAAGACGGTGTTGAGGTAGAAAAAAGATTAGAACTTGAAGAAAATGAAGATACAGATGGTGATGACTTAATTAACGTAAACTACAAGGGTAAAAAAGTAAAAGAACGGTTTGTTAGTGATGATAATGAAGAAAAAGCGCGTAAAAAAGTTGTAGAATTCCGTAAAAAGAATGACAGAAAACTGTTTTGACCTCAATTTATGTAAATTTTGCTGAAAAATGGTAGTGTGAAGTTTCACACTACCATTCGCACTACCATTAACTATATGAATTATAAGGAAAAGTAGTAGGTGATGTTAAAAATGATGCTTCTGTAAAGCATATACAGTAAAAAAATAAAAATAAAAATAAATTTATTTTTTTACAACTATTCTACTGTTTATATATACTATTTTCACACTACTATACTATATAAAACAATAAGTTATGGGTAGTATGAACGGTAGTATGAGCCTTTTTTAGACACTACTTACACTACTCGCCGTTGATGATGAATGATTCCATATTGGGTAGAAGGTGTACTCACAGAAACTCAGCAGAGTATGGTTAAAACACTCTACGGTACATATCACCATCTATACCGGTAAATCACCTTAAATGCTTAATTGGCGCGGTGAGGGCACGGCGTACCATGACCATGAGTCACTGTAGTAGCGCCTATTACCGGCGATTCGCCAATGGGAACCTTAGCACTGATTGAACAGATGACGAGTAGATATTAGTAAACCAAGCATATCATATTCAATGCGCCACTCTGTCGGCTTGGATTATAAGTGCGTCAATATGCGAGGTCCTTTGCGATTAGCAGGTCTGAGCATGGTAGTAGCGCAACATGAATTTCGTAGCATTATAACATTGAGTTTGGCAGTGGCTATGGCGAACAGCGTGTGTCAAAGCAGTCTACTCACCGTCATACTGCATTGGCAGCATTACTGTACAAGTACTGAATTTTAATATATATCCAAACTGATCCGATGCGCAAGTAATCGTGCAGTGATAAAATTATATCTTTAGGCATTACGCATTTGTTACCGAATTCGTGATAAAGCCATGATTGACTGTATTCATTATGTTCCCCATAAAATTCTTTTGTGGGTACACGGTAACTTGTATTGCTACGTATTCTGCATTTGTGATCAAGGTTCTTTAAATTCACACGGCGACTAGAATACGCTTTATATTCTTTGTGATTAAAACCAGGATCAGTATTGCTTAATACATAGTCAATTTCAGCAAAACATTCATAACCAATTAAAATATCATTTTCATCTAATACACGGCTATCTAATACGGCACATTCAATTGCCGCAATGTCCGCCATGTAGAGTTCAATGTTGGTAAGTTGCTGGTGAAGGTTTATCAGTGAAATTACTTGCGCTTCAGTGAAACAATTTTTAGATACCTGCATCTTATGGTTGAAAATCGTTTTATACTGTTGCTGGCACAATTTTATAATGCGCTTAATGTCCATTGTGGCTCCTAATTTTTGTTCAGCAACTAAACCAGCAACTGTTTATACTTTGTATCGCGCTTCACCGGTATCCACATTTAAAGATACTTGCTTTTTTACCTCAACATCAATCCAAATTTCCCCCACCCGAAGGCACTGCTCCCAGGACAAAGAAATCATTTCTAAATTATAACTGTGATCGTATAGATCGTGAAACAAGTAGCAATGTCTTACTTCATTTAATACACCTGGATAATTTATACACGGGTCGTGATGATTTTGATTGTCACCTACTCCCCATTCTCGTTCTGGGTCTTGTTCTCGGTCTAAACGTTTTACAGAAAAATTTCGGGTGGTCAAGATATTATCGTCGTCCGGGTCAAACTCTGGATCATCTTCGCGTAAGACATAATTCATGGTAACATCAATTTCGTAATCATAGATTAGATCATTTTCATTGGCTACGCGTATCCTTAATAACTGACATTCTGCTTCTGACTCCTTTTTTAGATAGCTCTCTATGCCGATTAGCCGTTGATTTAAAACCACTAGATTTTCAATTTCTTTGTCCGTATACTCTCTTCGTACCTTAACAGTACACGTTTCATTCAGTGCTTCTAGATCTCGTGACAATTGCTTTGTGAAGCTTTGCAACATACGCGATTTTTCCTGAAGACTACTGATAAGTTCCCGTTGTTTGATATTCATTTTAGTTCCTGGTTAGTTATAACAATAAATAAGCCGATTTCGTTTTCAAGTCTGGATTCAATTGTGGTGCAAACAACGTAATCTAATATAAACAGTTCTTGAAACAATTTTTCTTCAACGGCAAAAAAGTCATCCATGTTTATTTTTGATAAAATTACATTAACAAATAATCTGGTATTTGCATCCAATTGAATTCCACCCCGCTTTAAAGGCGTTACCAAATCTAGATTGATTGATTTGATAAAATCGTATGCAAACGTATCGCAAAATGCAATCGCTAGCATTTCTGGTTTTTTTAGCAAGTCCACTAATTCGCAAAAGTCAAACCCAATTGTCTGGCGCTGAAAAAATGTGCTAAATAATCCGTCAATGATTTGCGTTGCAAATTTGAATTGCGTTGGCCAATCAAATGAATATGTTCCAAGTCGGTAACCAGGAAAGATTACGCAGCAATGTGATTTTATTTTATGTACGCGTTGAATGTACTGAATATCATACGCCTGTGGTTTTAGCGCAATTGTTAATGCAAGTTGATTTTCACTGTTATAGTGACCGACTACATAAATAATTGCATCTACTGTATGCTGATCTTCAATTGCCGAAACAATGACCATACAGTCAATTTCGGTTGTTTGATTATAAAATAGTGGCAATGAAGAACATTGCTTTATATATTCAACGGCTTTTGTTCCCTGTTCGCCGATACCCAATACACAAATTCTTAAATCGTTAGTCATGAGATTACCTCCAATACATTACGACCATAGGTTAAACAAATGTGCGGCGCTTTCATCGGGCTTCGTCAACAGCTCTGCATATGTAGAACCCTTTGCAGTGCAATACAGGCCAAGATAAGTTGCAGTACATAGGCGATTATTTATCCAAATCAAAAATGGTTTAAACATTTCACTACGACATAGTTCTGTACGACTGCTGTACTTGGTACGCCATTCTGGTAGCGTCAATGCGCAGTAGTAATCATCCGCACTTTTTACCGGTACACCATCAAAACACACCAACAAACCCCAATTACGTTTTTTGTATTCAACAGCGATACCGATTTCAGTATTTAGGTAGATGATGATTTCGTTGTTCAAGCCAGGTATAGTCAACAGCATCTCGTAATCATAGTTGCATGATGTTCACACCATTCCAAGTTTGATATTCACGATGCAGGCGACGATGAACTTTAAATTTTAAAAGTTTTCTGCCCACTTTTCCCAAAACCCCGGTTCGTCATGATGTGCGTTTATCATGGCGTTTTCTAATGGGAGTACCCAAAACGTGACAGTGGCAAATATCATAGTGCCATCCGGGTTCTCAAGATAGCCACGTACTAATTGATACTGCTTGTCGGTTTCATCGTAGGGTACATCCACGTAAATTTGACCTTGGTACGACACCATACAATTTTCTGATGCCACTGCATCGCACGGTTGATAGTTAATCTGATGTTCAACTAGCCATGCAATTACTTGCCTGCGCATAGCATCGTTTTCCCAATCCACGTCTGTTCCCCAGAAATCGTCTTCGTCAGTAGCCGGTGGATTAAAGGTAAGATAAAGTACTGCACGTTGCTTTTCACGGCCAATCTGGTCAATGTGTTGTATGAGTTGAGGCATGTGCTTCTCCAATAAAATAATAGCTAACTTACAGGAGGAGTGGCCTAAGCTTAAGCCACTCTACATTTTTTAAAGATTTGTAATTGTTACGCGGTCGCGGGTTGTTCGTTTACATTTGCATCTAATGGCGCTTGTTCTGCCGGTGAAGGTGCTGGAACTTCAAGCGATGATAAGGTGTGACCCGACTTTAATAATTCCCTTATGAATTTTGGTTTCCTTCCGCCGTTGTCAGTCCATCGTTCTTGAGGATTTGACGGATTTTGGTAAATTTTAACATCTGCTGGATCTCGCGCCGGTTTGCCGTAGCCTTTAACAAATGCTTTTAAATCGGCTAAAGTTAGTCCAGCTTTTTGGCAGGTTTCATTCAATAGCGCGATATTGTTGGCTTTACGGTTTTCACGTTTTGCTTTCAACAATCGCGCTGTCTCATCCAGTAATTGCTGTAACTCCTCTTCCGTCTTTTCGGCATTAAGATTGTCATTGTGTGAGGCCAGCAGTTCAACATTTGATTTTGGATCAGTTTTTTGTTCGTTTTTTGTAGCCATTGTGGTTACCTCAGGTTATTAGTTACGGTGATAAAGTTTTAGTATTCGCCAGGGAGTAAAATGCAGGTTGATTGACGCATGCCTTCATTGTCGCAAGCTTCCGTAATTACAAATACGTCAATGCTTACTTGCAAATTCGGTATAAATATAAACTTTGAAAATATACGACTGCCATTCACAAGAGCATCAGAATTCGCCTGTTGGTCTTCCGCGTCCATATCTGAACAATCCATTGCAAGATGCCGCTCAAGTATTTCATGCGGGTTAAAATAAAATCGTTCAATGATTCCCTGTATGCCAGGTGTTATAACCACTTTGCCAAGTTCAAACCTCGGTTGCTTCGTCATTTACATACTCCCATTAACCATCAGAAGAATTGTAGAATTTTTCCATTTCAGATTCTTCGCCGTCAGGGTCTGGATCGTCGCCGTCATCGCCAAAATCATTGCTCAACTGGAGAGATTCCAGCGCATGTGTCAAACATCGCACGGTTTTTGCTACTTCACGATAGGCATCTCTGTTGATGCCGTCACCGGCTAATTCAATAAAAAGATTTGTTGTTTTTAATAAACACAACCCTAATACCTCAACTGGGTTTCCAAAATCCACACTTGTATCATCAGCTTCAATAGCCATGTCGTTACTCCAAATACTTTGCATTAAATTAAGGGCATCCGTTTATGCCAGGCACAACAAAAAGCCGATAAGCAGGTTTGTGCTTGCAGCTATATCTATATGATTGGGGTTCAACTGATGACCGATAAGTTCTTTGAAACTCAGAACTTGGACATACGATAACAAAATTTCATGTGCTTGTCAAGGTATTTAAGCAAGAAGCATGCCATGTATTATGCGTAAAACGGTTGATCTATGTTAATCGTGCCAACTTGGCATTAAAAATACTAATTTAGATATAGTTAAACATCTTATATTTGGGGATTTTATGAAAAACTATCGTAACGCTGTACATCTTCGTATTCAGCAGTCATTGCATTATTTAAACCGTACACCGGGATCAGAACCAAAAGCAGGTATTAGTCGTGATGAATTGGAAGCCCTATTGAGCACAATAAACGAAGCCAATTGTTCTACCTTTGGCGCAATTGCCACAATTGTTCGGCACCGAGGCCATTTATGTAATGGTTTCCAAAGTCCGGCAGCATTATTAAAGAAAAAGACAGATTTATCGCCGTCATATCTTTCACGCAATTTGAGTGCAGCAACGTTGTACCTGGAGTTGGACCCAAATATGATGTATTTGTCGTGCGTAACCGAAGCGACATTTCGCGAGTTTTTAACAAATAATTTTGATTTTGATACATCAACAAAAATTTGGCAAAAGATTTTGGAGGACAAAACACTAAAACGCATCAAAGCTTCACATGTAAGAAAGGCCATGCTTGGTCTTGGTATTAAGGGAAAAATTTCAATACCAATAACGAAGGTAAAACTTAGTAAAGAGGTAAATTGGACGGTGCAACGCTATGTAAAAAAATTTAGCAGTGCAGTAATGCCTAATATAAGATCAAAAGATCAGTGGCGTATTTTTTGTAGTTGCTTATATAAGCAGCTACTAGATTCTTGTCCACTAAATTACGGTCAGGATGAAGTGTCATGATTTATTATGGTCAACTTGATAATCTCTTTGCCTCAGAATTTCCAACTACTGTTCAGGAAGCAGTTAATATAACACTGTGCGGTTTAAACGATAATCAAAAGGCGTTTATACAAAGACAGGTCACCAATAAACAGTTAAACTTTTTATATAATGATTCTTTGGGGCTAGCACTTGATCGTGCTTTGTTGCGTTACCATCTACCCGATGCAACAATGCTGGATAACACAGGAAAAAAAGTATTGGTAAAAGATGCGACAAATTTAATAATTGATATGCTCAGAAAAGAGTTGCGAAACTATCATATCAAAATTGGCCGATTGTAATCTTTTGTCCCTGGCTTATTAGCAACCTGGTACTCATATACTCAAATCCGGCGCTGCAAAAAGGCAGTGACCGGATTTTTTTTGCCGAAATAAAGGCTTTAATGGAATGTCCATAGGTGCTCGTGTACGAGCATTTCATAAATCATGTGGCTTGTCAATTTTTAAGCGGGCTATAGATCCCTGATAATTTTGTATTTTGACATTGAGGCACAGACACGATCACGCATATCCAAGCCAGGTTTAAAATGTACTTTGTGTTTGTTAACGATACTAACCTGTTTGCCGGTCTTTGGGTTGCGGCCTATACGCGCACTTTGCTTAACAGTGGTGAAGCCGCCAAAGCCACGTATTTCTACTCTTTCAGAGTTGGCGACAGCTGTGGATAAAATTTCAACAATACCGTTTACCGCAAGCTCTACGTCCTTTTGCTGCAAGTGCTGTTGTTTAGTCGCGATTGCGGAAATTAGTTCAGATTTGGTCATATTGGTCAACGTGCTTTCAATCTGTAAACCGCAAATCATAGTGTAAATTTGCGAGGACTGCGAATGTTTTAACCGCATCATTGTTTCTTGTTAGGGAATAGTTTATGCAATAACCAGTAGATTGTAAAATAATTTGAATGTTTTATGCTTTAGCCATACCTTCAAATTAACCACGGTAAAAATTCATGCAAACCAATCTGTACAGAGACATCTTTATCGGACTATTTTCATTTGCCGGCATTCATTGTCTCATGGCCGGTGACTATGCAATTTCTACACTACTATTTGGCATAGCTTGATTGACTTTCAACGTTGAGTTTAAGGCACCTGTGCGAATTTAGATAACGTTAACCTCCCTGTAGTAAATTATATAGCCTCCGCCCTTGTTGGGTTGGAGGTTTTTTTATATAAAGTTATGCAAATGCGATAGTATGAACGTCGGCATCAGGATTCGGTGGTTAGCCGGTAACGACCCAAACCGGTCTATTGCATTCATAATATGATTGGCAAGTTAATGTCACATAGCTGACTGTCGCCAGGATAAAAAGGCAAGGTGTATATCACCCGATACGGGAAGATATACAGAAACTATATAATCACTTGTTAGAACTAGGTCATGAAGAACAAAGCTGGCAAACTTTATCGGATAATGAATTTTCATCATGTTGTTCAATTATTCGAGCGACAGGAGCTTTTCTTTGCTCATCCATCGTCATGGTCAGACCCATATGAAACAAGGTTGATCCACCAAGAAAACCATAAAATTTTCGCACAGTGCTGGTGTAGCAAGGGCGTATCAGATGCAATGTGGCGAATTTACTCTCCAAACCATCTAGGCATAAGAGTATCAACCAGCACAAAGAAGCTTCGGCAGGCATTGGAAAAAGGGGCAAAAGAAAAAAAGCTTGAATTTCGACTCGGAGATGTCGACTACATGAGTCAGTTCAATTTCAACAAGACAGCCAGAACTATTCATGCAGAACTGGCAGACTCATTCAGCCTGGAGAAGGCGCTTGACATGCTATTTATGAAGCGAGAAGCATTTGATCATGAGGCTGAATATCGAGCAGTTTGCATATCGCCAAATGCAAAAATAGACCAAGTTACCGAAGGATTAAAAATCAAGGTCAATCCCAAAAAGTTAATTGATAACATCCTCATAGATCCTCGTGCGCCTAATGAGCTAGCTGATGCCTTTATTTTCTACTTCAAGGAGAAAATAGGTTTCACCAAAAGCGTGCAACGCTCAGTGCTTTACAAGTCACCCACTCCTTTGGTCGTAGAGTAATGGATATTTCGTATCTAACCCTACGTTCAACCCCGGACTGTGCAAAAGCGCGCAGCCGGTTAACTTCACGTTAGGCAATCGAATACCGATATGCAAGAAATCTGCGTCATTGAGTTTGAGTTTGCTCAAGATTATTTTGAGCCGATAAAAAAAATTGTAAGGGACGCTAATCCACTGATTGCGTCATCAACTATAGAAGATATTTATTGTTTAGAACGGTACATGCTAAGACAGGAAGGTCTTAACCACAATGTTCTGATAGACAATAATATTTTCACTAGAGTGGTAAATCTTGCAAAAGGCAATAAAATACCTAGCACCGAAACTAAAGATTATCAGTTTTGTTGTGCAGTTATGTGCTTCTTTATATTAGGAAATTTCAATATAGAGCCTAACATATCTCTTTATGAAAGAACTTCAAAAAACAGCCATTCACAAGCCATTGAAGATTTGTATTACTTTAGGGTTGCGGACCACATTCACCCAATGGGTTATGCAAGGTTAGCCTTGGGTTTAACATATGAGTTTAGTAATGAAGAAATCCAAAGTGCGAAAAAAATAATAGATGGTAATTTTCGAGATACCGAGGAATCCAATTATGGAAAACTGCTTGATGACTGGAAGCTAAAATACTTACATTTACTGAAAGTTACCGCTTTATCAAAAAACTCACTTGAAGACACGGAAAACGCAAGGATATTTTTGGAATGGATTACTCATGATTGCTCTACTTCGCCGGGATCAATATTTTTTGCCTTATTGTTTTTTAGCCCAAAAAGAAGCTCTCTCCCGACAATGATAAAAAAAATAAACACGGGCAATGCAGATACCCTAATCAAAGGGGTGAAAAATGCTGCTTGGGATTTAACATACATTACGAAATATAGAAAACTATCTAAAAATCACTCAGAACAGACAATATGGTTTTTTTGCTCAAACGATAATCTATTGAAAATAATAGCGAGAAGTCTTTATTTAAAGGAAGATCAGAAAATTGAGACAGCAGTGCAAAGCCTTATTAATAATTATTGGGGCAATAAAAAAGGTAATAAAGTTTATAAACACTACAATGCAATGGAAATCGTCATTTCATCGGATAAAGAAGCCAGAATAATCCATAATAGAAAAATTGGCTTGCAAATAGACCAAATGATCTCAGAATTAGAGTCTGAGATTCTTTCTTTAGTCAGGTAGTTTAGCTTTGCGTTGAATGGCAACTAGCGGTGATGCAACAGCCATACATTTCAAATCTTAAATGTCGCAAAATGGCCGATTGCGAATATCCGTAATATGCCACCATAAAATCCGCATAGCAGCCATTCAAACAAACTATTCCTTAATACTGTCAAAGGCTGCTATCCAATTCGTTATAATTCGCACTGCATATTTTAATTGTGACAATTGTTTAGTCCGGCCTGAACAATCAGTCAGTATTAGCCTTCTTTAAATCCGGCCATCCCCTTGTGCCATTTTTTATGGGTACAACTTGAGTAGATCCTGAATTTTTGTTTCCTTTAGTTCTAAGGCTTCTAGTTCTCTTTTTAGTGAACCGTTTAAAAGCTCTTCAACTTCCAATTTACGTGCTTGAATAGTTGCCAGCTCTGCTTTAAACACATCTGCTGGTGAATGTGAAAAACTTGATTTTGGTGATTGCTTTTTTGTCGTTCCAGCTTTTAGGTCAGCAGCAATTTTT